>CALCCB010000069.1 GCA_937899625.1 uncultured Bacteroidota bacterium
CCCACGATTGATTGTCGGTTGGCCAACTGCTGAAATAGCTGTAATGGGTGGAGCGTCAGCCGCAAAAACCTTATTGCAAATTGAAGTAGCATCAATGAAAGCGAAAGGTGAAGAGATCACTCCAGAAAGAGAAAAAGAACTTTTTGATACGATCAAAAATCGATATGACTCTCAGATCTCTCCATATTATGCGGCTAGTCGTTTATGGATCGATGCTATTATTGACCCAGCAGAAACCAGAAAGGTTGTTTCAATGGGAATAGAGATGGCAAATCACAAAAAAGCCGACAAAAAATATAACGTTGGCGTAATTCAAACCTGAATTTAAAGTATATGCATTTAGACTGGCAAGTAAAATATTACCCTGAACTTTCAACGAATGAGTTTCACGATATCATCGAATTGCGATTAAGGGCATTCGTGGTTGAGCAAAACTGTTCTTATCTGGACCTTGATGGAAAAGACAAAAAATGTTACCATCTGATCTGTAGAGATGGAATGGGAAATGTTGTCGCGACGGCAAGAATCCTTCCTCCTGGACTATCCTACCCTGAAGTTGCAATTGGTAGAGTTGTGATCGATGAAAGCATTAGAGGTAAAGGGATAGGACACACCTTGATGGAAGAAGCAATGAAATTTACCGAGGCTGAATTTGGTAAAGTGGCCATTCGAATCTCAGCACAGAAACATCTCGAAAATTATTATAACAAACATGCTTTTTACTCTACCGGAAAAGAATACCCAGAAGATGGAATTCCACATGTAGAAATGTTATTTAACCCAGAAATATGAAAAGATTAATCCTACAACTTTCAGTTATTGCACTGATTGCTTCATGTAAAACTTCGACTCCTACAGCGGATATCAAACCTGTTTCTAATGCGAATTCTAATGGTTCACTGAGTACTGTAGATGTTGATTACATGTCAAAATCTATCAAAGCGAATGAAGACTTTTTCATGTTTGCGAATGAAGAATGGATCAAAGCAAACCCAGTCCCACCTTCAGAATCTCGTTGGGGAAGTTTTAACGAACTGGATAAGAGTAACAAGGAAAAACTTGTACAAATTCTTGAAACCTGCAAAAACTCTAAAAACGAAAAAGGGTCCGATGAACAATTGCTTGGAGCATATTACAGTTCTTATATGAACTTTGATCTTAGAGACAAAAAAGGATTCTCCCCTCTTCAAGAAGACCTCAATAAAATCGCCTCTATTAAATCGAAGAGTGAGATCGTTTCGATCGTAGCCCAGCAACATATGGAAGGGATAAATTCTCTTTTCAGCTTCGGCGTAGGACAAGACTTGAAGAATGTGGAGATGAACATCTCTTACATGTCTCAGGGAGGAATTGGCTTACCAAATAAGGACTACTATTTCTCTGAAAACAAGAAAGAGCTAAGATACGCCTACCAAAAATACATAGGTGAAATGCTTCAGATGATCGGAAAAGAACAAATCGAAGCTGAACAAGCTGCGGACCGAATCGTTTCTTTCGAGACTGCTTTGGCAGAGAAAATGCTTCTACCGGCTGAAATGAGAATTCCTGAGCGGACATACAACAAGCTTTCTCTTGAGGAGGCATCCAATTACCTCGGGAATTTTGATTTTCAATCCTACCTGGATCAAATTAAAAGTCATTCTTTTGATTCACTGATTGTAAGTAATGTTGACTTTGTGAAAACAATTTATCGGGCAATTGATGGATATGACCTTACTACATGGAAGGATTATTTGTCATGGAAACTAATTAATCATTATGCAGGTCAATTGAGCCGTGAATTCGTTGAGAAAAAGTTCGAATTCTATGGTAAAAAATTGAGCGGAAAAACAGAAATGAAACCTGATAATGAGAGAGTGATCGATGAACTTACAAGCATTGAGATCTCAGAGGTTCTTGGGAAAGCATTTGTTGCAAAATATTATTCTGAAAAAGCGCAAAACAGAGTAAATGAAATGGTCGACAATTTGTTGATAGTATTCAGAGAAAGGATCGATAACCTAGAATGGATGTCTGACGAAACCAAAAAAGAAGCTTTAAATAAACTGAATTCAATTGGCAGAAAACTTGGTTTCCCTTCAAAATGGGAAGATTTTACATCATTAGATCTAAGTTCTGAAGACTACCTGAAAAACTTCAAAGCAGTGTCAAAATATTCGCATTTCAAAAACATGGATGAGCTAACCAAACCTGTTGACAAGGATAAATGGGGAATGCCAGCTCACATGGTTAATGCCTATTATCATCCATTATTAAATGAGATCGCCTTTCCTGCAGGAATCATGCAACCACCTTTCTTTGATGAAAATGCCGAAGATGCTGTAAATTATGGAAGAATAGGAATGGTGATTGGTCATGAATTCACCCATGGATTTGACGACATGGGCTCTAAATTCGCTGCTGATGGAACTTTCAAGAACTGGTGGTCAGAATCAGATCGTAAGTTATTTGAAGAAAAGACAACCATCCTTGGACAAACATATTCAGCGTTCTGCCCTATCGAAGATCATTGTGTTAACCCAGACCTGACAATGGGAGAAAACATTGCAGACTTAGGAGGATTAACGCTTGCTTTCTACGCTTATAAGAGAACTGAAGAATTCATGAAAAATGAGATCAGAGAAAGATTTACTCCGTCTCAGCGATTCTTTATCTCATACGCACAGCTTTGGAAGATCAATTATACAGAAGAAGAAATGAAGAACAGAATTGCAAATGATCCGCATTCACCTGGTATGTATCGTGTGAACGGGCCTTTAAAAAATTGTCCTGAATTCTTTGAGGCCTTTGGCATTAAAGAAGGGGATGCAATGCGAAACCCGAACGGAAAAGTCGCAAAGATCTGGTAAAAAAGAAAAGCCCCAATTGGGGCTTTTTTTTAGTTTAAGTGATATAACACTTTTTCTTTTTTGAGCTTTTTAACCTCTAATGATTTGCTGTAATTCAAAATACTATTTAGTGTAGTATTGTTCGGTCCAATTTTATTCTCCTTGACCTCAGAGATAATCTCGTTAGTGTATTTTTTGATCATAGGCTGATTTATTTGTAATAATTTAAATAACGACCATTTCTTTGACTTATTGCCTTAAGGCATAAGAAACTTTTGATACCCCTCCTTCCCCAATTTATCCTTAACTTTCGGCAAAATTATTTTCATGACAATAAAACAACACATGGTTGTTACGCTGAATTACAAGTTATCAGATAATACAACCGGAGAAAAAATCGAAGAGACAACTACAGAGAATCCTATGGTATTTCTTTATGGCGTTGGATCACTTATTCCTGAATTTGAAGAAAATCTACACGGAAAATCGACTGGGGACTCATTTGAATTTTCTATCGTAGCCGCTAACGCATATGGGAACAAAGTAGAAGAAATGATAGTTGCAATTCCGCGTGAAGTGTTCCTTGACGAAAGTGGAAATTTTGACGAAAACATGTTTACATTGGGAGCTCTTATTCCAATGACCGACTCAGAAGGAAACCACCACAGAGGAAGGATTCTTGAAGTGACAGATGAATATATCAAAATGGACTTCAATCATCCATTAGCAGATACAGATTTACATTTCAGTGGCGAAGTTCTTGATATCAGACCAGCAACACAAGAAGAGATTGATCACGGTCATGTTCACGGACCTGGTGGACACCACCATTAAGTATAAAAAAAAGGCAGGTTTTGAACCTGCCTTTTTTATTTTAGATCTTCGAGTTTGACTTATTACCCTTCGGTTATAAGGTGTATTTGATCATTTCTGTCTTGAGCATCCGTCTCAAATAACACCCAGGCGATATCTGGATTTTCAGATAAATCAACAACATTCTTAGAGACTTCCGAATCACCTTGAGCATTTGAATTTCCATAAATAAAAATGAAAAGACATAATTGTAAAAGTTTCCTTTTCATTGAATAGTAATTAATTGTGCAAAGGTAAGTCATCAAGTTCGTAGGAACTTAAACATGACAGCAATCATGTTTCAATCCATTACCAAAATAAATCATTAAAATGCTTTATGAGCGGCCCTCTTCGAATAATACTTTTGTATAATGTTTTAGAGACCTTAAAACGAAACTGATCATTAGTGCACCAGCCGTTATAAGTATATGATCCATCCTAAACATAGGTTCCCCATTGATGAACCAAACTCTTAAAAAATCGACAAAAACAAATCCAATAATTGTAGCCGTAACACCTGAGTACTCGCGTCTTAGGATCGTCTTCATTGAAAAAGGAATGTCTGTTTTTTTATAATTCTTGAAGCTAGGAATAAACGCAGGAGCCGTTAATGACCAATTTAAGTAATCATCCCCAAACTTTCTTTCTAAGAACCGTTCTTCAGCAAACATGATCCTTTCATAATACAACCAGAAAAGCAGAGTGGTCACTAAAATGAACCAAATATTGAAGGTATACATTACTATACCTATCCACATGAAATAATTTCCAAGGTATAATGGATGGCGAACAGTTGAGTAAATCCCTTTTGTATTTAAAGCTTCTGCAACTTGCTCTTTCGTATTTCGACCACTTGTGTGCTTATTACTAGTACCTATAGCTATAGCTCTTATCACTTGCCCTGCAAAAGACACAAGGATACACCCACTTAAAAGGATCAAGTGGATCATTGGATTGGTGTTTAAAAAACCATAGTCTGTAAAGTAAACTACAGGTATTGAAAGTAAAAAAAGAACTACTGGAATTTGTCCTCTATATTTAAAAAGAATATTTCCACTTTTTTCTAAGGAATGTATCAGGGCCATTGAAAAGAAATATGTAAATTGCGACTTTGAGCCACGAATTTAACACAAATGAAGACCACTATGACCGAAAAAGTAAAAATTGAACTTGAATATCCTTTAAAAACATCTCCAAAAGTTCTTGAAAATATGCTTTGTACACCTAGTGGACTGAGCGAATGGTTCGCAGATGATGTCAATATTAAAGATGACGTTTTTACATTCATTTGGGATGGAAGCGAAGAAAATGCTCGAATTATTACCAAAAAACCGGGTTCCAAGGTGAGATTCCAATGGCTCAAAGACGAAGAAGAAGAAAACGAATGTTTCTTTGAATTGAGGATTGATGTCGACCCTATTACGAAAGATGTGGTTTTGCAAATTACGGACTTCGCGGATTCAGACGAAGAAGATGAAGCAACTATGCTGTGGGACCAGTCTGTTAGTGATCTTAAAAGAGTCTTAGGAGCATAAAAGATTCCTTCACAATCCGAAAGACATTATTGCGTTTAATACGTAATTTTGAACAAACTTTTTAAGTTGAAACGCCTTTACGTATTTAGTATCCGATCATTTGTAGGTCCTTTTCTGGTTACACTGGCCATTTCCATGTTCATGCTTGTCATGCAATTTTTTTGGAAATACCTGGATGATCTCATGGGCAAAGGGCTAAGTACCTGGGTAATCCTTGAGTTGCTTTTTTATATCTCTGCCAGTTTGATTCCTTTGGCTTTGCCATTAGCCATCCTCCTGTCTTCGATCATGACATTCGGTAATTTGGCCGAAAACAATGAGCTAACGGCATTAAAGTCAAGTGGGCTCTCACTTTATCGTATCATGAAGCCTTTAATGGTCGTTGTACTTCTGATCGCTTTAGGGACATTCTATTTCGCCAATTATGTCATACCTGTATCCAATTTGAAATGGCATTCTCTTATCTATGACATCCAAAACACCAAGATCTCCTCGATCATTACACCCGGAGTTTATAGTAATGAACTAGACGGCTATGCAATAAAAGTAGATGAAGGAACCGAATCTTCATTTAAAGGTATTTTAATCCATGATCACACGTCTCCAGACGAAATAAAAACAATTCGTGCTGATGAGGGAACGATCTATAAATCAGAGAATGGAAAGTTCCTTTATTTTGAGCTAAAAAAAGGATACATCGTCGAGGAATTGGAGCCACAATCTCCGAATTTCTTACCAAATGGCGAGATCCACCCATCAAAACACAATAATCGACCATCCAGGAGATCTACTTTTTCTCAAGCTACTTATAAGATCGATCTTTCCGGCTTTTCATTGAGTAGGTCTCAAGAAGATTTGTTTAAGGACAAGCACGAAATGTTGAATGTCTTTCAGATCAGTGAAGAAATAGACTCCGTCAAACGAAACGCAGATAATATTCAAAAGAACTTTCTGGTGGCAATGAAAGCGGACCACCCCTATTTTGAATCACTAAACTTCAAACCCGTTGAAGGAGTCGATGAGCTCAATTCAAGACCAAAAAAAGAATCCGCCGTTTATTTTGATTCGTTGAACGATCAGGATAAACTAATTGCGGTTCAGAACGCACAATCCTGGATCAGAAGAAAGAACCAAAATTTAAAAGGGCAAGAGGATTATCTCGAAGGAATAAACAATGACCTCGACGGTTACTGGATCGAATTTCACAGGAAATTTGCCCTGACGTATGCCATTATCGTTCTATTCTTTATAGGCGCTCCACTAGGTGCCATTGTTAGAAAAGGTGGTTTTGGTGCTCCCGTAGTTATCGCCGCTCTGTTATTCATGATCTATTTTGTGCTCATTAGTGTTGGGGACAGTTTGGCGAATTCTGGTGTTGTATCCCCATTTCTTGGAATGTGGTTCGCGTCCATTGTTCTAACCCCTATCGCAATTATTCTCTTACGAGCTGCCGCTAATGATTCCCCTGTTTTTAATAAAGAAACCTGGACGAAATTCTTCCGCTTCAAACTCAAAAAAGCATGAAGATTCTCTTCCTAACCAGTAAGCCTATGTTCCCTTTAGTTGATGGAGGTTGTCGCGCCAGTCACAATTTTCTTCAATTATTACTTTCAGGAGGACATGATGTAAAAAACATTACCGTATCAACTCATAAACACCCGTTTAACAGAGAAGCTTTTCCACAGGATCTTTACAACAATATTCAGCCTGTCAATGTCTTTATTGATACGTCATTAAAGGCACACAGTGCACTCCTTTCGCTTATTAAAGGGGCAAGTTATAATTTCGAACGATTCAATGATCAGAAATGGACCAATCTGATAATGAATGAACTTTCTACTAATCATTTCGATGTAATCATTTTTGATGGCCTATATTCCTCAGGTCCTTTAACAGATCTGAAAGAAAAATTCAGTGGCAAGATTTTTCTTAGGGCTCATAATGTCGAATACAAAATCTGGAGTCAATTATCAGAGCACTCAAGAAATCCATTTAAAAAATGGTATTACAAGAGTCTTTCAAGGCAACTAAAAAGGGTTGAACAAGAAGTATTCTCTTCGGTAGAGGGAATATTGGCCATCACTTCACTAGATGAAAAAACCATCGTAAGTGAATTCGCGGTTAAGCAAACAATTTCTATACCCTTTACTCAACCAGAGGTCAATCCAAAAAAAGATTATTCTTCCTGCAACTTATTTCATTTGGGCAGCATGAATTGGGAACCCAACATTGAAGCGGTCAGAATATTAATAACTGACATTTATCCGAAAGTCAGAAAATCTCTCCCCTCGTTAAAACTCAAGATAGCAGGTTCAAATATGGACGTCAAGGAAATTGATGATCCTGAAAATGGAGTTATCGCAGTCGGTTTCATTAAAGACCTCGAAAATTGGTATCAATCGGAAGGCATATTTGTGTCCCCCATTCAAAGTGGATCTGGTGTTCGGATAAAGATCCTTGAAGCGCTGAATCATGGGATACCTGTGGTTACTACAAGAAAGGGAGCCTTAGGAATTCCGGACGAAGGCCAATTGCTCATCGCTGAGTCGAATGATGAGATTGTTGAAAAAGTAATAGATTTATCATCGAATGAATCACTTCGAAAAGAATTGGGACAAAAAGCGGCTCAATTTATTCGGGATCATTATTCAGTCGAGCAAACATCGAATCGTTTGAATACTTTTTTAAATGGTAGATAGACAAAAACTGGTCGTAATGCTTTCACGATTTCCTTTCCCATTAGAGAAAGGTGATAAACTGCGTGCTTATCATCAGATCAAGGGGTTATCAAAAAAGTTTGATGTCTATCTTTTTGCACTGTCTGATGAACCCGTGAGCGAAAAGGCAAAAAAAGAACTGGAGCCTTATTGTAAGGAAATAAACGTCTACCCTCTTTTGAAATCTGGCATATTCATTCGACTCTTATTCGGAATTTTTAAAAGTGTTCCTTTTCAGGTTTCCTATTTTTTCTCAAGCTCCATATCCAAGAAGATCAACGCTGAAATCCAAAGAATAGCTCCAGACCATATTTATTGTCAGTTGGTTCGTGTTGCTAATTACGTGAAGGATTATCATCAATGCCCTAAAACACTTGACTATATGGATTCCCTTTCAAAAGGGATAGAGAAAAGAATCACCCTTGCTCCTTTCCTATTGAAATGGTTATTCAAATTAGAACACAAACGACTTAAAAGTCTCGAAACCCGAATTTTTGATTATTTCGAAAATAAAACGATCATCAGTGAAATTGACAGGAATACTATTTTTCATCCCGAACGAAATAAAATCGAGATCATTCCCAATGGTATCAACGAAACCTTTTTTAATGCAAATAGAAATGAACCAAAATTCGAGCTGGTCTTTATAGGAAACTTGAGTTATGCTCCGAACATTGAAACTGTTGAATTTATTTCAAAATTCCTTCAGGACAGTAAATACACTTGTTTGATTGCTGGTGCATCACCTTCACGCAGAGTTGTGAAAGCAGCTGATAAATGCAACCAGATCGAATTAGCAGGCTGGTTCGACGACATACGTATAGCTTATTCTTCAGGAAAACTATTCTTTGCCCCAATGTTCATTGGTACCGGGATGCAAAATAAACTATTGGAAGCTATGGCCATGGGCATTCCATGCATAACAACACCGCAACCAGCGAAAGCAATTGGAGCTATTCACAACGAGAATATAGTCATTGCAGAGAACGTTGAAGAATTCAAGTACTGGATCGATCTATTACTGACAGATCAGTCATTCTATCAACACATTTCCGAAAATGGAAAAGAATATGTGAAGAGTAATTTCTCGTGGGAAAGATCAGTTGACCTTTTGATCGAGACCTGTATTTGTTGACACTTCTTTTTCTTCTTGCCTTTCAAAAATCACCTTAACCTCTTGTTTCTTAAGACGCGTATACAACCAATTCTTTATGGTTTTCCTTTCTGATTCATCCAACTCCTGAATGTATCCTATCAGGATAATTGATTTACTTTCAGACCCTTTTTGGTTGTAGAAAACTCCTTCAGAATAACAACAATTCTGAACAACCGGAAACAACACTTTTAATTCCTTAAAGATATCCTTGCCTTTGGTTGGAATCAAAGCAACGCTATCCAGTTTTTCTTGACTTTTCCTTAAGTTCATTGACATAGCATTCAATTGTCCTTCAAGCGGATTGTTCTTTAGTGGTTGAGCTTCAGAAAATGCAAAACCTTGATCGATCGTTATTTCGGCTTTCCCAAGATCAAAACTCAATGACTTACCAATGATCATTTTCTTTTGCTTTTCAGTGAGTTTGGCTCCACCATAAACTAAATTAATGTTCCTCTTTCTCTCATCGATTGTATGCTTTATCAAATATGCTCCTTCAAATTCAGTAATGTTTTGACAAAACAACTCTGCATTTGCATTGAACTTTTCGTTCAAAACCAATTTGTATCCAAAGTATAAACTAGGTAACAATGTTATGACGATAACAATTGATATCCATCTATTGATCTTCGTCTTTTTGGAAGGATCAATGACTGATCGAATAGGAAACTTAAGGTATTGACTAACAATAATCGTTGCTAGAGCAATAAAAACGGTGTTGATCGTAAATAAATAAAATGCACCAAAGAAATATTCGAACTGACCACTTGCAATTCCGTATCCCGCAGTACATAACGGGGGCATTAACGCTGTTGCTATTGCAACCCCAGGAATCACATTGCCCTTTAATTTACTGCTGATCGCCAAAATGCCTGCTAATCCACCAAACAAGGCAATAAGTACGTCATAGATCGTTGGATGAGTGCGGGCTAATAATTCTGAATGAGCAGTAGAAACCGGACTTATCGCAAAATAGATCGTCGAAGCAAATAGACTGGCACCTACAGCAAAACCGAAATTTTTGAGCGATTTTTTAAATAAGTTAAAATCATAAATCGCAATGCTATACCCCAGCCCATTGATAGGCCCCATCAAAGGAGATATTAACATGGCACCAATAATTACCGCAGGTGAATTGGTATTCAAACCAACCGACGCGACTACAATCGCAAAAACAAGAATGTAAAGATTAGTCCCTTTGAATACTATCCCTCTCTCGATCTCCTGATGAATTAGTTCCTTCTCTTCGATCTCTCTTCTAAGATCAAGAAATGTGATCAGTTTTCTTAACATAAAATATTTTCTTTCTCTAAAGTTAAACCAATCCAAAAGAAATCTTCCGCAATTGAGAAAGAGTTATTCAGAAAATCAAGTGAATAAGGCTTTGTACAATTCAGGAAGTTTTGTATTTTCACAACCAACCACTTTTCAATGGCTCCAACAAAACCATCGGTATTTCTTTTATCTATTGAGCGATTATCAAAATCGAAGGCGATTTCTGATGGAAACATTCATGAAATTACACAGGACATTTTGCATGAGGCTGCTCGGCTTTTGAGGGTTGAAAGAGTAAATGCCTGGATCATGGATGATAAAGAATCTGGACTTGATTCAATCCTTGCATTTGACCACAATGACAAAAAGTTCTACAAAGAAGGGTCTTTGAAAAAAAAGGACTTACCGATCTATTTTGAGCACATTGCAAAAAATGACATCATTATTAGCGAAGATGCGGCTAGTGAAAAGTTCAATATTGAACTTGTTCAAACATATCTTATCCCACATGATGTCGCTTCAATGATGGAGGTGCCTATCATTTCAGAAGGAAAACTAAAAGGGATCATCTGTTTTGAAAACCTGCACAACATCAGAAAATGGACCAGTGACGAACAACATTTCGCCATTGCATTAACGCAATTATTGATCCTTACGATCGAAAACAACTCCAAAAATATATTGAGGGAACAGCTGGAAAAGCTTGTGAACGAAAAATCAATTCTTATAGCAGAGATCAACCATCGTGTAAAGAATAATCTCGCTGTAATCACTGCTCTAATTCGAAGTGAGATGCATCGAACAAAGGACAACTATCATCATGAGTTGTTTGAAAACATCCTCGCAAAGACCTTCTCCTTATCTACCCTGCAAAGTTCAATGTACCATAGCAAGAATTATCAGGAGGTGGACTTCTACGACTTCCTAAAATCCCTTTTGGAAAATATTGATGGCACTTACGGTTTTGGTAAAAATGTCCAAAAAGAAATCAATGGCGACGAACAGATCAAAATTGAAGTCACCAATGCCATTCCACTTTCACTTATCACAAACGAAGTACTTACCAATAGCTATAAATACGCTTTTTTAAAGGAGAAAAACAATGACCTTAATATTATCCTTCATCAAAATGAGGATGAAACCTCGATCACATTCATTGATAATGGCTCTGGATTGCCTGATGATTACAAATACAAAGGGACAGGCATGGAATTGATCGAAGGCTTGGTAGAACAAATCGATGGTAAGCTGGATATAGCTACCGATGAAAAAGGAACAAAGATCCATATTTCCTTCTAATGGACCTGAAAGAGATTGACGTTTCTAAATTCGGAAAAATTCGTCCGAGATTTTCTCTGGCAGTCAAAACTTCAGTAGACGACACCTTCGCTCATCTTGAAAAAGAATTCTTGAAGAGAAGTTGATTTCTAGCTTGCGTTCAAACAACCTGATATTTTTGAAAACGCCAAGTTGGATGCAACATTACTGGACGCCGGAAATGACTATTCGTATTAAGGATGACGAATATTCAGAAAATGTGATGGTCAATTGTCTTATTTGGTCCGCGACAACAGGTATGGGCAATGTTTACTATGATCTAAGCTGACATTATCCTGATAACCTCCTTTGCCGGTATGTTTGGAATCGTACAATATCAAACTCAAGGATATAGTGCCTTTCTTTATATTGTACCGATAGGAATTATTGCCTTCCCCACTGTCTTTATTGCGGTAAAGTTTGGTCAAGAAAAAGGTAAAGAACAAGTGTCACATTTAATTGCATTTCTGTATCACACCTTAGAAGAGATATCTGACGTAGAAAGATTGAAGAACAGGTGATCAAACTTGAATGATCTTACCATCTTCCATGTGAATGATCCTGTCGGTTCTATCCGCAAAATCAGCATCGTGTGTCACAACTAATAATGACAAGCCCTGTTCTTCGGATAATTCCTTGAATATTCTAAACACATTTTCAGAGTTCTTAGAATCAAGATTCCCTGTCGGCTCATCCCCCATTACGATAATAGGATCATTGATCAATGCTCTTGAAATGGCTACTCTTTGCTTTTGACCGCCAGAGATCCTACTAGCAAGCTTTAACGCCTGATCTTCAATACCTAATAATATTAATTTTTCATAGGCATCATGCTCAACTTCTTCAAGGCTTTTTCTGCCGAGTTTTTTTGCCGGTAACATTACATTTTCGAGCACGGTAAATTCAGAGAGCAAATAATGAAACTGAAATACAAATCCAATGTGCTGATTCCTGAAAGCAGCCAATGCTTTTCCTTTGAGCTGGTCGGTTCTCTTGCCCTCAAAATACAACTCACCTTTATCGGGGCTGTCCAATGTGCCCAAAATATGCAAAAGGGTTGTTTTGCCTGCACCAGAAGACCCTACAATGCTCACTATTTCTCCTTTTTGAATGGAAATATCTACGCCCTTGAGCACTTCA
>CALCCB010000070.1 GCA_937899625.1 uncultured Bacteroidota bacterium
TGGAGTATAGCCTCCTATCGCTACGGGTTCAGTTGACAACGTGCTTTGATAATGATCAAAATAACAATGGGAACCAGGTGACATCACCACATAATGTCCTTGTTTTGCCGCTTCTATTCCCCCTTCAAAACCTCTCCAAGACATCACTGCAGCATTCGGAGACAACCCTCCTTCAAGAATTTCATCCCAACCGATCAATTTCCTTCCTTTTGCCGTCAAGTAGTCATCCATTCGATGGATAAAATAACTTTGAAGCTCATGCTCGTCCTTTAAGCCATTCTGAGCAATTACCTTTTGGCATTTTTCGCACTCCTTCCATTTCGTCTTTGGAGCTTCATCTCCACCAATATGAATATACTCTGACGGAAACAAATAAAGAACTTCATCCAATACATCTTGAAGAAAACGAATGGATTCTTCTTTTGAGCAATAGATAGCATCAAAGATCCCCCATAATCCAGGCACATTCTGAGTTTCACCTGTGCATGATAGTTCTGGATATGCAGCTAATGCAGCCCTACTATGGCCTGGCATCTCAATTTCCGGAACAATCGTTACGTATCTTTTTTTGGCATAGAGAACGATGTCCTTGATCTCTTCCTGGGTATAAAATCCACCGTATTTTTTTACCTCATATTCACGCGGTGATCGATTATAATGGCCTATGACCGTGCTATCTCTAAATGCACCTACCGAAGTAAGCTTCGGGTATTTCTTGATTTCAATTCGCCATCCTTGATCATCTGTCAAATGCCAGTGAAACGTATTGAATTTATAGTAGGACATCAGATCAATGTACCTTTTAACTTCCTCTACCGTGAAAAAATGACGTGAAACATCGAGATGCAATCCTCGCCAATGATATTTTGGCTGATCACTCACAAAACATTTGATCAAATTAACCCCTTGTTCCTCTCGCGACATCAACTGAAAAAGACTGTTGATCGCATAAAAACAACTGGCTTCACTGGAATAACTGATCCTGATATTTTCATCCACATTGATCGAATAAAAATCCTGTGGCACATTTTCCAACTTGTGAAATGATAATTTTTGCGACTTAGGAGTAACCACCATTCGAAGTCCAAACTCCTCTGTCAGTCTTCTGGAAAGCATGGTTCGGATATTATCCGGAAGGTCATTACTGTTCACAGAGATTTCTTCACCAAGCAAAATGGCTCCCTTATTTTCCTGATAGATCGTTGGGGTTGGAAGAATTGGACATTGTGATAAAGAAATCGTCGTGCCGATCAAGATCAAGACCAGCACAAGATATCCCTTCATATAATTAAACTTCATTCAATGAAAGTTACATATTTCTTCGGTATTGTCCTCCAACTTCGAACAAAGCACTTGTTATCTGTCCTAAAGATGCATATTTACATGTTTCCATGAGTTCTTCAAACATGTTCCTGTTCTGAATTGCTGCTTCCTGAACTTTTTCAATTCCTTCTTTAGCTCTCTGAAGATTAGCCTTATGCAAATTCTCAAGCATTGTAATCTGGTACTGCTTTTCCTCTTCTGTCGCTCTTATCACTTCCTTAGGAAGAATCGTAGGAGATCCTTTAGAGCTCAAGAAAGTATTCACACCAATGATCGGAAATTCACCCGTATGCTTAAGTGTCTCATAATACAATGATTCTTCCTGGATCTTAGAACGCTGATACATTGTTTCCATCGCCCCAAGAACCCCACCTCGTTCCGTAATTCTGTCAAACTCAGTAAGGACTGCTTCCTCTACCAAATCCGTTAATTCTTCAATAATAAACGATCCCTGAAGTGGATTTTCGTTCTTCGCCAATCCAAGCTCTCTGTTTATGATCAGCTGTATCGCCATCGCTCTTCTTACAGACTCCTCTGTAGGTGTCGTAATCGCTTCATCATATGCATTGGTATGCAATGAATTACAGTTATCATAGATCGCATAAAGCGCCTGGAGCGTTGTGCGAATATCATTAAAATCAATTTCCTGAGCATGTAGGGATCTTCCCGAAGTCTGAATGTGATACTTCAACATTTGAGCTCTTGCATTGGCTCCATACTTTTTAGAAAGAGCCTTTGCCCAGATCCTTCTTGCTACCCTACCAATTACTGCATATTCAGGGTCAATACCGTTCGAGAAGAAGAATGATAAGTTTGGACCGAAATCGTTTATGTCCATTCCTCTACTCAGGTAATACTCGACATATGTAAATCCATTTGCCAGTGTAAATGCCAACTGAGTGATCGGATTTGCCCCTGCTTCAGCGATGTGATATCCAGAAATGGAAACCGAATAGAAATTCCTTACTTTCCTGTCGATAAAATACTCCTGGACATCGCCCATTAAACGAAGTGCAAATTCAGTAGAGAAAATACAAGTGTTTTGAGCCTGGTCTTCTTTTAAAATATCTGCCTGAACCGTTCCTCTAACTTGAGTCAATGTTTCAGCCTTGATCTGCTCATAAACATCCTTTGGAAGCACCTGGTCTCCTGTTACCCCCAGAAGCATAAGTCCTAATCCATCATTTCCTTCAGGAAGCTCTCCCTGATAATTAGGTCTTTCAACTCCTTTTTCTTTGTATATAGCAGCAATTTTTGCCTCAACTTCAGCTTCAAGACCATTGGCTTTAATGTATTTTTCACAATTCTGATCGATTGCAGCATTCATGAAAAATCCTAAAAGCATTGGAGCCGGACCATTAATGGTCATTGACACCGAGGTTGCCGGATGAGAAAGATCAAATCCAGAGTATAATTTTTTGGCATCATCCAAACAACAGATCGAAACTCCTGAGTTCCCGATCTTTCCGTAAATATCTGGTCTTAGGTCCGGATCATTTCCATACAAAGTAACCGAGTCAAATGCAGTAGACAAACGTTTAGCCGGCATTCCAAGCGATACATAATGGAATCGCTTATTTGTCCTTTCCGGACCACCTTCACCTGCAAACATCCTCGTCGGATCCTCCCCTTCTCTCTTGAATGGGAATAATCCTGATGTATATGGAAATTCGCCTGGTACATTCTCCTGAAGACTCCAACGCAATATATCTCCCCATCCCTTGTATTTTGGTGTCGCTACCTTTGGGATATCAAGATGTGACAATGATTCAGTATGTGTCTGAAGTGACAGGATCTTGTCTCTTACTTTGAACTGAAATTCAGGAGCCTTGTAGAGAGCTACTTTTTCTTCCCATTTATTAAGTATCTCCCAGTTTTTTGGATCAAGTTCTAGCTTTTCCTTCTCCATCGCCTCCTGAAGCCCTTTGATCAATCGATCTTTATCTTCAAGAGTTGAGTTGCTAATTGTGTTTATCGAAGAGTAGAGTCCAAATAAACGATCAGCGACTTCAACTTGTTTGTCTACCCAATGATCATAAGACCTGTTGTTTTCAGAAATTTCAGATAAATACCTTGTCCTTTCCGGTGGAATAACAAAGATCTTTTCGCTCATTTCTCTGGTGATCTCAAATGTAGACTCCAAAAGAGCAGATGTCTTTTCAACAACCTTATCCATGATCGCTTTGTAAAGCGAGTTCATTCCCGGATCATTGAATTGTGATGCAATGGTTCCAAATACTGGCATTTCATCCACGTTCTGATCCCAGAGATTCTGATTTCGCTGATATTGCTTGCGAACATCTCTCAAAGCATCTAATGCTCCTCTTTTATCAAACTTGTTCAATGCGATGATATCTGCAAAGTCAAGCATATCGATCTTTTCCAACTGCGTAGCAGCACCGTATTCAGGTGTCATTACATACAGTGATGCATCTGAGTGGTCAAGAATTTCAGTATCAGACTGGCCGATTCCGGAAGTTTCAAGAATGATCAGATCGTATTCTGCCACTTTTAAAATATTGATCGCCTCAGACACATGCTTTGACAATGCCAAATTGGATTGTCTTGTAGCCAAAGAACGCATATATACACGCTCATTTCGAATCGAATTCATTCTGATCCTATCTCCTAGTAACGCACCTCCAGTCTTTCTTTTAGAAGGGTCAACTGAAACTACTGCAATCATTTTCGTTGGAAAATCGATCAAAAATCGTCTTACCAATTCATCTACCAATGATGATTTTCCTGCACCACCAGTCCCTGTAATACCCAAAACAGGTACTTTAGAATCGGATGCCATTGCTCCAATCTCTTTCAATAAAGCGTCATTTTCTTCAGGGAAATTCTCAGCCGCAGAGATCAAATGAGCAATTGAAGGTATATGCTTTTCTTTTAAACGATCCTTCTCATTGGTTAAACCAGTCCCAACAGGAAAATCACACCTTTGAACAAGATCATTGATCATCCCCTGAAGACCCATTGCTCTACCATCATCCGGATGATAAATTCTCGTTATACCGTAAGCTTGTAATTCTTCAATTTCAGAAGGAAGAATTGTACCTCCTCCCCCTCCGAAGATCTTGATGTGTTCCGCACCTTTCTCCTTCAATAGGTCATACATGTATTTGAAATACTCTGTATGTCCACCTTGATAAGATGTCATTGCAATCGCCTGAACATCCTCCTGGATCGCACAATTTA
Source organism: uncultured Bacteroidota bacterium (assembly GCA_937899625.1). Lineage (GTDB taxonomy): Bacteria > Bacteroidota > Bacteroidia > Flavobacteriales_D > Crocinitomicaceae > M0103. The sequence goes on from CALCCB010000070.1 coordinate 4,525, forward strand.
CCACTTCTTCTACAGAACGATCGTGACCTAAATGGATCACCTCACAGCCCGTCGACTGTATGATCCTTCTCATAATATTTATCGCTGCATCATGACCGTCAAACAATGAGGCCGCAGTTACTATTCTTACCTTATTGACTGGTTTGTAGACTTCTACTTTTTCCATGCTTACTTCCTGAATTTCAAGGTCGTTAAAAATAGTAAAATTTAGGGTATTCTAACCCTATTCTGTGATTCAAAAGTTCATGTTTAAGAACTGAAAAATGGTTCCTTCAAAAAACAGTTAGAGGGAGCTCCCTCCCTCTCACCTTGACTCATTTCACCTGAACAAACTTTCCATTGTTCATCATGAATTTCAGTTTACCAAATCGAATAACCTTGCCTTCTCCAATTTTAGCCACCTCTTCGAGGTCACTCTCAATGGTATGTACTGAACCTCCGGTTGCATGAGCAATATCCAGATAAACGGTATTGAGTCGATCGGTTACTCCGCAGACAATGATCCGAACCGGAATTTTTTCTCTTTTTAAATAATCAAGAAGAGCCATGTCACATGGGCTTTCCCAGTTATCTGCGATCATCACCACATTCATCTTATTTTCTGGAAACTTTTTAATCGCATAAAACACGGCCTCAAGATTATTTTCATAATGCCCACCTTTCTCCATCGCCACAAATGCCTGATCGATCACTTTTTTTGAATTACCAGTTTCAATACTCCATATCCCCGAGGTATCTAATTGACGTTTCTGATCATTACTTTTCTCATCGTCGTCATTAAAAAAGACAATTTGTTTGAAGGATTTGATCGCCTGGTTGCTTTTTATCCAGAAGAGTAACTGAGCCGTATAAGGCGACATACTGCCGGTTACATCACAAACCACAAGCATGTTCTTCCAATCCTTTTTCCGATCCAACACCTTTAAAATGGTAGAATCCTGAGGCGCCACCTTTCCGTCCACGATATCATTGATCATTTGATTTTCATCCTGATAGCTTGGCATTGGTCGGTAATAAACTGTAAGACCATGAAAATAATTCTGAATCCCTCCTGTTTCAGAGACTCCGGTTTGCTTAAACAGTCGCCAGTTTACCATATTACTCTCAAAAGCTTCTGGAAATTGCATAAAAAGCTCAAGTATCCGTTTTCTGTTGAGCTCACTGAAATCCTCTCCTTTCGGATAATCTGAATAAACCAGATCAATGCCTGTGATCGTAAAACCAGCCAGCTTTTTCAGATCACTCAAGTTCAGGATCTCATGATCACCTGGATGCATCTTTAACTGAAGCGTATTGAAACCATTGATCTCAGGAGTATACTTGTATACTTCGACTGTATCCTTAAATCTAATTCTCTCACGGATCGTGACAGAGCTTTGAGCTTGTGCCGATAAGGCCACTGTCAAAGTAAAAGCCAGGGTGAAATAAAGCGTTCTCATACCCTAACAACTTATCAAGCCAGAAAAAGTAACAGTTGATTAAAAAAATCAGAACCTCAGGATCAGCTTAAGATTGAATCTTCTTTGTGTAAGATAATTGGGAATTGAATAATATTTCCCCTCGACATCCTGAATCCATTGCTTGGACAAAACGTTGTTGATACCCAACAAATTGAACACTTCGAACGAAATGATCGCATCCGAGAATTTTCGCTGAAAGAAACCGGGACCATCTTTCTTCTTGTACAGGAAATCATATGACATCCCTATATCTACCCTAAAATATCCTTTCATTCGGAGGGTATCTTTGTACCTGTCCCTGTCTGGTGGACCGTATGGCAAAGGAGCTCCATATTGCATACCCATTTGAACAGAAAAACTTTCAAAGCCAGGCATTCTATCCTGCACCAATGCACCAAAATTGATCATCTGATCTGTAGGACGAGGAACAAAGCCTGGATATATCACAGCACTATCTACAACTGTTTGATCTTCGGAATAGCCAAATATGATCCTTTCTCCTGCCGCATTATAGTATTCCGTATATTGATCTGAAAGGACATCTTCTTTTGTTGACAAAACACCCAGCTTGAAAAATGACTCTATCCCTTCCACAAATTCACCATGAATATTGAGATCCAAACCATACGCATATGCCACCGCATCGTTGTTCGCATAATATCGTGTTCGCACATTCTCGATCTCATATGGATTCACATCCCACATATACTTGTAATAAGCTTCTGCCGTAAATTTGAATGGAACATCTCTGCCCCACATTTTAAAATAAACGTCTGATCCAGTCACAAAATGGAAAGATTTCTGAGCAAGTACACTCGTATTTAATCCACCGGTAAATGTTCTCATTTCCCTGTAAAACGGGGGTTGATAATACAATCCTGTCGCTATTCTAAAGCTCAGATCTCTTTTTACAACCTTACCTTTATCAACCATATATGTCCTTGGGTAATAGATCAAAGAAGCACGAGGGGTAACAAATAATTCATTATTCACAGCGGTATATCCTGCTCTTACTCCAATTGTGTATGCAAGCTTAGCAAGTGACTCCGAAATAGTATCCCGATAGACCCGATCTATTTTTTCACGTCCATTCTTTTCCTTTTTTGCTAATTCAATCGCGAGATCCTTTTTGTTTCTGGACCACGTACCATTCCATTGAGCAAAAGATGTCAACCGATCATTTGATAAATTCAACTCACCCTTAATCGTCTCAAAAAGAGTGATTTTGCCATCATTATTTTGAGGTACACTATAACCTGCAGAATCTACCATTTTCCATTCTGAAAGAACATCATAGAAAATATCATGCTGGTAATTCACCCCATAATTGAATGAATGACTTCGAAAAATGGTTCGGTCGTCATCTTTAAAACCCGACACTACATCATGGGTAGCTTGGACGTATGTGTTAAAGATGGTTGCATTCAATTTGTTGCGTGCATGATTCAAAAAGGTACCAACACCCAATACAGCTATTGAATCGCCATATTCTTCCTTTGAGGGGTCCGTTTCAAGCTCATTAATGTAATACTGACCCTGTATATCAAAGTACTCTCTTTCATTGGTATTGAATACAGTTGCATACCATTCGTATTTGTTCTTTTCGTTGGGTCTCCAGGTTAAAGAAGTACCACCCATCATGGTTTGGAACCTTGTCTGTTCCTGCCCATCAAAATAAATTCGAAAAGAATAGGCCTCATTTGCAGTACCAAAATCAGTTTCTTGTGTCTGTGGGGAAAAACGATAATTGTTCGAAGAAAGATGACCAATTAATGACCATGTGAGATTTTCATTGATCGCATAATTTGTCAGGATTTGAGCGTCCCAGAAGACAGGATTATAAGCCCCTTTTGTTGGTAGAGAGTTAAGCAGGTAGCCATTGGAACGATAACGGGCACCAACGAGGAAATTCAATCTACTTGTCGGAGCATCCTCAACATGACTTTCAACTCCAAGCAAACTAGCCATAGCCGAACCATGGAATTCAGTAGGCGTTTTATAAGTAATATCCAATACTGAACTTAATTTATCACCGTATTGAGCGTTAAATCCACCTGCAGAAAACTGAATAGATTCGACGAGTGCCGAATTAATGAAACTCATACCCTCTTGTTGTCCACTGCGCGTCAAAAAAGGTCTGTAGATCAGGAACCCATTAACATACACAAGGTTCTCGTCATAGTTCCCTCCTCTAACGTTATAGTTTGAAGTAAGCTCATTGTTCGACGTTGCTGCAGTAGTATAGACCAGTGATCTTTCGACACTTCCCATTGGGATATTCTGCAGATCATACTTCGGTAGTTTCGGTAATTCAAAGGGATCTTTCTTATCTACTACTACCTCTACTACATCCTCTTGTTGTATGGGGAAATCAATATTCGCCAGTCGAAGAGTTCGTTCATTTGGGACTATGACCGTTTTGTCAAATGTAAATTCACCCAGCGAGTAGCGAACCTTTAATGTATCTCCTTTTAAAGCATAGAATTCGTACACCCCAAACTGATCGGTATAAACTGTACCCGGCTCTCCTTTATCTGAGCTTACTTTTACAGCGATCAAGCCCTTCCCTTTTTTATCAAGACACTTCCCGGTTACGCGCACCGCATCCTGAGCACTGGAAATCAGTGAGATAAAAGAAAAAAATAAGATAAATGATAACCGCATCAATTTTAAGTCGAAATAGAAACGCCAAATATGTTTAAATATTTTTACTCTCTAACAATAATAAGGTCGTTCTCGAAGGCATCTATCATTGACTTGATCTGATCAATCTTCTCAGAAACATTTCCATTTGGAGTCAAATTAAAGAAATTTAGATTTCGTTCTTGTAATTCACCCGATGGAAACAATTTATGCTTTACCTGATCAATCGACAACATCGCAGCGTCGTGTTTCTGCTTCATGTTTTTCATCAACTTTTCACGAATACCTTGAATTTGCTTTTGCATTCGAACTGTTTCACCAGTCACATATCCATCTAGCGAAGCATCAATTTCAAGAACTTTGTTCTTCAAAGAAACGATCAACTGTTCATTCAAACTTTCAATTTCAGACAGATCAAGACCTTCTTTTTCATTTTCTTCTATATACTCTCTTTTGATTTGATCTATGTCCATAAACACATCTTCAATATGAAGATCATATTTCATCATTTTCTTTGAAGTAGACAGATCGATCCATAGCAAAGAATTCCTAACCTGAATCAGCGGATATGGCACACCATAGGCCTCAAATACCCCTTTAATCTGAAGCCAGTAGCTCAATTCTCCAACACCACCGACATAACATACATTCGGTAAAATGAATTCCTGATAAACCGGTCGAATTAACGCATTAGGCGAGAACTGTTCAGGAGTTTCAGCGATCAATTCTTTTACTTTAGTCAAATCAGCTTCTCCAACTCCCTCAATGTAAAACCCTTTATCTGTATGTATAACCCTTGCTCTATTCCCGTTTAACAAAGTGAACATATTTATTTCCCTACTATGAGCCTGGATCTTTAATCCTTCATGCCCAAGAAGGTGATTGGTCTTTTCAATTTCTCGATAAGAAATCCCTGATTCAATTTCCTTTTCAATAACACTGGAAAAGGATGATTTAAATGACCTATTGTCACCGTCAAGAACGATCAATCCATATTTTCCAAAAAGTCTGTTGATCAATTGAAAAGTAGATTCCCCTATTGTCTTACCTGCACCGTACGCTTCGATTATTCCTTCTATTTCTTCCTTGCTTTCACTCCTGAAAAATTCTGAGAACTGATTTATTACAGGAGTGAGAATTTCTGATGAGATCCTTCCTACCGAATCATTTCCGTTATACTCGAGATTCAACTCTTTCCCAAAAAGTTCAATAGATGAAATCTCTTCAAAGTCATGATCTTCTGAAGCCAACCAAAACACCGGCACATATGAATGCTCCTCGTC
>CALCCB010000071.1 GCA_937899625.1 uncultured Bacteroidota bacterium
AATAACGAGAGCTATAGGTTGGATCAAATAATTGGAACTCCATCGAGCGTCAGACCCTTGATGGAGGACCAGGATCCAGGGATCGATTTTCAAATACGAATGTTCAATCGATCCGATCAATTTCAAATAGGAATACGCAGAACTACGTAGGGTATAAATGGAACTACGTAATAGGTACTACGGATGAACGCTGAATCTACGTTGGAGGTGTTGTAAATATTCGTTTTCAGGGGCATTTAGGGTGAATCTTTGCTTCAACAAAACGAAACACCTATAGCAATGAAAGCAGTAAACAACGTAAAGAACTTGATCGCCGGTCTGACAATTTTAATGAGCGTTCAAACTTTAAATGCACAGGAATCAACTGGAAATATCTGGACAATGATTCCTTCATCTGCAAATCTTCAGATCACTACAACGAGAGGAGTTGTAACAACGAATTCTGAAGCAGTAAATACGTTGATATCCAACTTTAACATTACATCGATCGAGAAAGCTGCACCAGCATCAAGATCTGAGAAATTACAGTCACTATACCAGATCGATTGTCAGTGTGACGAGCAGGATCTTCTAGTAGAGGTTGCGAAATTGAAAAATACATTCGTTTCACCAGAGGTTGGGCCGAAGTATGAGACACTTGGAATGCCAAATGATTTCAATTTAGCAGTAAGTAATGATTACGCGCTGAACTTGATCAATGCACAGGGTGCATGGACTCTTACAGAAGGTGATTCATCAATTGTTATCGGGATCACAGATGCTGGATACTATATGAACAACATGGAGTTGTTTCCAAAGGTAGTTTCATCAAATCTAAACTTTTCAATGACCAATGCCGCTCACGGAACAGCAGTAGCAACGACAGCAGCTGGGAGTACGAATAACGCATTTGGGAAAAGTTCAATAGGATTCAATAGCAGCCTTGATCTTAGACCAATGAATTATAATGGATTACTGGAAGCGACTTATGCTGGAGCGAAAGTGATCAATGCAAGCTGGGCAGGAGGGTGTTACTACAGCTTTTACGGACAAGATATCGTAAATGAGGTTTACAATAACGGTTCAATCATCGTAGCATCTGCAGGAAATGGTTCAACATGTAACAATGCAGCAACAAAGGTTTATCCTGCATCGTATGAGCATGTGATCTCTGTAACATCAGTAGGTCCTTCAAATAACCACGAACGTACAATCGGTAACGCAGCAACAACACACCAGCACAATGACGCAGTAGATATCTGTGCACCTGGATACGATGTATATGTAACAACAACGAACGGAACTTTTATTACAGCAAACGGAACTTCATTCGCTGCACCATATGTATCAGGAACAGTTGGATTGATGCTGGCAGTGAACAAGTGTTTGACCTTCGAAGATGTAGATTACATTCTAAAGGCATCAGCTGATACATTAGTTAATGTTGTAAATCCACAGTATGCTGGCCAATTGGGAGCAGGAAGACTTGATGCAGCGAAGGCAGTTGCAATGGCAAAGGACTTTTCAAAGTTCGATGTAACTGTATCACAGAGTGTTAACTGTGAGAACTTCACATACGGGATGTTTACAGGAGAGTTTTACGGAGAAGCACCCTACACGATTGAGTGGTCAAACGGAGTTACAGGTCCGATGAATACAGTGAATGCTGCTGGAGTATATGAGTTGAGAGTAGAGGATAACAGAGGATGTCGTCACTACAGTGAGATCGAAGTGATCGAGTACGTAGAGATGAACATCGAGACAATGAGCTATGACATCACTTGTAACGGACTATCTGATGGAATGGTGAAGATCGAAGAAATTACAGGTGGAGTTGAAGGATTTACCTATGAGTGGTCAACCGGCGCTACAGTTTCAAAGATCCAGAATCTTCTACCGGGAACCTATTCAGTAACAGTTACAGATGCAAAAGGATGTGCGAAGACAAGTGAAGTAACGATCATCGAGCCTGCAGCATTGACAGTTGATGTTGAAATAACAAATCCATTGACAGGGACAGCTACTGGTGCAGTAGATGTAACGGCAGAAGGAGGAGTAGGAGCATACAGCTATGTATGGCACAATGGAATGACAGAAGAAGATCTTACGAATATCGAAGCTGGAGTATATGAAGTAACAGTTACAGACGGAAACGGATGTTCAGCAACACAGTGGGCAGTACTTCAAGGATCAATGGCAGGAATTGCTGAAGCGATCGAAAACGGAGATGTGAAAGTATATCCTAACCCTGCAACAGATGTAGTAAATGTAGACTGGTCAGTTGAAGGAGTTCAGACAGTAAGATTGATGAACCTTAACGGACAGACAGTAGAGGAGATCAACGCTACAGGAGTAAGCGCAACAACGATCAATGTAAGCGAGTTACCAGCAGGGATCTACATGGTAGCAATGGAAATGCAGGATGGAACATCAGCAACTACAAAATTGATCAAGAGATAATAAAAAGAGATTAACGATTACTGGTTTCGTAAAGGAGAGGGAGAAGCCATTGAAGAGAAGTCAATGGCGGATCTTTTCCTGAAGGAGCAGAATCGGAGACATTAAAGAATAAATAACGAGAGCTATAGGTTGGATCAGATAATTGGAACTCCATCGAGCGTCAGACCCTTGATGGAGGACCAGGATCCGAAAGAGTTAGATCGAATTGAAAATTTTGGTTTCGGTGTTATTGAAAGGAGGCTCCATTGAGCGAGAACTTAATGGAGCCCTTTCTTAACAAAAATCGGAACAAAGACATTAAAGAATAAATAACGAGAGCTATAGGTTGGATCAAATAATTGGAACTCCATCGAGCGTCAGACCCTTGATGGAGGACCAGGATCCGAGAGAGTTAGGTCGAATTGAAAATTTTGGTCAAACATAATTTCCTTTTACTTGTTAAAATGTTGTGATACTTACAGCAAATCAAAACACAAAATCTTTTCTCAAAACGGTGGAACAAACCGTTGGTTCTTCTTTCTCTCTTTTGGAACGATGGCGCATGGGAGGGATAGGTTCAGGAAAATTAATTGTGCGCACAACTTCTGAAAAATTAGCGCAATGTTTCGGTAAAAGTCAGGATATTAAATTCGTGATCATTGAACTACGTAAAAAAGGCATCATCGTGCACATCCGCAATGCGGTCAACAATTATGTCTGGCTCATTCCATTTCACCACTTAAGTATCTTTAAATCCGACTTTCTCAGCATACATGGAGCGGGTGAGTTTATCAAGATCGACGTGTCCTGCATGCACCGCAACAATATTGACCTCATCGATAAGATCATGCGGATGAAGGCGGAAATTACGGGTGATCGGATAGATTGATAGGTACACCCACCTCGATACATTCTACGCAGTGCTCGCTAGTATCCTTAAAATTGCTTCAGGTTAGTATTAAACGTTAATATTTTAAAAATGTGCCTGAGCAATTCTTTTTACCAACTCTGCTAATTTTTCTACTTGTACTTTCCTGGAGAATTGTTCAACACCAACTGAATTGCATGCAATTTCTCGTTTATCTTGAAATTCAGCGTACAATTCGTTAAAAACTTCAATTAAATTCTTGCTGTCCTTGACAACAATTCCAGATTGAGTGCTTTTGATCAAATCTTCTTGCATCGTTTTGGAAAAAGCAGAACTTTCATCAATGATGTAGTACCGTCTCTTCAATTCCAAAGCTTCAGGATCTTCACTGAAACACAAGATCATTTTACGCCGAATTCCGAGATAGTCATAGATCTTGGTGCCCATAATAGAGTAGTCATTAAAAATCAACATGACATGATCCTCACGGAGTTTCCTGAGCAATTCCTCATTGGAAAGTTTTGGAAACAATTCAATATGCGCTTTGAGTGAAGGATACTCTTGCTCTACTTGTTTCTTGATGAATTCATTCTTATTGGTCCCGTAAAATTTGAATTTCATTTTCACCTCTTTATGTTGATCGATAAACTCTTTGGCTGATCTTAAGAAAAGATCCAATGGATGCCAATGGTAAATACTTCCAACAAAGGCTATACTTAAATAATCACTATTTTGACGAATACTTGAAACATCATTGACAATTTCCGGATCATAACCGTTTTCCAGTATAGCAATCTGTTTTTCAGGTAAAAGCTCTTCAATTTTTGCTTTAATAAATGGTGAAACGGTACAGATATAATCAACAGAGGCTAACCACTTCTTCTCATTGGCTACATTCACCTTCTTGACCAATCCGTTTTTTACCCTACCTTCATTTTGGCTCCATGGGTCTCTGTAGTCTGCTATCCATGGTATAATGTATTGCTTGCTCAATTGTGCCGCATATTTGAATAGGACAAAGGGTTCACCTGTTGCTATAATGGCATCCACTTTTTCATTTTTCAGAAATTCCTGTGCCGCTTTATACAACTCTCTTTTTGGACCTATGGGAAAAGGAAACTGACCCAGTTCATGATATGCGGTCAACATCTTACGAACTCGAGGTAAATAGTCGTTTCCTCTTTCAAGCAACATTCGATTCGATCGCGTTGGGAAATAAGGCGCACGGATAATTCGGCCATATTCTGTATGCTCAATTATTACATGGTTGGATTCACTTGGCGCTATATAATCCAGGTGATTCCCATATTCATTCCCCCATTGCCGTGTCACCACGATCGGCTCAACTCCAAACTCCTTAAGATACTTGTGCCAACTGCATGGTCTCAAGCCACCAACGGATACATAGGGAGGGAAATCGTAAGCTAGAATGAGTATTTTTTTCAAATTGTTTTTTAGGTATGATTACCTTTACAAATATAAAGAACTCACGCATTGAAGCGAACAAAATTGATCCTAGTCACTTCCGGCTTTCCTTTTGGTGGGCACGAAACCTTTCTAGAAACGGAGATAAAGTATCTCTGTAAAGGCTTTGACAAAGTGCAGATCATGGCCGTGGATCCGGAATCTGAGACGTTGAGGTCCGTTCCCGGAAATTGTACGGTTCATGCGCTTTACACTAAATCGGGTTTTACACAAAAAATAAGTACCTTGGCAGGCATATGTAACCCCTAATCCAGCACCAATTAGTAAACCATTTTGAATTTGATCGAAATTACCCATAAAAGCGAGGTACTTCCATAACGTTGCAGTTTCTTCGTGGCCTGGCATGCCAAGTAATTCTTTTAAAAAAGGAAATATAAAAAAGCCAAAAATTATTACTGCGTAATAAAGTGGCCAAATCCTCAAAGCCCTTCGTATATAAAATTTAAGAATATCAATTTTGTTAAAGTCCTGAAGTTCTTTAAGTAGTAGGTAAGTTATCAGGAATCCACTTAAGCAAAAGAAGAAAGGTACTCCTAATCCGGAGGGCTTTAAAAGAACTTTGATAGTTTGAAATAGTTGTGAGTTTTCGACAACCTCAAACCGAGTGAATAATCCATGATGCAGAAAAATGGCCACGAAAGAAAGAAACCTAAGTCCGTCTAAGTTTTCAAAATAGATTTTAGATTTCATTATTTTCAATATTTTGCATCAATTTATTAATCTCCATTTTCCAATTCAATGCTTTTTTTATGGCATGCTGGCCATTCATCCCAATTTCTGAATCTTTTTGAATAGAGTTTACGAAATTGTTTATTCCATTCGCTATTGAATGAGGTGTTTTATCCTCAATGACAACACCACAGTTATTGTGCTTAACGATTTCAGATGCTTCGGGAAGATTATTGGTCACGCTTAATGTTGGGAACGACTTCCCGATCACTCAAGGAACCGTCGCAAAGATTTACTCTGCAAGTATTATGGGTGAAAAAAGCATCTCCTTAACCGTGA
>CALCCB010000072.1 GCA_937899625.1 uncultured Bacteroidota bacterium
TCGATCGTAGCTGATGCAATGGATTATATGAAAGAACTGAATGAAGACTACGACATCATCGTTCTTGACCCACCTGCTTTCGCAAAACACAGAGATAAGCGTCACAAAGCAATTCAGGGATATAAGCGATTGAACGCACATGCGATCCGTCAGATCAAACCGGGAGGGATCATTTTCACATTTTCCTGTTCACAGGTGGTCGATAAATATTTGTTCAATAACACGATCATTGCCGCTGCAATTGAAGCCGGAAGGAATGTCAAAATTCTCGAACAACTTCATCAACCGGCAGACCATCCAATCAATGCATTCCATCCGGAGGGAGAATACCTGAAAGGACTCGTAATTCAAGTAGACTAATGCTGGATCTTAAATACAGTACTATTCTGAAGGTTGCTGTTCCTTTGATGATCTCCAGCTTCATTCAATCGATCGTTTTAATTACAGATTCATCGTTTTTAAGCCGCTATAGTATTGATGCATTTGCTGCCGTAGGAAATGGGGGATTGATCTATATCACCCTTTACATGGCATATGTTGGTATGAGTGATGGAGCTCAGATCCTGATCGCCAGAAGAATTGGACAACAAAACACAGGAGCTATAGGACGAATATTCGGCACTTCCATTATTGCCAATCTCATCCTTGCTGTTGTTTTATATATGATCATCAGTATGATCATGCCGGATCTTTTACGTCTGTATTCAAAGCATGCTGATCTTGCCACACAACAGATAAACTACATCAACATCAGAGGATATGCCTTATTTTTTGCAATGATCTCCCTCTCCATACAAGCCTTCTTTATGGCCCACGGAAAGACCGTGGTCGTGCTTATCTCAGCTGGATTGACGGCAATCTCAAATATCATTTTAGATTACGGGTTGATCTTTGGTGAATTAGGCTTCCCAGAATTAGGTCTGGAAGGAGCAGCATGGGCCTCTACTATAGCGGACGGAATCGGAATGACCTTTTTGATCTTTGCCCTCCTTCTTTCGGCTGAAAACAAAAAGTATAGTCTGATCAAGCGTATTGAGTTTTCAACTGATTCAATGAAAGAACTATTCAAGATCGGTAGCCCATTGATGCTCCAAGGCTTTGCTGCTCTGGCCACTTGGACTGTTTTCTTTACATGGTTGGAACAGATCGGGAAATTTGAACTAACCGTGTCACAGAACATTCGATCGATCTATTTCCTTGCTTTCGTCCCTATCTGGGGATTTGCCGGGACAACTAAAACATACATCTCCCAATATATAGGCGCTCAACGATTTGATGACCTTCCGAAGATCCAAAGGAGGATTCAATTAATGACTATCCTTTTCCTTTTTGTTTTTTTTCATGGAGCAATCTTTTATCCTGACAAAATGATCAGCCTCATAAATCCTGAGGTAGAATTTATCTCTAAAAGCAGTGATATCCTTCGCTTCATTTCTGTTTCCATTTTTATATACGGTATATTCTCCGTTTATTTCCAGACCATCAACGGAAGCGGAAACACAAGGATCTCATTTTATATAGAGATGGCCTCGGTCTTCACTTATCTCACAGGATCATTTTTACTCATTAAGGTATTCAAAGCCGATATTTTCTGGATCTGGAGTGTAGAGTACATCTATTTCGCTACGACCGGAATTCTTGCAATCTTTTATCTTCGTACTTCAAACTGGAAAAACAAGATCATATGAAGATCATTTTCATGGGAACCCCCGACTTTGCTGTTTGTATCCTGGAAAAACTCATTCAGGCCAAAAAAGATATTGTAGCAGTCGTTACCGCACCAGATAAACCAGCTGGAAGAGGGAGAGCAATTCAGGAAAGCGCAGTGAAAAAATGTGCCGTTTCACATAAAATACCCACACTGCAACCCGCAAACTTAAAAGCCGAGGATTTCATCAATGAATTGCAGTGGTACAATGCAGATCTATTTGTGGTTGTTGCTTTCCGCATGCTTCCTGAAGCAGTATGGAGTATACCCCCAAAAGGAACGATCAATCTTCATGGTTCCTTGTTACCTCAATATCGTGGCGCCGCTCCTATTAACTGGGCGGTTATTAATGGAGAAAAAGAAACAGGGGTTAGCACCTTCTTTATCGAAAAGGAAATTGACACCGGTGAAATTATCGAACAGGAAAAAGCAAGCATTGGAGAAAATGAAACTGTTGGTGAACTCTACAAACGATTAATGAACATTGGAGCGGACACGATGCTCTCTACCGTCCATAAAATTCAATCAGGTCAAGTGATGTCAATCAACCAAGACAAGTTCATAGATGCTGCGCATAAACCGGCACCCAAAATATTCAAAGACGATTGCCTGGTAAACTGGAATCAAACTTCCCAATCCATCCATAATTTTATTCGGGGGCTAAGTCCGTATCCGGCAGCATGGATTAAATTGCTTTCAGATGAAGAAAACA
>CALCCB010000073.1 GCA_937899625.1 uncultured Bacteroidota bacterium
CCTGTTCCTTTGGTGATCTGTATCGATTCGATCCAGGTTCCTGGGATGCTGTTCATTCCAAAAGAACTTTCAAGCCCCCGCAAGTATGGAATATTCTCCATCTGGATCTGAGTGTACACCCCGTCCAGGCCCATCATCTGGATCTTTTTCGCTCCGGAAACTGCATCGGTTATGTTCACATCAACCGAAGCATTGGTCTCAAACGACTCACTCAAATTACAACATGCTGCTTTTCTAAGCTCATTGGAAGTAAGCTCTTCCACATGCAATGTTTTCATTCGGGAGATCGAATGGCCATCTCTTCGATGTTCAACGATCACTTCCGGCAAGAGCTGATCCGAATAAAGAATGATGCTCAATGAAATGAAACGATCTTCCTTTGTAACAACAATAGTGTCACTAAGGTATCCAAAGGCTGAGATAACCAAAGTATCTGGTAATTCCTTGGGAAGAACCAATTCAAAGGTTCCATCTTCTCCCGAAATAACACCTCTCCCGTCGTTTAACAGGCGAAGCTTGGCTCCATAGATCGGATCTGTTTTACCGTCCTTCTGACCAAGGACGATTCCTTTTAACTGCGCCATTCCGCTGAAGGACATCAGCGTAATAAAACTTACTAAAAAATATGATTTCATAAAATACAATTTGATAATGAACAGATTAGATGGACATCATCATCGTATTATATTCTGTAGATCTGAATGAAATTAAGGATTTCCCTTCCACTGCTCCACTTAGGGGGTGGTCTTAGGGTTGAAGCACTGTAATGTTTTGAAAGAACTCCCGGCTCAACATCAAACTGAATAAAGGATGTCGTTAGATCATATACCGGCTGAATAACAATCTGCTGGTGATAATCGTTAAAAAAGTCGAATGCTAACTGATAAACTTTTTCCTCATCATTACAGCAATCGTCCTTTTTCTCTTCCTTCTGACAACAAGGCGGTAGGTCTTCAACATGATCATCACAATGATCTTCAACTTTGATCAAATAGGATGTAAATACGCCATCCTCCTCACACGTATGCTTGAACTCTGTAATCCCTGAGGTTCCAAGGAAAACAAAGGCCATTAATGCAATTGCTAAATGTCTGATGATCAAACTCACAGCACAAATGTAGGGAAACCTGAAATAGTTTCAAACGTTTATATCTGCCATTCTTGGAAGTTTACCGTAATTTTGTAAAAAAAGAAAACATGAAAGTTCCTGTAACCGTTTATGCCGAAATGACCCCCAACCCAACAACTATGAAGTTTGTTGCCAACAAGTATCTTTTGATGACCGGGGATTCAGTTGAATTTGCATCCAAAGCAGATGCTAAGGGATATTCGCCACTTGCAGAAGAACTATTCAATTTTCCTTTCGTGAAAAATGTTTTCATTGCTGCCAATTTTGTTTCCGTAACAAAAACAGACAATGTACCCTGGGATTTTATCACCATGGAGCTACGCGAGTTTATCAAAGAGTGGATTTCCGAGGCAAAGGATGTGCTAATTCAAATGCCCGCACCAAAACCTGCAGAGGCCAAAGGAGATGAGCCTGCAAAAGTTTATTCACCCAGTGAATATGACGATGCGATCAGAAATCTTCTGGATGAATTCGTTCGTCCTGCAGTTGAAAATGACGGTGGAGCGGTAGAGTTCAGAGGATTCGAAGAAGGAGTCGTAACAGTACTTCTGAAAGGTTCATGCGCAGGTTGTCCTTCATCAACGGCAACATTGAAATTCGGAATCGAAAATCTTTTAAAGCAACATTTACCGGAAGTTACAGAAGTAGTTGCGGAGAACGAATAAGCTTACAACCACTGGAACATTGCATCGAGGTCTTTCGGTTTCACCCATTGACCCATCTGCTGCGTTAGCTTCTGCTTTAACTGCTCTTCTGTAAACGTTTCTTTACCTTTTGCGTCGTATTCCAATACACCTTTCGCAGGTACCATTGCTTTCACTTCTTTTGCAAAATAGATCACACTACCGTCTTCTGTTGCCATTCCGAGAATAGCTCCAGGTAAGCCTTGAAAACCTTCCGGACCGATGCTTGGAACAATATCTACTGAGAACCATGCATAAATACGCGTAGAATCATTCATTTCCCAGATCGCTTTACGGCAATCGTATCCGCTAATGTTTCTTTTGCTTTCTGTGATCTTCCACGTTCTCTGGTCCATGCTATCCTTGATGATCGCCTCATTCCCATATAGATCCATGATCACATACTTCTGCTGACTATTGATGTTCTGATAAACCGTGTTCTTTTGCGTGAAATAGCGCATAAAACCTTGCTCAGGCTCGTCACTTGCGATCGGTTTAAAAACGCACATGGAATCATTGAAGAACATTTCGAAATTCTCTATGCGGTATTTGTTTTCCTCCGTAAGGAAATTCTTCATTCTCGGATTATCACCAAATCGTTTCTTTAGGTTTGTTTTTCTTTCGAAAACAATTCTTCCTTGAGTGATCTGAGACCACCCGTTAACCGATGATCCAACCAGGATCATTGCGATCAATATCTTTTTAATGCCAACCACGGAAATCTTCTTCTTTAGTTTTACGATTGTTGAATCTGAATGTCGCCTTCAACAGGAAATATCTCGAAATAATGGTCGTACGATAATCGGTGATCGTATTCCCGTTTACTTCTCTTCTTGCGTTGATGTTCTGATTAAGGATATCATTCCCAACGATGGATACAACTAGATTTTGTGTTTTAAGGAACTTCTTGTTGATCTCTGCATTTAAAATAAAGAACTCTGTATTGTAGAATCCTCCACCTGGCTGCGAGTTTCTGGTATATTCACCTTCCACTTCAAGACCAAAACCTTTTTTCAATCTCCATTCAAATCCGGCAGAATAATTCTCGATGGAGAAAGGCGTATTTGAAACCGTACTCAATGAACTCACCGGATTGTTATAAGAATAACTTCCACTCAAGTTGATCTCCAGGGAATCCCATGTGAAATCAATTCCTAACTCAGGAGTAATGGCAAAATTGTCGGTTATATTCTCCTGCGTACCGATGAAGTTTTTGTAATGATTATAGGAACCATTCAAGCTAGGGTTGAATTCGATCTTTCGATTGAGGATCGGAATACCGGCTCCTAACCACAAGAATGCTCCCATATTTCCATCAACGTTCACCGTTTTAGAGGTCGTTCTACCGAATTGGTCAAAATTCGTTTGGTTGGCAAAAGCATTCTGAGTCAAGTTGAAAGACGCTCCAGACCAGATGTATCTTCCTGAAAGCGCATTCCATTGATTGAAATTCACCATTACATTGTGCACGTAGTTCGGCTTCAGATCCGGATTACCAATTTGAATTCTGTTTGGATTGGAGTTGTCCGGAACCGGCTGTAGATCATTAATCGATGGCTGCTGCGAGCTTGTGTTATAGTTCACAGAGAATCTCTTACTCATCGATGGTTTGAATTCGTATCTAACCTTAGGCAAGAAATTAGAGATATTCTGATTCACAACACTATCTGTCACCTTATTGATGTTGTCGATATTGATGTTTCTCACATAGAATCCACCGGCAACAGTGTGCTTACTGTTTTCGTAGATCAATTCCGTACCTACTCTGTGCTGTGTTCTGATGTTGTCGAAATTATTTGACAAATCCGTTCTATACACTATGTAATTTCCGGTTTGAGCATCGTACGTCTGCTTATCTTGATTGGAAATTCCGTATTCGTAAAGGTAATTGAAATTCAATCTTAATTTCTTTGAAAGCGGCTCAAAATAACTCACTGTTCCGTAGTGTGTCAGATTGGAGTTGTTGTTCATTTTTTTCTGATCGATGGTATCCGCAAAACCGAGAAGGGAATAGTCGTTTTTGGTAAATAAGAAACCTTCTGAACTATTCATTACTCCATTGATGTCATAACGCACCTCCAATTCTCGTCTCTTCTTCTTGAATTTACGATACACTCGAGCCATACCACTGTATGTTGTTCCTGTAGAGTTGTTATCGTTGTTGATTTCAGTCGATAAGGACTGAATTCCATCTTCACCTCTAAATGCTGTGATATCGGTACTTTCTGAGATTCCTTTATCCAATCGAACAGATGGTCTGAATTCGATCAACGTTAACGAATCGATCTGACTGGAAAGCGTGAAGTTGATACTATGCGTCTCGTTTTTCGTGAAATTACGAGTTGAGTCCCCCGTAAAATAAGTCGTATCCGAAAGGAAATACTGCGACTCACTTGCCGATCTCTCATCCAGTTGATCATTGTAGTAGGAGTAATTGAACAAGATCTCGGTATTTTTCTTTTTACCGAATTTATCTGAATAATACACCCCTGCTTTAAAGGTTTGAGGAACCCCACTAGTATTATTTGAATTATCCTGGAACCAGTTTCTTCCACCCCCAGATGACTCATTGGACAATCCAAATTTATTTAAGTCTCCTCGGCCAAAATTTGAACGAGGCGTATTGGACCCCAATGCAAATACTGAGATCTTTTGCTTACTGTTGAACTTGTTCAATAGAAGTTCTCCCTCATAGAATGGTCGCGTTCCGAAATAGTTGTCATTCAGCGGAGTGAGAGCAAGGTCCGAGGCACCTGAAACCCGGCCGAAGTATCCTTTTTTGGCATCCTCTTTTAACCGGAGGTCGAGGACCTTAATCTTTTCGTCTGAGCCACCAATGGTTTCATCATCCGTTTTTTCATATACCTGCACGGTTTCAATTCCATCAGCACCTAAGTTCTTTGTTGCAATGGTTGGATCCGCTCCAAAGAATTCATCTCCATCCACAAGGACCTTGTTGATCTCCTGTCCCTGAGAAGTGATCTTACCGTCTTTGTCAACACTTATTCCCGGAAGTTTCTTTAAAAGATCCTCCACAACTGCACCTTCAGCAACTTTAAAGGAGTCGGCTACATACACCAGTGTATCTCCTTTGTAATAGATCGGATTTTTGTTGGCATAGATCACAACTTCTTCCAAGTCCTGAGATTTACCCAACATCTTTACCGATGGGATTTCGATCTCATAATTGTCTGCGTGACCGAAAATGTAATACGATTTATCATCATATCCAGGATATGAGATGATCAACGTAAACGTATCTATATCAAATGTTTTCAACTCAAATTTCCCTTGAAAATCTGTTCTTGTAAATCCAAGTAGTACTGAGTCTTTCATTCTCACAGCCATCGCTAAGGCTTGAGGAATTGGTCTTGTCCCAGTTGTGTCGTACACTGTACCTTTGACATTCATTTTCTGTGCCTGAACTCCTCCCACAAGAAGTAAAAAAGCCAAGGACAGAAATAATTTTATTGTTCTATTCATTTCGGTTTAGTCTTACCAATGCAATTTTAAACGAATGAAATCGATAATAGTTTTAAAAAATGTTCAACGGCGAGTCTAAATGTTGAAGGGAAAAAATCTTGTTTCCATTTTACAGAATATTCGTTTTAAGCGCTTGATTACTATAAATGGTGTATTTTTTGGTATTGACCAGAATTATTTTTTATTTGATTCTAACACCAAGTAGCACTTGAAACTCAAAATCTGTTTCATCGATCATCCTCTCAAACGAAACGTCAAGAGGTTTTCCAACATAGGCTTTCTCGTTTTGAAGTAGCTTGTTGATGTCTCCCTGATAATGCTGCACAGCCAATGAAGAGGTAAAGGCTTCAGCCTTGTTTTCTCCTACAATGAGAAAATCCATTTCTCCATTACTTGCAAAACCCTGGAAAGTAGTTTCATAAGGCCCTTTCTGCTCAAGTAGCATCTTTACATCATCAAAAGAACATGCAATTGGGTCGATCATTTTAAATTGTTCTCTTTCCAGATCGATCTCAAATTCAGCCATTCTTTGTTTGGAGAAAATCACTTTTCCTGATTTGTCATAGAATGAATGACGTTCAATGAACGATCCATTATTAATTGCATTGTCGAGATATGTCTCAATGGTCGAGTAAAGTTTTCCTTTATCGAAATAAAAGGTTCTTGATCCGTAATTTCCATTGATCGTATTCTTGAAATATTCGATCACTTTCAGGATGTTCTCCTTCTTATCCAAAAATGCGGATGCCTCTTCTGTTGAACCATTCGTATGGGTATAGATTAGTGTATTTGCAATAGATAAGGACGTGTCTTCGTCAGTAGCTCGCATTCGCTCTACCAGTTCATTCTGCCCTTCAAAATGTTCTTCATCTTGCTGAATTTCCTCAGAAAAATTCTCATCTTGCTGATCACCCTGGCAGGAAGAAATAAACATCGTTGCAAGGATTGTAAAAAGAAAAATATTGATCGATCTCATACTATTGATTTTTAAGAGAAATGAATTCAGTCCGAAAAGTAACAAGTAGCCCCGACAGGAATCGAACCTGTATCTAAAGTTTAGGAAACTTTTGTTCTATCCATTGAACTACGGAGCCAAATCTCATTCGTAAAATTACAAATCGAAATAATATATGTGAAATACAATTTGTACGTAAATAAAAAAGCCAGGAAAAACCTGGCTTGTTTTGGTAGCGGGGACACGACTCGAACGTGCGACCTTCGGGTTATGAGCCCGACGAGCTACCAACTGCTCCACCCCGCACTCTCTATCCGATCTAAAATCAAATGCGCTGCAAAGTTAATACAATAATCCCCAGTTACCAACCTTTTCATCTTTTTTTATTCATTTTATGACCGGAATCATGTTTTAATGTCCTGTCTATCTGTTTCTTTGTACTATGAGATTTTCGATAATATACTTTTTACTTTTCGTTTTTTCGCTCCATGGGCAAGAATTCAAATACGCTATTGAGATCGATACAGTAGCCATACCTCAAATGGGGGGTATTCAATCTTTTTCCGTTGGGCAGTGGAATGGATACTGGTTAATTATAGGTGGAAGATTAGATGGCTTGCATAGAAGACAGCCCTGGGCAACATTTGACGAAGCAGGACATAATCGGGACTTGATCGTACTTTCTCCAGAACAGAAAAAAGTTTGGAAAAGCTCACTGAGCACTTTCACCCCTGATTTGCAGGAACAACTTGGTTCGACAAACATTCAGTTTATTCAGAAAGACAGCACACTGTATCTTGTAGGAGGTTATGGGATCAGTAAACAAAAGGATGATCACACCACCTTCCCGTTTCTGACCACAGTGAATCTACCTCAGGCTATTTCAATGATCGTTGCAGGACAGGAACCGTCTATTGCATTCAATCAATTTAGAGATGAACGATTTGCGCTTACCGGAGGTCAACTCACTTTGATGGATGATTGGTTTTATCTCGTTGGAGGGCACAATTTTGAAGGTAGATATAATCCAATGGACAATCCAACCTTTACCCAAACGTACAGTTGTGAAGTCCGACGATTCATGGTTGAAAACAATTCCGGGGTAACACAGATCAGCTGGAAAGAAGCAATCAGAGATGAAAACCTGATGCACAGGAGAGACTTCAATGTACTCCCGCAAATTCAAGATGGAACACAGTCTCTTGTTGCCTTTTCGGGAGTTTTTCAACGCGAAATGAATATTCCTTATTTGGACGCCGTCGAAATTGACAGAGATCACATTCATGAAATCCCAGCTTTCGCGCAATATTACAACCATTATCATTGTGCAACAATTGCCCTTCACGACCCAGAATCAAATAACATGTACAATCTCTTTTTCGGGGGAATCGCACATTATTATGATAGCTTGGGAATGCTTGTTCAAGACAATGATGTTCCATTTACTCCGGCTGTTTCTTTGGTGCAGATCGAGGGGGGGTATCGATTGAAGGAGTTTCAATTGCCCGTAAAGCTACCAGGATATTTTGGAGCAGCGTCTGAATTTATTCCTAATCCAAAGCTTAGATCCTATTCCAATGAAGTGATCGATCTTTCTGCTATACAGAATCGCCGTGTATTATTGGGTCACATTCTCGGAGGAATTCAAAGTTCAGCAGCGAATGTCTTCTGGGTAACTGAAGGTGAAGGAAGTATTGCCAGCTCAGTTTTGTTTCCGGTGTATCTGACGAAGGTTGATAAAAGTGTTGCTGTTATCAATGAACAAAGTAATAACGGGCTTCAGCTGCAGGTTATGACAGATCCAGTTGAACAAACCTTATCGCTTGGCTTTCATTTGTTAGTTAAAACCGATGTGTTGATCACTTTAACAAAGGATAATAAGGTCATTTGGAAGAAAAAACTGAAAAAACTTGAGCCGAGTCACATCTCTAAAATCCTGAAATGCAAGAAATTCAAACGTGGAGATGTTCTTGAGCTGAACTTTACATCGATCAACTATTCTGTTAAGCAGATTTTAGTTGTCCGTTAATAGAAAGACCTTGCCTACCCCCTGAAAATTTCGTTCCTTTGCACACTAATTTCAGGAAATGGCACACAAATCCGGTTTTGTTAACATTGTTGGGAGTCCCAACGTGGGTAAATCGACACTGATGAATCAACTCATCGGTGAAAAGTTATCTATTGTGACTTCCAAAGCACAAACAACAAGACATAGGATCCTGGGTATTGTAAATGATGAAGATTATCAAGTCGTATTTTCGGATACACCTGGTGTCGTCAACACTGCATACAAGTTGCATGAAGCAATGATGGATTATGTCAATACCTCATTGAAAGATGCCGACGTATTGCTGTTTATTACGGATACCCGTGAGAATGACATGAATCATAAGGAGACACTGGAAAAGATCCAGAAACTTCGTGTTCCGGTGATCTGTCTGATCAATAAGATCGACCTAAGCGATCAACCTAAGGTCATGGAAAGAATTCAGTATTGGCAAGAAAAACTGCCCAATGCAATCATCTATCCTGTTTCAGCACTTCACGGTTTTAACCTTGAACAGATCTGGGAAAAGATCCTTGAATTGATCCCGGAAAACCCTGCATACTTTGACAAAGAAGAAATTTCGGATCGTCCGATGCGCTTCTTTGTTTCTGAGATCATTCGGGAAAAGATCTTCATGCATTGCGATAAGGAAATCCCTTACAGTTGTCAGGTAGAGATCGAAGAATACAAGGAAGAAGAAACAATTACTCGGATCCGTGCACTGATCATCGTTGAACGTGATTCGCAGCGAGGAATTATAATTGGTAAGGGAGGAGACATGATCAAAAGAATCGGTCGTGAATCCAGAATGGAAATTGAAAGGTTTATCGCCCATAAAGTCTTTCTGGAAACCTATGTTAAGGTAGATAAGGACTGGAGATCAACTGAAGCAAAACTTAAAAAATACGGGTATTAACCTGTCGGAATATGGGGAATATTGTTGCAATAGTGGGAAGACCTAACGTAGGAAAATCTACGTTGTTCAATCGACTGACGGAATCAAAAGATGCGATCGTCAAGGAAGTTAGTGGTGTTACGAGAGACAGGATCTATGGAAAAGGTGAATGGAATGGCGTTCAGTTTTCAGTGATCGATACAGGAGGTTACATCAAAGGTTCCGATGATATTTTTGAAGGGGAGATCAGAAAACAAGTTGAAATTGCGATCCAGGAAGCTACAGTGATCGTATTCATGGTTGATGTTACTTCAGGAATTCTGGACCTTGATGAAGTGGTCGCTGCTTTGTTGAGAAAGTCAAAGAAGCCAGTAATCGTTGCTGCGAATAAGGTAGACAATACAAATCGTGTTGGGCTTTCTTCTGAGTTCTATTCTCTTGGAATCGGAGACGTTTATGATCTATCTGCAACCAATGGAAGCGGAACAGGTGAATTACTGGATGAGATCGTAAAACACTTTTCCAAAGAAGACGAAACCATTCTTGAAGAAGAAGGGCTTCCCCGAATAGCTATTGTTGGTAAACCGAACGTAGGAAAATCTTCACTGGTGAACGCCTTGACGGGTGAAGAACGAAATATCGTGACAGACATATCCGGAACAACGAGGGATGCGGTCCATACTAGGTATAAGTCCTTTGGTTTTGACTTTTTATTGATCGATACTGCAGGAATCCGTAAGAAAGCCAAAGTAACTGAAGATATAGAATACTATTCTGTTCTGAGATCAGTGAGAGCCATTGAGAATTCCGATGTGTGTATTTTCATGATCGATGCTGAAGAGGGTTTACAGAAGCAGGACTTACACATCTACTACATCATCAAGGAAAATTCCAAAGGAGTTGTAGTACTTGTCAATAAATGGGACCTCATCGAGAAAGATCATAATACAATGGTCAAGATGGAAGAGTCTATCCGTGAGCAGCTTGCACCTTTCAATGATGTTCCGATCATTTTCACGTCTACCATCAGCAAACAAAGGATCCACAAAACGCTGGAAGCGGCAATGGAGGTTTTTGAGAACAGAACGAAAAAGATCCCTACTTCTAAGCTGAACGATGTAATGCTTGAGATCATTCAGGCAACACCTCCACCGGCAATGAAAGGAAAATACATCCGAATAAAATTTGTCCAGCAATTACCGACACATGCACCTTCATTTGCATTTTTCTGTAATCTACCTCAGTACATTCCGGATTCCTACAAGCGCTTCCTTGAAAATCGTTTGCGTGAACAGTTTAATTTTACTGGTGTTCCGATCAAAATCTTCTTCCGTAAAAAATAGTGAGATTTGGGGCCATTGACATAGGAACCAATGCCGCACGATTACTAATAGGTGAAGTCACTAAAGAGGGCAGTCATTCCTACGTAAAAAAGATCTCCTATACCCGAGTTCCTTTGCGACTTGGAGAAGAAGTTTTTGAGAATGGAAAGATCTCCAAAAAGAAAACCGAACATTTCGTCAAAACGATCAAGGCCTTCCAACTGATCTCTGAGATCTTTGAGGTGAAAAAGTTACGCGCTTGTGCCACCTCCGCCATGAGGGAGGCAGAGAATGCAAAAAAAGTGATCTCCAAGATCCAATCGGAAACTGGTGTAAATATTGAAGTCATTTCAGGTGACGAGGAAGCTTCCTTGATCTTCGGAACATTTTTCCTCCTTGAATTTGATAAATCCAACCCATTTCTTGTCATCGACGTAGGGGGTGGAAGCACCGAAGTGAGCGTTTTCGAAAAAGGTGAAAAGGTTGCTTCTAAATCATTTAGCATTGGAACGTTGAGAATGCTGAAAGGAAAAGTGGATAAGAATATCTGGAATGAGATCCACGACTGGATCAGTTCGCATGTTGATCTGAATTCACCCCACCAGATCTTTGGAACCGGGGGAAATATCAACTCAGCGCACAAAGTTCTTGGTGGATCTCAGAGTGAACCCATTTCAATTGATCGCTTAGGTGGGCTGCTGGAAGAATTAAAACCCCTTACACCTGATCAGCGTTCAGAGAAATACCAATTGAAAGAAGACAGAGCCGATGTCATTGTACCTGCACTTCAGATCTTTACCTACATCATGAAAGAGCTTGATGCTAATGAGATCATTGTTCCGAAGATCGGGTTATCAGATGGGATCATTTATGACTTGTATAAAAAACGAAAGAGGGTTTAAGCCCTCTTTTGTTTTTTTAGTGTTTAACTACAATTGGGATAAAGTAAATCAAATCTTTACTTGTGATTTTTATTTCATAGATCCCATCTGCCAGAGCATCAATGCTAATTTGATTGGATCCACTTTTGATCTTTCGAATCTCGATTTCTCTTCCACTCATATCCAAGACAGCTATTTCTGCGTCGCGATCCGAGTTTAAAGTAAAGTTTCCATCATTAGGATTTGGATATATTTTGAAAACCTCTGAATCTAATGTGCTCAAACTTGTGTAATCAACCAAGAAACACTCACTAGTATCTTGACAACCACTTTCTGAAACCACCACAGCATAATTTCCTGTAACTGAAGGAGTAAATGATTGACTATTTGCACTAGAAACTGGCGTATTTGTTGAACAGTCAATCCATTGATATGTCACTCCACTGTTGGTATTCTGACAAGTAAGAGTGGCAAGATTCTGAGTTACGGTCGCGTTAGGCATCTCTATAATGATGTTCTGATCTTGTGTCACTGAATTTCCAGAACCATCCGTGTACGTCCAGGTAATCGTGGTAGATGACATTATTGGCAACGAAACATTCGATATCCCTGAAATACTGCCTTCACATCCGTCAGATGCAGTGGGAATATCTAGGTTGTCCAGCTTACACAATACAGAAATATCCGAAAGATCAGCTTGATCCGGAACAGGAACGTCACTATCCAATACATTGACATTTTGCTGCTGACTTGACTGGTTACCGCTATCGTCAGTATATGTCCATGTGACAACATGACTTCCTATTCCAAAAGGAAGAATTGCATCATTCGTAACACTGACTGCACTACAATTATCTGTAGCGTTAGGCGCTGTTAAATTGTCAACTGAACAGGAACCTGTTACATCATCCAAAACAGTAAGATCAGGCACAGGGGCAATATTATCATTGATCGTGACAACTTGTTGTTGGGATGATGAATTTCCTGAATTATCTGTGAATGTCCATGTAATTATTGTTGATTGATACAAAGGGAAAGTCACATCCGGAGATCCGTTAATCGTACCATTACAATTATCTGTAGATGTTGGATGATCAAGGAAAGTAACCTCACACTGCTCGATTACTTCTGGTAATGAAGAAATGTCTGGCACCGGGGCAATATTATCATTGATCGTGACAACCTGTTGTTGAGATGATGAGTTCCCTGAATTATCTGTGAATGTCCATGTAATTATTGTTGATTGATTCAGAGGGAAAGTCACGTTCGGAGAACCATTAATCGCACCATTACAATTATCTGTAGAAGTTGGGTAATCAATGAAAGTAACCTCACACTGCTCAATTACTTCTGGTAATGAAGAAATGTCTGGTGCCGGAGCAGTTGCATCTTGTACTACAACGTTTTGTGTTTGTGAAACCTGATTACCACTAGCATCCACAAAACTCCAATTGATTGTTGTGCTTGAAGTAATAGGCAAAGTAGCGGTGGTTGTGCCAGTTATACTTCCCGAACACTGGTCAGTCGCGGTCGGTGGAGTTAAGCTGGTTACCGTGCATTGAGAGTTAATCGTTGCTAATGTAGGTTGATCAAGCACCGGACTTACATTATCGATAACTGTAACCGTGAAAGAACAAGTTGTTGTATTTCCATTTGCATCTGATGCAACGTGAGTATTTGTAGTTACACCAATAGGAAAACCAGATCCTGAGGATAAACCTGCCGTTTGCACCAGCGTTGGACACCCACCGCAATTATCCGTTAGACTTCCTGTTAGACCGTTTGTTATCAGTGAGAAAACATAATTATCACCATTTGTTGTCCAAGGCCCTGCGCTTGAGCTTGCATTCAATCCATTGCTGCCATAAGTTGAATTTGTACTAAATTCCCAATAGAAATCTGAGCTAGATCCTGTAATGTTGGCTTGAATAGAAATGAAATATGATCCTGCGCATAAATTCACTGCACTCGGAAGTGTAAATGTGAAATTGTTGAAATAAAAACCGTAATTGGTGCCAATATATGAGGTTGTCCATGAACCCGGAAAAACAGTTTGAGAGTTCAAAATCGTTCCTGGCACACCTCCAGCATTCGAATAAAAATTAATTGTAAAAGATGATGCTCCACTTCCGTTTGTTGAGATTGTTAAAAATGATGCCGTCACGGCATTAATATTCCAACAACCCGAGCCAATTGTGAAATCATCTGCATCAACCAATGGCCATAGATTATTTGAGATCCTACCATCCTCAAGATTATTTCCATTTTGACTATATAGCGTTTGAGCTCCAGTACCGCAAGTCGGTAATGTATAATTCACTATTGCCGAACACGACCCTGGATCAGCATTGGTCGTGACATTAGAAAGACAATTAAATGTTGGAGGAGTAACATCTGAAGTATTGGTGTTCTCTGTCAAGGTTAACGTGAAATTACCTGCACTTGAGGAAAAACCATGGACCAGAATATAGTATGTAGTTCCCGGGGTATAGCTCCAAGTCACCTGAGATTGAGTTCCGCAAAAATCATCATTACCATCAACACATGTTAATCCAGCACATGACCCTGTGTACACTCTTATTTTTGTATCAAAATCTGTAATGCCACCACATGTTGACGCAGTAAAAGAAGAACATGAGTTTGATCCTGTAACTTTGTACCAAAGACCACCTGACGTGCCGTCTGTTGTTCCACAAGTGGGAGCAATATCAGCTGCAGCAGAAAGAGTATTCCCCGTGTATGTTCCGGGAGAAATTGTAATTGCATTTGCACAATCGTCATTGGTCGAACCAACCGCTCTCCAAACTAAGGTATGACTTGTACTATTAGTAAGACAAGAGAATTGATTTGTTAATACCCTAACAACCCCTGAGAAAGTTGCAGTCCATTGAATTTTCGGTGCCAAACCACAATAATCATCTGAATAACAAATTTCAGCTCCAGTTGTATTGTTAAACAGCGTGAGCTGTAAATCTTCACCAGCAGCACTTGCAGCTCCATCACCCGTACAATAGGACCATTCATATTGAACACCCGTTGTAACATTGTATAATTGGTATTCACCTGCGTAAATTATGGTTGATACGGTTACAAATGCAGGACCTGGGTTTGAAAATGTTCCTGATGGATAGTTTGTGCCTCCAAATGTGCATCCACCCGTAAAGCACTGACCTTGACCATATGATATACCAGAAGCAAAAAGAATTGCAATCACAAGATTCCAGATCCCGAAGTAGTTTCTATTTTTCATTGGTATTGGTATTAAGCGAATTATTGAACTCTTTAATTAATTCCTGATTGTTGTCATACCACGCCTTCTTCTTGCGCTGGTATTCTTCATGATCCAGAGACGGATTTCCAGTATCAACAAATACAGGGAACCCAGGGAGCGAACTAACATCTGGTTTGGATTCTTTTTGGGGAATCATGTTTTGATATTCATCCGGATTATTCTGAATCCAAACTTGTTTTTGACTTTCAAAATCTTCCGGAGAAAGCTCACTTTGCGAAGGATAACCTTCAGGAAGCTTTTGAGCGGCACTAGGCTTTTCCGAATTTTCTTTTTTAAGGATCGGCTTCTTTTCCTCCATGGCTTCTTTTGCCGTGGTTTGAGCACTTGAAAAAGTTGCGAATCCTAATGTGCAAACCAAAATGGTTGCTAACGAAGAGACTCTTTTCATAAGACGTAGCAGTTTAAAGGAGGAAAACTACAACTATTTTGACAATTTTAAAAGAATTATTACTTCAATACATTGACATGACCAGTGATGGTCTGAGTAACATCCGGAAATTCACAAGAAATGTAATCCAGGATATACAGGTAGGTACCATCCGGTACTCTTCCAAATTGAGAAATGTAGGAGCCGTCCCACGCTGCCTCTGGGTCATTAGACTCAAAGATCAGCTCTCCCCAACGATTATAAATTTTAAAATTCCATTCCAAGACCTCTAGTGCATACTTTGCCAGGAAATCATTATTGAATTCATCCCCATCAGGCGTAAAGGTATTCGGTATGTATATGATAAATGGTTCAATGTACAATTCAGCCATGGATGTATCCTTACACCCAAATTGATTCGTCACGATCTGGATCGGATTATGCCATCCACTCGTTACATAGTTGTAGACATGAATGGCTTCCGCTCCATCAATAAAATGCGTACTGTCATCATACCAGTAGAAGATAGAAGCAGCATCTATCGATTGATCCGTAAAAGTGATCTCTGCATGACATATATCTGTACTTACTGGATCGACAATGAAAGAGGAAACAGGCGAAGGATGGATCGTGACAAGATCCTGATACATTAAGTAAAGCGTGTCGATACAGCCTTCGCTCGAAATTATTCCCAAAGAAACATTGTAATTTCCTGGATCACTATAGACATGTGAAGGGTTTTGAAGGGTTGATGTCCCACCATCCCCGAAATTCCATGTATAGGTCAATGGTGAATCTGAAAGGCTAAGATCAGTGAACTGTACTAATGCAGGTGCGCAACGAGGTCCTGGCTCAACTCTGAAATCGATCTCGGGTTCTCGGAAAATAAACACCGTTGAAGAATAAGATTCACTGCAATTGTCAAAAGATGCTGTTAAGGTCACCGGATACGAACCAAAATTATTGTAGACTACATTGTTGACATCCAGGTCATTCGAAGTTGAAGGGTTTGCAACCTGTCCAAAGTTCCATTGGTACACAACATCCGAAGGGCCTGTCACCGTTGCATCAAAATTGAAGCTGTTTCCAGTAATGCACAATGAATCGTTGTGGGTAAAAGAAACGGTAAGTAACTCATTCACCTCAATATCAACTTCGGTAGTATCAAAACAAGTAGCTGTTGAACCAGCTATTAGCTGAATCGAATACACACCTCCCTGAGGGAAAGTGAATGTAGGTTCAAATTCGTCACTCTCATCTGTTGTTGTTCCAGCAACTCCAAAATCCCATTGATAATTAACAGTATTAATCGAATTATTTCCAAATGGTATGGTTAAGCCCTCACATTCAAAACCGGTTGGTAATTCAATGCTGGCGATAGGCTCAGGGAAAAGGAAAATGGAATCCGTGAACTCCGCCTCACAATCTGCGTTGCTACCGTATAATGTAACTGGGATAAATCCACTTGCATTAAATGAAACATCATTCACCGATAAACTTGTAGCGCTTTGGATAGTGGAATTTGGACCAAAATCCCAAACAAATGCTGATCCGGCTGGGCCATCCGTTTGACCTAAAAAATCAAGACTATTTCCAGTGAAACAAATTGAATCTGCAACGGTATAGGAAACATTAAACACATTATTTACGGTAATATCCATGTACGCTGTATCAGTGCAAGGCATACCTGGATTTACGATCAAGGTTGCCGTATAATCTCCAGGAGTTGGATACGTATATGTTGGTTCAAATTGAGTGCTGACATCAGATGTCATCCCTGCAACTCCAAAATCCCATTGATAACTCGTCCCACCGTATGAATTGTTTTCGAATTGAACGGTCAACCCCTGACAATAAGAGATAAACGTTGGAAGTTCTTCCTGATCAGGTAAGATCGCTTGCATTGTAATGTTACAATCAAAAACTTTGAACAAGAAATCTCTGATCACCCTGCTTATTAAGACTCCATTCCGGTACTCTTCAACCATTACCCCAACGACAAAAAGACCAAGCATATTTGGTTGTACATTCAACAAACCTGTTGAAGAGTTAATTGTAACAGATGAACCTCCTCCCATTGGATTGGTTGCACTATATCCTCCGGCCCAACCAACGGGAAAATATGGTGGCGGTGGGATAGGATTTGGTGCAGGATTAAGATCATTAGCACCTGCATATGGGGTAACTAAAGAGTATACCAGTTGATCCCCGTCAGGATCAGTTGCAACATGGTCAAAAATGAGTTCTTCTGTGTTACAGATGACTATAGGAGGATAATTCGTAAATCTCGGGCTACTGTTTTGCCAGTTTGAAGTTTCGCTTCCCGGAATCGTAGCGACCAAGGTAATACCTGTATTCTCAGGCTGTATGAGATTGGTTACATTGGGCCCCCTGCAACACCGCTGATAAGCAATCGTGTATCCTCCCGGAGTCGGAGGAAGGTTTAATACTATTGTGTAAACTGCTTTTTCGACACAAACATTTGTAGGCGCCGTTGCACAAGGGTTATTGAATTCTATTGGAAGAATATTACTCCCCGGAAAAGGCACCGAAACCTGCTGATAGCTGGTCATAGAGTTGGTGTAAAAAACTCCCAAGGGTAAAGGATCATCATATTGTGCTCCGGTTGAAAAGCAATCCCTGTACAATGTAATGTAGAATCGATATTGATTGTTCCCCAGATAATCATAATAGATATCTCCTCCTACAATATGCGAAGCAGAACTCAAAAATGAATTCAGGACAATCACAATAAGGAGAAGTTTTCTCATAGCTCAAAGGTAGACGTAAATTTATTCAGAATGTTGTTCAAGCAAGTAAAATTAACGCAATGAAAGCCAAATATCTCCCTGATATTTAAATCCTTGGAGCTGAGTGATCTTGTCACCTTTTACCTCTTTATAATTCCCTTTCTCTTTTTTAAATTCCGGCAATTCAAGTTTCAAGAATCCTGCCATTTTTGTGTAGTACTCTTCTCTCTTCGGGTGATCTGGGCTTACTAAATTGTATAG
Organism: uncultured Bacteroidota bacterium; assembly: GCA_937899625.1. Taxonomy (GTDB): domain Bacteria; phylum Bacteroidota; class Bacteroidia; order Flavobacteriales_D; family Crocinitomicaceae; genus M0103. The sequence goes on from CALCCB010000073.1 coordinate 18,066, forward strand.
TCCATTATGGATATTTGAATCGATCAGACATTTAATTGCATGGATCACATCAATTCTATGAACAAGGTTAACCACTCCATTGGGGTCAGAAAGATCCTTTCTCCCCTGTAAATGGTATATCGGGTGTCTATCTTGATCAATTAGTCCTCCAAGTCTCAATATCACCAGATCAAAAGATACGCTGTCTGAAAGAAGCGACTTCTCACTTTTGCGTATCCATCCGCTCTCCTCCACTAACGACTCTTCATCAAAGATTCCTTCGGAATAATAGACTCCGGTAGATGATGTGTAAATGACCCTTCTCCCCTTCAATCTTGAAGCAGAAAACTCTTCCAAAAAAAATAGTTGATCATCCGACTTTAAAGGAGGAATACATATGACCACTACTTCAGGGTCGAATTGATCAATACCAGACCAGCTTTCACGATCGGCAATTTCGAATTGAAAAAAATTTAAATCCTCTGTTGCGATGACTCTATTTCTACCAGTGATTGCAACTTCATAACCATCTTTCTTTAGCCTTTTCGCCAAAGACATTCCAAGCCAACCTCCTCCTATGATCATAATTTTCATATCCAAATGTAAACATACATGAGAATTCAATTGTTCAAGACACATCAAAGGCAACAGTTTGTAGTAAATTTGCGCTATGGAATTTTCTAAAACCTTTATAAGACTCAATTGGCTCGCATTGATCCTGGTTTATCTGGTGATCATCGCAGGAAGCGTGGTTCGCACTACTGGAAGTGGGATGGGTTGCCCAGATTGGCCGAAGTGTTTTGGACAATGGGTTCCTCCAACTTCTGAATCTCAATTGCCCGAAAATTACAGAGAGATCTACGGAGATAAACGTGTGGCAAAGGTCGAGAAATTCGCTCGTTTTCTTTCAGTGATCGGCATGTCAGAAACTGCAGAGCGCATTCAAAAAGATCCTCAGACCTACGAAGAATTGCCGTTCAATGCGGGTAGCACCTGGACTGAATACATTAACCGCTTGATGGGGTTTTTAGCAGGAAATGCGATGCTTCTTGCCTTTCTATGGTTGTTGTTGAAATATAGAAAAGATCGTCGATTAGTAGTGATGTCGACTGCTGCATTATTTTTATTGGTGCTGAATGCCTGGTTTGGTTCGATCGTAGTGGCTACCAATCTGGTGCCCTGGACGATCACCGTACATATGTTCCTAGCACTTGCAATTGTCTTTTTACAGCTCATGGTAATTCGAAGAATAAGTCCGGCATTTCAAAAGACACTTCATTTGCCTCAAGGAATAAAATGGTTGGTCATTGTTATTTTGATCATTACTACCTATCAGATGTTTTTGGGAACTCAGGTAAGGGAATTTATTGATGAATTGAAAAAACAAAATATAGGTCGTGAAGGCTGGTCTTCTCATTTTGGCTGGTCCTTTTTCATCCACAGATCTTTCAGCTGGCTGGTCCTGATCCTGATCGCTTTGATGACCTGGTTGAATTATAAAACAGATCGTTTGAACGCAATCTATCTGGCTTTCGCATTACTATCTCTTGAGCTGATCGGAGGGGTTCTTCTTGCCTATGCAGATATGCCGGGTCTGGTTCAAGTGAGTCACTTATTCTTTGCCGCTGTTCTTTTTGGCGTCTTATCGATGCTCTTCATCCGCATGAGACCACTGAAGGGCATATTAGCCCCAAACAGGTTAAGATCCTGAAACGATTTTGGCGGAATCAAACACTGGATTTGACGAAAATATTATATTTGCACTCTTGAATTGAGAAATCGATTCTTGGTCCTATAGCTTCCCGACGCTCACAGCGTTCTGTCGGGACAGGCAACTTCGCCATAGGACAGGAAAAATTGAAATAACTGTTGTCTCTGTACAACATGGTCCTATAGCTCAGTTGGTTAGAGCACCTGACTCATAATCAGGTGGTCGCTGGTTCGAGCCCAGCTGGGACCACATTGAAGAAACCCTATGATACCCTGTGTCATGGGGTTTTTTATTGGTTAGGAATGATTGGAGCTTCAAATAAAAGCGATGGAAGATCACATTTATTGTATTTTTAGGTACTTTCAATTATACACTAAAGTCCTTATGAAATTTGTATCGTTTTGTTTCTTTATCCTAGTTAGTATTGGCTGTTTTACACAAAACCCTTCTCCCTTTCCGACAGATTCATTGTTACCTGACCACTCAAGCTTCAGGCAGCTTGGGCCATTCAGAGGCGGCAGATCCGCGGCTGTTTGTGGAGACCTGATAGACAAAAACTTGTTTTATATGGGTTCAACCGGAGGGGGGGTCTGGCGAACCAAAGACGGGGGAAGTAACTGGAAAAACATCTCTGATGGATACTTTGGTGGATCAATAGGAGCAATTGCAGTAGCCCCAACAGACCCAACAATCATTTACGTGGGTGAGGGTGAAAATACGATCAGAGGAAATGTCAGCGAAGGATTTGGAATATGGCGCTCGGATGATTCCGGTCGTTCATGGAGACATATCGGTCTTAAGGATTCCCGACACATTGTTCGTATTGTCGTTCACCCTAAAGATCCCGATATCGTGTGGGTGGCTGTTTTGGGCCATTTATTCGGACCAAATCAAGAAAGAGGTGTTTACAAAACGAAAGACGGAGGAAAAACATGGAAAAGAGTGCTTTTCAGTGATGAGCAAAGTGGTGCTGCTGATCTGATCATGGAACCTGGAAACCCTCAGGTGCTTTATGCAAGTACATGGACCGTAATCAGAACTCCGCATAGCTTGGAAAGTGGTGGAGGCGGAAGTGCTTTATGGAAAAGTACTGACGGAGGTGAAACATGGAAGAAACTAAATAAAAATGAAGGATTTCCAAATAGCTCAATAACAGGGATAATAGGAGTATCTGTATCAAAATCCAATCCTGATCGTGTCTACGCTATAGTAGAAAATGAAGATGGTGGTCTGTTCATGAGCGAGGATGCCGGTAAAACCTGGACCAAACAAAATAGCGAAAACAAAATTAGACAGCGGGCATGGTATTACTCGAAAGTATTTGTCGATCCTCAAAATGAACACATTGTTTATGTTTTGAATGTCCAGTTTCACAAAAGTACGGATGGTGGTAAAACATTTCGGGAAATCAATACCCCTCACGGCGACCATCATGATCTATGGATAGATCCTGTGGATCCTTCCAGAATAATCATTGCTGATGATGGTGGAGCACAGATCAGCTTTGACGGTGGATCGAACTGGAGCACCTATCACAATCAGCCAACGGCGCAGATCTATAGAGTGAGTACTGACAATCACGTGCCATATCGAATTCTTGGAGCGCAGCAAGATAATAGTACGATCCGAATGCTTTCAAGATCAGAGCATGGTGAGATAAGTACCAGAGATTGGTCCTCAACAGCCGGTTTTGAAAGCGGATATGTCGTGGCAGACCCCTTAAATCCAGATATCGTGTATGGTGGCAATTATGCTGGTTTCCTCTCCAGATATGACCATCGGACCGGAGAAAACAGACAGATCAGCGTTTGGCCGGATATTCCCATTGGCAATGGTGCAGACATGCAGAAATATAGGTTTCAGTGGAATTTCCCCCTCTTTTTTTCACCCCATGACCCAAAGAAATTATATGCAGCAGGAAATGTTCTTTTTGTTAGTGAAAACGAAGGCGCTTCTTGGACTGCTATCAGTCCTGACTTAACCACGAATGACAAAACAAAACAAGGGCCTAGCGGGGGGCCGATCACAAAAGACAATACAACAGTAGAATATTATTGTACGATTTTCGCTGCTGCAGAATGTACAATTGAGCAAGGTGTCATCTGGACGGGTAGCGATGATGGTTTGATCCATGTAACCAAAGATGGAGGTAAAAACTGGACCAATGTTACCCCTCCTGCTGCTGGAAAGTGGATGATGTGGAACTCGATCGAAACGGATCCATTTAAAAAAGGTACAGCTTATCTTGTTGGATCAAAGTATAAACTTGATGATTTTAAACCCTATTTGTTCGTAACAGAAGATTATGGAAAAACATGGAAATTAAAAGTCAAAGGTATTGACGAAAACCATTTTATCCGTGTACTCAGAGCTGACCATAAAAAACAAGGTTTGCTCTACTGCGGAACTGAATATGGATTGTATGCCAGTTATGACAATGGAAATAGCTGGAAAAAATTACAGCTGAATCTCCCACTTACCCCCATCACTGATATGTGCATTAAAGACAACGCACTGATCATTGCTACTCAAGGCCGATCGTTCTGGGTTTTGGACGATCTAACTGCAATTCAGCGCTTCGATCCGGCATACAGAAACAAAGACCTTCATCTCTTCGACATTGCTGACGCTTGGAGAGTAGAAGGTTGGCAAAATAAAAAAGCTCAAAACGCCGGCTCGAATCCTCCAAATGGAGTGATCATACCTTTCTGGATCGATTCAGAGAATGATACGTCAACTGTATTTTTGATAATAAGGGATAGTAATGGTAAAACTATTGCTGAATTCAACTCAAAAGCAGCAAATAAGAATAACTCACTCGACATAAAGAATGGAATGAACGAGTTTGTCTGGAATACATATCTCCCTGAAATAGAACCGGTAGAAGGAATGATCCTCTGGAACGGAAGTATTTCTGGTCCCAGAATTCCTCCCGGTAATTATACTGTTGAGCTGAAGAAAAATGATCGGATACTTTCAAAGCCTTTTGTATTGAAGGCCAATCCTGTCTATAATTGTACCCAGGAAGAATATGTGGAACAATATGATTTTCTTTTGAATGTTAAAGAGAAATTTTCAGCTGTACAACAATGCATCAAAGATATTCGAACCTTAAGAGGACAAATTGAACAGTTCCAATCAATTGCAGGCAAGGAGGTACCAAAAGAAATCTCATCATTGTGCGATTCTATACTTAAAAAAACAGCTGCCATCGAAGCTGAATTGTACCAGGTAAAATTAAAGAGCAATCAAGATATACTTAATTATCCAATGAAGATCAACGATAGGATATCAGGCTTATTTAACTACGCCTCTAGTGGTAATACAGCTCCGAACGATCAAGTTAAGCAAGCTTTTGTTGAATTAACAGTATTGGCTGATGATTATTTAACGAAGTGTAGCGACATTCTTGACAAAGATGTTAACCAACTCAATCAGCTAATCAAATCCAGCTCTCTGCCAGTCATCGGAATTCCTGAAAGAAAATAATCTTTTGAATTTTAAGTAGAAAAAATAAAAGCCCCGGTTCGGGGCTTTTTAATTTCTATTTCATAATTGTTATCGTTCCAGATAACACCGTCTTCTCATCATCATTCAATTCGATGATGTAATAGTAAGATGCCACAGGTAATGGTTCTCCATTATAATCTCCCTCCCATCTGTTCGAGTCGTATGGACCATCAACTGAAGAGTCGTGTTCAAACAACAAGCCTCCCCAACGGTTGTAGATCCTCAC
>CALCCB010000074.1 GCA_937899625.1 uncultured Bacteroidota bacterium
TCTGATAGGATCTCCATTGGGATTAAAACTAAGTAAAATTTGACGACTATTTTTTAGGAGCATTATCCATTTTATAGGAAATGCCTAATCCGATTACCGATTTGAATTGTGTCCGAGGTCCAATATTGCCTTTTACATCTCTAATTTGAACGTCATCATCATAGATCAAAGTCCATTGTAAAGATGCTGAAAACCAGGAATTCACCTTAAAATTAAACAATGCCTCGGCGTTCACATCAATGTTTTGAGGATCCTCCAGATAATTACTAAACAATTCGATTTTGGATTTCAGATCTATATTCTTCGCTATTGTTTTGTTAAACTTCATTTTAACATAAGCACCAAACTCTCCCCTGACATGTTTTCCAGGAACCAAAACATTTCCAAGAGGATCAAGAATCGCCTTCTCCACTCCAAAGGCACCAACATTCGCCAAAGAGTCATTATTCACAATGGTAATCTTTCCTGCAAGAGGTGAAGTAAACACTGAAAAATCTTCCCCTTTTAAATAGTCGAGACCTATGGCAATATTTATATACGCAGGAGCCATGAATGTGGATACCCTTACACTATCATTCGGAAAGCTAAATCCATCAAGTGTTTGAGTTTTGAATCCTCCAATAAACGTGAAATTGAAAGGTCGATTTTTCATTTTCTGTCCAATATTTGTAGAAAGATCTATCCTGTCATCCGTTTTTTGAAGCGGTTCTTCACTCCCCTGATCAATATAATAGAGTCCTCCAAGTGCAATACTCAGGTCATTTGACCAGCTAAAGCTTTTTTTCTTGTAATTGGCACTTGCCGAGATCCCAACGAGCAGAGAAATATTATTCCTACCCCCTGCACTCCAATTGATAAATGAAGATTGCGAGCCATTTAAAGTATAAATGGATTTTAACTTCCATGTTCTATTATCTGCAGGTTTAATCGTATCTGTTTTCAAGGAATCTGCCTCAAAATCTACATTTGAGAAGGAAATCAAACTGTTGATCAACAATATTGCCGACAAAATGTGTTTCTTCATACCGCAAAATTGCCGATACTTTGCCATATTTCAAACCAAAGTCGGGGTAGATTTTCCACTTCTTTTGACTAATTCAACGATACAGACGGGAGATTGACGTCATTTTATTAAATTCGTGCTCGACTTTAACAAATTGATCAAAATGACAAAAGATGTATACATTGTTGCAGCGGTTAGAACGCCAATGGGGTCTTTCCTTGGAGGATTATCATCAATACCTGCAACTCAACTGGGAGCTACAGCAATTAAAGGTGCTCTTGAAAGAGGTAATGTAGATCCTGCGCTGGTAAATGAAGTATTTATGGGGAACGTCCTTCAAGCAGGCGTTGGTCAGGCTCCTGCTCGTCAGGCAGCACTTGGCGCTGGAATCGGTCAAAATGTTCCTTGTACTACAGTCAATAAAGTTTGTGCTTCGGGAATGAAGGCAATTATGTTAGGAGCTCAGTCAATTATCGCTGGTGATAATGAAGTTGTTGTTGCTGGTGGTATGGAAAACATGTCACAGACTCCTCATTATGTTGACGGAAGAAACGGCACTAAGTTCGGAAACATTACCATGCTAGATGGAATTACAAAGGATGGACTTCTAGATGTTTATTCAAAAGTACCCATGGGTAATTGTGCTGAATTGTGTGCGAAAGAATATAACTTCTCAAGAGAAGATCAAGATAATTTTGCAATCACTTCGTATACTCGAGCTGCGGAAGCTTGGAAAGCTGGAAGGTTTGACAATGAGATCGTTCCCGTATCAGTGCCACAGCGAAAAGGAGATCCGATCCTTGTAAAGGAAGATGAAGAATATAAGAATGTATTTCTTGACAAAATTCCTTCATTACGCCCGGCATTTGACAAAGAAGGAACGATCACTGCTGCAAATGCATCTACATTGAATGATGGAGCTTCTGCGTTGATCCTTGCATCAAAAGAAGCTGTTGAAAAATACGGATTGAAGGCGATCGCTAAGATCGTTTCTTATGCTGATGCTGCTCAAGCACCAGAATGGTTTACGACTGCACCAAATCTTGCGGTTGGAAAAGCACTTGAGAAGGCTGGCATGAACACAGGAAATGTTGACTTCTGGGAACTTAATCAGGCATTCTCAGTTGTTGGACTTGCGAACATGAAACTTTTAGGTCTTGATCCGAGCAAAGTGGATGTGAATGGTGGAGCCGTTGCTCTTGGTCACCCTCTTGGTAATTCAGGATCAAGAATCATTGTAACATTGATCAATGTACTCAAACAAAACAATGCAAAGATCGGTGGTGCAGGTATCTGTAACGGAGGTGGTGGTGCCTCGGCAATGATCATCGAAAATATTTGATCTCAATCATAAGAAAAAAGCCCCTGAAGTTTCAGGGGCTTTTTTATACCTTATTATTTGGAAGAACAGCTTTATAAAGTGACTCGTACATCGGTAAGATCTTTTGAAGAGAAAACACTTTTGATCTTTCTTTCGCTCGTTTTTTGAAGGCTTCAAGTGTTTGGTCGTCTTTCAAAATACTCAATGCGTTTTTCGCCATATCGTCAACATCACCAACATCAGAAAGGTAACCAGTTTCGCCATGAATATTTACCTCAGGAATCCCTCCTGAATTTGATGAAACCACCGGTACTCCGACCGCCATTGCCTCCAAAGCAGCCAAACCAAAGCTTTCTGTCTCAGATGGCAGAAGGAAAAGATCCGCTATTTCCAGAACGTGCGAGGTATCCCGTACCTTTCCTAGGAAAATAATATCATCGCAATGACCGTATTCTCTGCATAGGCGCTCAATGTTATATCTTTCAGGGCCATCTCCTACTAAGATCAGCTTTGCAGGAATCTCGTTTCTTACTTTTGAAAAAATGTGCACTACATCCTCTACCCTCTTTACCTTTCTAAAATTCGAAACGTGACAAAGAATCTTCTCGTGAGGAGCCGCATATTTACAACGAAGTTGTTTATACTCAGAATCTTCCTGTGTTTCTGAAATGACAAAATTCGGAATCACATGGATCTCTCGATTCGTATCAAAATGTTCGTAGGTACTTTGTTTCAAGCTTTCCGAAACGGCCGTTACTGCATTTGATTCGTTGATACAAAAAGTGATGACCGGTTCAAAAGACGGATCCTTCCCTACAAGCGTGATATCCGTTCCATGCAATGTAGTAATGAATGGTATTTCTATCCCTTGCGATTTCAAAATTCTACTTGCCATAAATGCTGCCGATGCGTGAGGAATAGCGTAGTGTACGTGCAGAAGGTCTAGTTTCTCATATTTTACCACATCTACCATTTTCGAAGTTAGCTCGGTCTCATATGGCTGATATTCGAATAACGGATAATCAGAAACGGCAACCTCATGATAATAGATATTCTCTCTGAAACTCCCTAACCTAACGGGCTGTGAGTAAGTGATGAAATGAATTTGATGGCCTTTGGCCGCGAGTGCTTTACCCAGTTCTGTTCCAACTACCCCACTTCCGCCAAATGTTGGATAAAGTACAATTCCTATTTTCATAATTTTCTTCCTTTTTAAGGAACGATAAAATTAGTCATTATTCGGATATAGTGTTGTTCTGTGCGTTAGCTTCGAAGCTTTATAGGCAATGAATGAAAAAGGTATTGCCCCTAGAATATCGATACTGTAATGAATTCGTTGGATCATCAATAAAATTCCCAGAAAACAGGCTAGAACAATGAAAATCGCCCTCTTGGAAATAAAGAATAGCAATAATAACAAACCGGTGTGTCCACTAAAGAAAAGATCAGAATCGATCTTTGAAGGATAAATAAGCTCATTTAAGAAAGGGTCAATAAGATCCACAACATCAATTGGTTCCCTTAAAGGAACTAAGGTCATTGTGAACATTCTTAAAATGATCAGAAAAGCATAAGCCAAAATCCCGTAGCTGATCTTTATAGGATGAGAATATTCAAAAACAAGAAATAAAATTAAACTACCATAGGTAATTGAGAAAATTGGTATAGACATATCCTTCGCAGGAAGCCAAGCATAAAACGGATCATCGAATCTCCAGGACAATTGATCTGCCATTGGCTCGTGGTAGGATAGAAATTGTATAAACAAAAGCGCACTGACCAATAGAAATAATGCCGAAATTGAAAGAGAGACCAATGTTTTCTTCGTCATTTTCTCCTTGTTTTAACGGCTTCGTATATGACCCTCTGAACCTCTGTTCGAACATTCATGTCCCTTATTTTCCAGTTCTCAGCATCCGGATTCACTCTATTCGACAGGAAAACAAAATTGATTCCTGTCTCAGGAT
>CALCCB010000075.1 GCA_937899625.1 uncultured Bacteroidota bacterium
GATCCGACGCGGTGGGCTGGGGCCAACCGGAACCGCGCAGGGGCCGAACGGCACAGTTGGGCGGCAAATAGCTCAGCAGCCTACGAACCGCTTGAAGGCATTCGACCTCGTTGGGGTAGGTAAAATGCGCAATGCCCGAGCGTGTGGCATGGGTTGTGGCCCCGCCCAGTTCTTCGGAACTCACCTCTTCGTGGGTCACCGTTTTGACCACATTGGGTCCGGTAACGAACATGTATGAAGTTTCTTCCACCATGAAAATGAAATCTGTCAAGGCGGGAGAATACACTGCTCCTCCGGCACATGGTCCCATGATCACCGAAAGTTGAGGGATAACTCCTGAAGCCAGCGTATTTCGATAAAAGATATCTGCGTAACCCGCAAGAGATACAACCCCTTCCTGAATTCGGGCGCCCCCTGAGTCATTCAATCCGATTAGGGGTGCTCCGTTCTTCATCGCCATATCCATCACACGACAGATCTTGGCAGCGTGAGTTTCGGAAAGTGAACCTCCTAAAACAGTAAAATCCTGAGAGAACACATAGACCAATCTTCCATGAACCGTTCCATATCCTGTGATCACCCCATCTCCAGGAAATTTTTGTTTCTCCAATCCGAACGACGTTGCGCGGTGTTCAACAAATTGTCCTATTTCATGGAATGAACCTTCATCAAGCAACAAGGTAACTCGCTCTCTTGCAGTCAACTTTCCTTGTTGGTGCTGCTTGTCGATCCTTGCCTGTCCACCTCCTAACCCAGAGGCCTCTCTTCTATTCAAAAGGTCTTCGTTCTTATTCATTGTCTCAATTTTACAGGGAACAAATATACTTTTTTAGGTCGGTAGTCAGGATTTGTTCGATCGATTTCTACCCAAAATACATTAACAAATATTTAAGTAACAATTATTGTATAATCGTGGGGAATTCACGTAATTTTGCAAAAATTAAAAAAACTAACCGTATGAAATCTTTTATCAGAACCGCTGCTTTCCTTTTGTTAGCAGTATCCGCTATCGCTGTTGCTTCTTGTGGTAAATACGAAGAAGGACCAGGATTTTCTCTACTTTCTAAGAAAGCAAGAATTGTTGGTGAGTGGTCACTTAGCAGTATGACTGTTAATGGTCAGTCACAAGACCTTTCAGGAACAACTGTTGCAGTAAACATTAAAAAAGATGACACATACACTGTGACTACATCTTATACTTTTGGTGGAGCAACTTTTACAGACACTGAAAATGGAACTTGGAAGTTCTCTGATGACAAAATGAAGTTGGTTACTACAGATTCTTCTGGTTCTGTTTCAGAAATCGAAATCATCATGTTGAAGAACAAGGAAATGAAGTTAAGAGATGTTGAAGGTAACTCTACAACTATCCAGACTTACATTCAGTAATTCAAAACTTTGAATTTGAAAAGGTCGGCAAATGCCGGCCTTTTTTTATATAGCCCCGCGCGCTTTTAATTCCAGATACTTATTGATGGTATCAATACTCAAGTTATCTGGAGTAGTAAGGATAGTCTGTATTCCGTTTTGTTTCAATTCTCTCGCCATTCTTGATTTGAGCGTGATCACGCGTTCAGCAACCGCTGAAATATATACGTCATTCGTTGTTTCCAATGGCTTGAAGGCATACTCCTGAAGATCGGTGTTTTCAAAGAAAACGATCACCAACAAATGTTTCTGATTGATCCTTCTCAACATTGGTAATGCTCGCCTCATGGCAAACTCGGTCTGGAAATTCGTAAACAAAACGAGAAGTGAACGTGTGCTAATGGTTCTTCGGATCGTTTGGTACAACAACTCGTAATTCGGCTCCCTGAAATGGGTTTTTTGATTGTACAGTTCCTCAAGGATCCTTCTCATCTGACTACCTGTTCGGTTGGCTGGTAATTTAGTCCCGATCTTATCCGAAAAGGTGATCAATCCTGTTTTATCTCCGTTTTTGAGTGCGATATTCGAAAAGACCAAAGTAGAGTTGATCGCATAATCCAGCACGCTCATCTCATTGAATTCTACTTGCATGTTGCGGCTCTTGTCTATCAAGCAGTAAATATGTTGAGACTTTTCTTCCTGATATTGATTTACCATGAGGTCAAACTTTCTACTTGTCGCTTTCCAGTTGATCGTTTTCACCTCATCGCCCTGTACATATGCCTTGATCTGTTCAAATTCACTATTGTTTCCGATTCGTCGAACTTTCTTGATCCCTACTGACGTCTTTTGTTGCTGGAAAACGAGAAGCTCGAATTTCTTTAGCTGTAAAACCGAAGGATACACTTGCGTTACCATTCCCGAAGGAACCACGTATTTACGACTTACAAGATTGAAAATGGATGAAATCCTGAAAAATGCATCTCCAAAGAAATACTCACCCCGTTGTTTCGGGAGAAAGTCATAATGAAACTCTTTCTCACCCTCAGGTGCCAAGATCCCAATGAACACCTTATCTCTTTCCTGCATTTGCTCGGGAAATCCCTCGTAGAGCATGAATGTAACAGGTTGTAAGCCTTTATTTCTGACAACAAGTTTCACAGGATTATTGTCTCCCAGTGAAAGCCTTTCATTGACATGCCGTTCAAAATCCAATGGCTCCTTGTAGAGAAATACTAATAGTGCATCTAGAAGGGTGAGACCAAATAAACTTACCGTACTCACTTTCGCAACAAAATAAAGCTCGCGAACACCAAATGAGGCGGCGAACAATACGATGATCACTCCACAAAGCAGAAAGAACCAGCGAGTCAGGTATATGGATCTCCAGAGATTGTTCATTAACGAGGCACTTCGATCGTTTTAAGAATATCAGCTATTACTTCTTCAGGAGTTATTCCTTCCATTTCAGCTTCCGGGGTAAGTATCAATCTATGATTTAGAACATGTGTAGTCACGAATTGAATGTCCTCCGGAGTTACAAAATCACGACCACGAATCGCCGCAACAGCTTTAGAAGCCTTTAACATGGAAAGTGAGGCTCGAGGAGAACCACCCAGATACACCTTTCCATGATTACGTGTTTTGTGCGTGATGGCTGCAATGTATTTCAATAAATTATCCTCTACGATCACCTTCTCAACGATCTGTTGAACCTTACGGATCTCTTCAGCAGAGAATACTGGCACCACCTCATGAAGATCAGGGGTTTGAATATTGTTTTTGTAGCGATGCAGGATCTCCTCCTCCTGATGTAATTCCGGATAATCGATCTTCACTTTGAAAACGAAACGGTCGAGCTGTGCTTCTGGTAAATTGTATGTTCCTTCCTGCTCGATAGGGTTTTGTGTAGCAATAACCAGAAATGGGAAGCTCATCGGATACTGATTCCCGTCGTAAGTGATCTGTCGTTCTTCCATCACCTCAAAAAGTGCAGCCTGAGTTTTAGCTGGTGCCCTGTTGATCTCATCGATCAGCACGATATTGGAAAAAATTGGACCTTTCTTAAACGAAAAGGTTGAATCTTTCATATTGAACACGCTCGTTCCGATCACATCCGAAGGCATCAAGTCAGGTGTAAACTGAATTCTTGAAAAATCGATCGCCAACGCCTTACTCAAGACCTTTGCAGATAAGGTCTTTGCCACTCCCGGTGCTCCTTCAAGAAGAATGTGTCCGTTGGAAAAGATTCCGGCAAGTAATAGTTCAACCATATGATGTTGACCGATCACAAATTTTCCGATCTCATGACGTACATCATTCACCTTATTTGCCACCCACACCAAGTCTTGATTGTGTCGTTCGAATCCATAAGATCCGGTTGGTTCAGAGGCCGGCTTCGTTTCTTCATTCGAAGCGGAAGATCCTGAAGACTCCCCATCCTTGGGAAGGTATGCTGAAAAATCTTGTTGTTCGTTGTTTTCTTCTGTACTCATTGCTACAACTATTTAAATTAAATCGTGTTCTGTAAAATATCTTTCTAATCGCTGAAGACCTGTACTTCCCAGTTCTCCTACCCTTATCAATAACGACTGTTCATCCAGGAAATGAATCACACAAAGATTCCCTGAGATTTCAACTCGATTGATCTGGTTTGATTTCAAGGTAATCTTTTTTCCAAAAAGCGGAATCATTTGAAGTTCATCTCCTTTGATAATAACATAAGGTCTTCCCATACGAATGAATGCAAGAGCAAGAATACCAGCCCCTAAAGGCCAGAGCAAGATTCCTGCACCGTTTGCTTTTACCAGGAAATACGTCCCGATAAAAATCACTGCTAAACCAACCATTGTGAAAACGAAATTCAGCCAAACTGAACGATAGATCCTGAATTCTTTCTGTTTCAAGCGCTGAACAAGGTCATCTCCGATCAATCCTACCTGTTTGTAAAACTCATTCTTTCGTTTGACAATCTTAGTGAGTTCGTCTTCTGATACAACCGTTTCCTGCTCAAGGTCTTTTAACAGTTTATCAATTTCTGCAGAATCGATCCCAGCTCTTTCGGCCAGGTGGTTGATCTCGCGATGATCTGTTCTTTTTGAAAGATCAATAAAGAAATGTTTGAGCACAGTCTGATAGAAGTTCTTGCGGTGCAATTGCAATACGGCAGACGGATTGTCTCTGTTTCGATAGATCGATGCGATCGTTTCGACAAATACTGCTGATTGGTTCCTCTTTTTTCTATACAATGGTATTTCTGGCCGGATCCTTTTCGCTCTGAACAGGACAAACAAGATCAGCGACAGCAGTATCATCCCCATTGCGGCCAATAGAGGAGGTGACTTGAGAATGAACTGCAAATAACTGTCGTCTTTTTTTCCTCCTTTATTTTGATTAAGCTGCTCAAAGAAATCCATCGGCTCCTGTTTCAATTCACCAATATTCAGGACACGGATCTTCTGATTTTTGAAGATCTTGCTCACTTCCCATGCATATCGGAATCCATCTTTTTGTATTAGGAAAACATTTCTGAAAGTCTCCGGCCCGGAATGGAGATAAACAGACCCTTCACCTACCGGAATGCGAATAAAGTTTGCTCTTCCCCGAATATTCGAGATCACATCGATCCCATGGCCCTGAAGTTTACTGTTTCCAAAACACAACCAATCATGAGGAAGAGTATCTCCCTGATAAATGTTGTACAATTTATACCAGGATGACTTTCTACCAATGACCACTTTAGTCGTATAATCGAACTGATAATTTAGCACAGGATCAAATCGATCAAAAATATTAGAGGTCATTTTTCGCGAAAAGACAATGAGGTTCGACCCCCTCACCACCTGGCTCAGTATGGTATCTATTTCCTGATCATACAACCCAAAGGATTCTCCGACAAACAAATAGGTGGATGTGTCACCGATCTTTAAAACCGAATCGAGTTGTTCCGGAGTGTCGATAAAATCACTCAAGGTTGTATCCGTGCGTGCTTCGATGCGCTCTTTAAACAATGACAATCCACATGGATCCTGACTCTGCCAGTCGTAGGTATCTTCCCAGTTCGTAGAAACGTAAGCGGCAGTTGTATAACCACCTGTCTTTTCGGAGCCAAGGAACCAAACGAGAACAACCATGATCACAACGATCATCAGCATCAGAAGATATTTGAATTGCTGACTCATTTTGTTTCTTTCAGATGATCATAATAATTCTTCAATACCGGTTCGATCTCACTAAAATCTGATCGATCCAGCTCATATTCTCCGTACCAAACCAATTCATAGATCCTCACGCACTCGCGAAACAAGTGTGCTTTAGGTTTTGCCCCAACTTCAGCCAGGTAATCAAAATTCGTCTTTTCTTTTCTCCATCTAATCCAGTTCAAACGGATCATTTCCTTTAATATAAAGGTAAAATAGATCCTTACCCCTTCCCGATAGTTGGCTTTCGCAAGCGCCTCATCCAATCTGAGCTCAAGTTCTGTCTTTGAGATGATCTCGGGATTCCATTCCATATCCACAAAGGTTCCCGCCACCTTTTTATTAGAAGGTTTTCGTGATTTAATCAACCAATAGATCAAAAAGACCACAAGCGCAGCTATGATCAGGATCAAAAGAAACTTCCAAACTTCTGGTGAAATGGACGGTGGATCTACATCCGGAAGATCCACATCTGGTGGATCGATGTCAGGTGGATCAAATTCAGGCAATTTGATGGGATCCGGCATTTTTGTTTTCGGATCGTTGGGCATATCTCCCCCGTTCCCTTTTTGTTTTCCTTTATTCCTGACGTAATCGATCTGAGATGGAGAAGTGTGTCCCTTTGGCTGTTGATCTCTATCATTATCCACCCCTTTCATTCCTGTTGGGCTGGTGCCATAATAATCTTTCGGACCGTTGTAATTCTTACTTTTCTGGTACTCGTATCGCTTTACTGTTTCTTTCCATTTTTTTTCGACCGACTTTTGTTCCTGAGATAAACCGGAAAATGAAAAAGCAAGGATCAATATGGTGAGCAGTCTATTCAAAATCAGCTTGAGATTCGTTTAATCGACTACGTTTTCCAAATCGCTTGAAAGCCTCTCTCAATGAAACAGATTCTTCTTTTTCTCTGGATGAATAATAGCTAACAGCCATAGTAATTCCCATGAAAATGATCACCATAAATGAAAAGAGCAGGTAGACGATCTGTCTCACGATATTACTCCAGAAAATGTGCTCATCTGTATAGATCATGGCAACTCTTTTAACAGTATCTGCCAACATATCCAAAAGATCCCTCACCAGGGGCTGATCATTGAATGGCTCATGAAAACTGAAAATGAACGCAATGGGCTGAGAAATGATGAAGACAATAAACACTGACATAAGGATCACCATCAAAGAAGTTCCATAACGATTGGCCGAATATGACCAGGAACGTATCCATCTGGCCCCAACAGGCCGTTCATCAAGCCCAAAAACGGCAGATTGAATAAAGAACAATGGCGAAATTAAAACGGCCCACATCAAAATAAACCAAGGCAACCCAAAGACAAATAGGTACATGATCAGATTGCCCAGCCAGATCCAGTGAAAATTACTGATCAGGTATTTGAAAAAAGGCATTACTCCCTCTTTTTGATCTTTAAACTTAACAGAATGAAACACAGATGCCAGCACCAATGCAAGGATTACAGACCAAAGAAAGAAAACCACAAGGTCCATTGGATTCGAGAAATTATAACCAAATAGAATCCTTAGCTGAACTACCCAATCATAAAAATGTCTCAACCCCATGTCCTCGGAGTAATTACCTGCCTGTAAATACATGATCAAACCGACCAATGGCGCAACAATGATGAATATCTTTCCGACAATACTCCCGATCAATGATCTGAACAAGGTAAAGCTATCTGACATCACCTCGCCGATCCCTCTCATCTTGTATAAGAGCACTGGAGTCCTTTCGGTCTGATCTCCAAGATCGTCCTCCTCGAGTAGCTCTGGATGCTTCCGTGCCACATAGATCGGGTAAAACACATATACAAACAGGATGACTGCGAATGAAAACAAGATCAATGTCCATTTGGACCAGTCGGGTAACACCTGATAATTGTGTGTCACATAACTCTCAAGGAAACCGGCGGCAATGATAAAGGGCACAAGGCTCATCATGATCTTTAACCCACTTTTTACTGTCCGCTGCATACTTTGTAAGCGAGTATAGGATCCAGGGAAAAGAAAGCCATTTCCAGCAGTTATACCAGCTCCTCCTGCCAGAACGATGGCTGAGATCTCAAAGGCACCATGGATCCAGATCCCCAAAAAACTGGTGATCAACAATCCCTTCAAATGAAAGAAATATTGAAAGGACCCTAACATAACTCCATTGGAAAACAATAAAAGATGGGTTCCCAATGTAAAGAAAAATCCTGCGAAGAAGGTGAGGAATGCTACCTTAAGGTTATTTGTCGTGATCATGATGAACATGGACAGCTGATCCGGAGATTCATACACGGCCAAAGGATTTCCCTTCTGAATGTTCTCCAGTGTCATATTCACATACATGTCGCCCATGACAATTCGAGGGAAATCATGATTATAATGGGTCGTGATAATTCCGATCCCCATGTAGATCAGAAAAGTCACCAATGCGAAAAGCAGACTTTTTCTTGCCTTATAAATCTCAATTGGAAGGGATGTTTTCCAGACTGTGATGAACTTCTTTAATGAAAGACCCTTTTGCTTGTTGACTCCCAGGAAGACTTTTTGAGTCAACTGATTGAGGTATACCCTTACGGTTCTTCGCTTGTAAAAGGTTTGGGCATAGCTCAAGTCATCGGTGATATCCATATACAGATCGCTCAGCTCCTCAGGCTCCTTCGAGCCATCGGCGTAAAGCTTTTCGAAGCGCGACCACTTCTCCTTATTCTGCTGGATAAAACTGGTTTCTTTCATAGCAAGGCAGAACGATAAATATAGTAAATAATGTCTACCCTGATTGATCGATATCGGCTCAATTCAAACTCAATATCAATCTATTGAAATTCAGTGTTTTTTATGAGAAATCTCCAGGCTGCCGATCTTTAAGAAGAATCCACCTGAATTCCTTTTGGTAGGTTTAGCAGATCTGAAATCAATCTCCTTATTGGTCACTTCTGCGATCTTTTTTGTGATCGGCTTGATTGGATTACTCATTTGATCAAATCCAAGTGAGGCATAATCAGATCGCACTTGTTGTACAGGGGGTGACTGAGACGGTTGAGTAATTCGAGAAGGTTCTTCATTGAACATAGCCAAGGTTAGGTTCCCTGCCGTCCTGGTTCTCATGTCATTGATCTTATCCAGTTCCTTTCGAGGTTGAGCATCTTCACCCTTTGATTCTTTATTGTCATCTGGGATTACAATCCCTTTCTCCGGCAACGTTGTTGTTTGATCCTGATCCGCTACAAATTGATCCCGATTGATTGTCGGATCCTCCTCCAATTTACGCTCATCTTTTTTGATTTCGGGCGTATTTTTCTTTGCATAGGAAGGAGCCTCAGTGACATTTGTCCGGACTCCGATCCAAACAAAAAAGGCGATCACTGCCGCTGCGGCCGCAATCGAAAGGTAAGGCCATAGCATGATGGTCTTTTTCTTCTTTAGGTCATCCTTGCCATCGAAGATCATGGTTGGAGCAGGTAGAATTGTCTTCTTGAACAACTCCATTTCTTTTGCCGCCGCTGGTGTTACAGACAGATAGATCTCCAGCTCGATCTGTTTCTGCGAGTTGAGCTGACCCTCGATAGAAGCGATCATGAATTGCTCGACTGTGCTTGCAGTAATGGTATCTGTGGAAAGGTCAACTTGTTTAAGTGTTGACAAGAAATCTTTATCTAAAGAAGACGAAGGCGATTGCAAAACTGGAAGTTCTTCCTCTTCCATTCTGAATTCAGGATGTTTTTTGAGGAACTCCATCAATAAGGCAGTATCCTCTTCGCCCAGGTTACACTCCAGGTAATCCAGGTAAAAAGCCTCATAATTGAAAATACTGATCTTATCCATTATACAACGAGTTCTATTTTCTTTATATACTCCTTCAGCGACTGTCGGGCCCTGAAGATGTAAACTTTAACTTGAGATTCTGTCAGGCCTGTAACTTCAGCAATTTCTGCATAATTGTATCCTTCATAATCCCTTAGCATCACCACCGTCTTTTGGGTCTCAGGCAACCTATCAAGTGCCTCCTCCAAAATATCCTTGAGGTCGAATGCCGCTGAATCTTCAAATCCTCTTTCTTTTCCGGCATACTCTATATCACCACTTTTCCCTTCTTTTTTGATCCAGTCAAGAATCGTGTGGTACGCCGACGTGAACAAATAGGACTTTACTTTTTCGTAGCTGATCTCCTCATGTTTGATCCAAACTTTGGTGAACACCTCCTGTACAATATCCTTTGACGACATCTCATTACGAAGATGCTTCATTGCAAATCGGAAGATCCCGTCAGCATATTCATCAATGGCCAGATTATACTCTTTGGCAGTCATCCTTTTTTGTTCGTTTCGGAGGTAAGACTGGCAAGTTACCGAAAAGTTACAGCGGGCACAAAAAATCGTAATCTCCTTTCATTTTTGTCATGTCAAATTTTCAAAAATTGAAATATGTGTATCTTGCCGGGGCAAAACCCTACACATGCAACAAGACTATCAAAAGGAAATCTTTGAAATCATCAAACGAAAAAACAACGGAAAAGACTCACTTGGAAATATTGTCGGAGACGTACTGAGCTTAAGTCATGACGCTGTGTATAGAAGGTTCAGAGGCGAAACACACCTTACAATTTATGAGCTGGAAAAATTGTGTAAACATTTCGACATCTCTCTGGATTCACTTTTTAAAATCAATAAGAACAAAACCATCTTTGAGTTTCAGCCTGTTAATGAGTATGACTTTAGTATGTATTTGTATCTGCAGAAAATGCGAGACTCACTTCTATATATTAAAGCACAGAAGAATCCTTCCATGGTCGTACTGGTCAACAATATCCCTATCCTTCAGCTTTTAAACTACCCACAACTGGTTCGTTTTAAGCTTTTCTTCTGGGCAAAAACCCACTTGCAAGTCAAAGAATACCAGAATTAAAAATTCAAATACGATAAGATTGCCCCTGAATCTTTCAATACAGGACTTGAGGCCTTGAAGATCTACAATACAATTCCTACCAAAGAGATCCTGGATCCTGATTTTTAAGGGGATTTGCCAGAGAGATCTATTTTTATTTTCAATCGGGACAGTTTGAGGATCCAAATTATGCATTGTATTTACTGGATGTAGTGGATCGATTTATTGATCACCTGCGTGCTCAGGTGACCGTCGGAAAGAAGTTTGTTTCGACCACCGAGCCACCGGCATCAGGAAATGATTTTGAAGTGTATTACAGTGAGACCCTGAATGGAACAACAAATGTTTTGTTTTCCTCAGATGATTTTCAGGGACTTTACATCGGACATAACATGATGAATTCACTCTTCACAACAGATAAGTTTTACATTGAAGAAAGCCAAAACATTTTAAACAAGCAAATGGCCATTTCAAGCATTATCAGTGTCGTAAATGAGAAGCAAAGGAATATCTATTTCTCTGGTATCAAGAGAATGGTCGATTCTTACAGACAAAAGATCAAAACAGAACTGTTCGTTCAGTAATCCCGTTTTCCGGTTAATTCATTTGATTTAATTTTCCAACCTATACCTATTTGCGAAATTCGCAAGTGGTAAAATTGTACTGGCGTAATTCAGTTGAAGTTCGGCGCATAGGCTCAATAGTTTTGGGCTATACAAAATGCAAAAAACATGAACTTAATTTTAGCCAACCACAAACCTTTAAAATTTGATTCAGCAAGAAGGATCCTTCTGCTTGGAATTTCTTCCCTTCTTTTTTGTAGTGCACTAACCGCACAGGAAAATCCATGGGTCGCAAAACCAAAAGGAGAGAATCCATGGGCCACAGAAGATCCCAAAAAAGAACCATCTACGGAGCCTACAAAAACAATTGAAACCCCTGAGACCCTGCCAAAAGAGGAGGCTCCAATTATTAAGATCGACTCTGCGAAGGTGCTTCCCATAAAAACTGAAAAACCAATAACTCTTAGTGCAACTGAAAGTCAGTTCGTTTTTAATGATCGAACCATCATCGTTGACAAGAGCAACCAATACTATAAGCTTCGACTAAAAGAAGAGGGGAAAAAACTTTATGCTTCAAACGCACCCCTATATGGAGGAATATTGACTGGTGCTGTAATTAATGTCTATTCATTACCCATCAACATTATAGGATCTTTCATCCCAACCCACAGGACAAATTCGTTGATCGAACAATTCGAAAAAGACAATCCCAAGGCCACTGTTCAAGAATCAAGAGCCGTGAAAAGAGGGATCAATCAAAGAAGACTTGGTAAAGCCATGAAAGGAAACCTGATCGGCATTGGAATCAACATTATTGCACTCCTGATCATATTTTCTTAATCCAATTTCAAATCAAAATAATCTTTTAACCGATTTCACTGAAATCACCAATTTAATTTCAAACACATGAAAACACTTGTTTTAACATTAGCTACAATTCTGGGAATCTCAACTTTAGGATATTCTCAAAAAAAATCTTCTATTGCGATTGCTAACCCAGCAGTAACCGGACTTCATGCAACGCCTGAAATCACATCCAAATTGATCCGCCTTGAAATAGTTAAGCTAGATCAGTACTCTGTCTATGATGAATACGACATGCAAGAGGCTTATTCCAGCGACTCTAAATTAAGCACCAATTGCTTAAGCAAAGCTTGTCTTGTAAAATTGGGCACAAAGCTCGGAGTAGATTACATCGTATCGGGTAGCTATGATGCATTGGGAAATAAGATCGTTATTTCTTTAAAGATCATCGACGTTGCCAACGATGCAATTTACAAATCTGCTGTTCGAGAATTCGACAATCAGGAAGTAGAACTGCAGCGAATGACAGAGATCGTGTTGAAGGAAATGCATGGAGTTCCTGTTGAGAAAGAGCTCGTGGAACGATTAAAGTTTAACAATGAGCTGATCACTTCAAACAACGTTGGAAAAGTGAAAAATAACGGGCCAAGAATTGGTTTTGCCGTATTAACTGGTAGCATCAATGAATTTGCCACTCGCTCAGCGAGTCTGGGAGGTCTTGACATAACTCCAGTGGTAAGCACGATCGGTTATCAGCTAGAGCAACAATATGTGGGTACTGAAAAATTCTCTGCGCTCGTTGAGGGGATATTCAACATTTCAGGAATGGAACAAGGTAAGTTTTTACCTTCCCTATCGATCTTGAATGGATTCCGATTTGGAAAAGCTAGTTGGGAATTTGCTTTCGGCCCTGGTTTCAACCTCGCTCCAATATCACAAGGTTTCATTGATACTGAAGGACTTTTTGGAGAAACAAATCGATTTTATAACAGCCAGGACTGGAGAGAATATACAGAGGAAACATACGGGGCAGGTGCAGTAGTGGATATTGAAGATGTGTCAGACTATGAGTTTAAGGATATGTTGGATAAAAGAGGTGACATAAAATTTGGGGCACAATTCATCATTGCAGCCGGAAGAACTTTCAGGGCCGGATCCCTAAACGTACCCGTGAATGTATTCTATTCAAATAAAGGAAAAGGTGGTATGGTTGGATTGAACGTTGGGTTCAATGTAATGCAAACTAAAAAACCGATCAACTCAAGAAACTAATCTATACCAAGAATACAAAAGGGGCTTAACAGCCCCTTTTTTTATTCATTAATAGAATTTATTGCCTTATTGCTTTGATCCCCGGCAATTCAATCCCTTCAAGGTATTCGAGCATTGCTCCTCCACCTGTTGAAACATAAGAAACCTTATCCGCAAGCTTGAATTTGTTGATCGCAGCTACTGAATCTCCTCCACCTATCAGTGAGAAAGCTCCTTTGGAAGTTGCATCAACAATGGCATTGGCAACATCGACTGTCCCTTGCTGGAAGTTTTCCATTTCGAATACTCCCATTGGTCCGTTCCAAAGGATCAATTTAGAATTCAATATGATCTCACGACATGCTTCCGATGTTTCAGCTCCTGTATCTAATCCCATCCATCCATCGGGAATTTCGTCGATCTTTACCGTCTTTCGATTGGCCTCGTTGTCAAATTTATCCGCGATCACCGTATCGGTTGGGATATACAAATTCACTCCTTTTGCTTTTGCATCCGACATGATCTTGCGGGCAACATCCAGGTAATCATCTTCCACCAATGACGAACCAACCTTTCCACCATTCGCTTTCACGAATGTATAGGCCATCCCTCCTCCAACGATCAGATTGTCGACCTTATCCAGTAAACGCTCAATGATCGTGATCTTCGAAGATACTTTTGCTCCCCCAACTATTGCCGTTAATGGCTCTTCAGTTGAATTCAATACTTTATCCACTGCCTTGATCTCCCCTTCGATCAGGTAACCAAACATTTTATCGTTCGGGAAAAACTTTGCGACAATGGTTGTAGAAGCATGTGCTCTATGTGCTGTTCCGAAGGCATCGTTGATGTACACATCACCATATTTTGCCAGCTCTTCCGCAAAACTTTCAGTTCCTGCTGTTTCACGCTTGTGAAAGCGTACATTTTCCAGCATCAATACTTCACCAGGCTTCAATGAAGAGCTCATTTCCAGCGCTTTTTCACCAATACAATCATCCGTAAATTTCACATCTACTCCTAAGACCTTCGATGTATGCGCAACAATGTGGCGAAGGGAGAACTTATCTTCAGGTCCGTCTTTTGGTCGACCCAAATGCGACATTAACACAACGCTTCCGCCTTGCTCCAAGACATGTTTGATCGTTGGAGCGGCAGCTCTGATTCTGGTATCGTCAGTTATCACCATTGTTTCTTTGTCTAATGGAACATTGAAATCAACACGGATCAATGCTCTTTTTCCTGAAAAATCATACGAGTGGATGTCTGCCATTTTGATTGTTTTTTAAAGCGCCACAAAGATAAGAACAAAGCGCAGTGAACAATCAAATTGAGAAACTATCCCGCATCAATACTCGATATTCAAAAAAAAGGGGGCTTATAGCCCCCTCTCCAAAGAATTGATGAATTCTTATTTCTTGATGATTCGAACTGTTCTTCTTCCACTTGCATCATCCATCTTCATTAAATATGTTCCGGATTGAAAATTGCTCATATCGATCGCTTGATTTGAGCTGAACGTGCCATTCAACAATACCTTACCGTTTAGGTCGATTACTGAATAATTACCTTCCCCTATCCCAGAGATAAAAATTTGATCCTCTGTTGGATTCGGATATAAGCTTACCTGATTTGCTGTGCCTTCTTCAATTCCTGCAAAAGAAGGAAGTAATACTTTATCCAGGACATGAACCACTCCGTTATCAGCTGACACGTCTGCTAGTGTTACGTTTGCATCATTGATCACCACACCCGCACCAAGTGAAACAAAAATATTTGTGCCATTCACCGTTGCAACCGGACCGTCAGTCAAATCAGTCGACATTACTGTTCCAGCAACAACATGATATGTAAGAATATCTGCCAGTTCTGGAAGTGCTAAAATTCCATTTAAGTCTGTTCCAAGAGCTGCAGCCAGATCATCGAAAGCTGCATTAGTCGGCGCAAAAACGGTAAACTCAGCAAGTGGATTCGTTAATACTGGTAATAATTCGGCTGTAACTACTGCTGTTACCAAAGTAGAAAATCCATTATCGATCGCTACATCAGCAACTGTTTCAATTGGCAATACTACCGCATCCAGAATGTGAACAACCCCATTGTATGCAGTAACATCAAAACCAGTCACTTCTGCATGGTTTACAAAAACGTCTCCTGCTCCTGTAACAGTCAATTTAAGTGTATTTGTAGCGCTTAACGGTTGAGCGATCAAACCATTTGTAACTGCGGATGATGGAACCTCAGTTCCCAAAACGTGGTAAGTAAGTACATCTGCCAAATTCGGAAGTGCCAAA
Organism: uncultured Bacteroidota bacterium; assembly: GCA_937899625.1. Lineage (GTDB taxonomy): Bacteria > Bacteroidota > Bacteroidia > Flavobacteriales_D > Crocinitomicaceae > M0103. The sequence continues at coordinate 15,367 of CALCCB010000075.1, forward strand.
AGACCGTTTAGATCTGTCCCTAAAGCTGTTGCTAGGGCGTCAAACGCAGCATTGGTTGGCGCGAATACAGTGTATGATGCCAACGGATCTGTTAACGCCGGTAACAATTCGGCTGTAACTACTGCTGTTACCAAAGTAGAGAATCCATTATCGATTGCCACATCAGCAACTGTTTCAAACGGCAATACTACTGCATCAAGAACATGAACAACCCCATTATCTGCATTCAGGTCAAAACCTGAAACCTCAGCTTGGTTTACAAATACATTTCCTCCTCCAGTAACTGTAAGCTTCAACGTGTTTGTCGTGCTCAATGGTTGAGCGATCAATCCATTCGTTACCCCTGAAGAAGGAACAGTTGAACCAAGAACATGGTAAAGTAAAATATCATCAAGATTCGGCAATGCCAACAAACCATTGATATCTGTTCCCAAAGCATTAGCTAAATCAGTAAATGCCTGATCTGTCGGTGCAAACACTGTCAAATTAGCGGAAGGATTCTGCAAAGCACCTTGCAATCCTTCCTGAAGAATCGCTGCCTCCAGGTATGTGTGGTTTGAACTTGTTGCAATAATGTCGTCAAATACGTTCGTCTGTGCAAACGATGACGAGCTCAAGAGAATTGCCCCGATGGCCCCAATTAATTGTAATTTTTTTGTTTTCATATTATTTTGTTTAACCTTTTATTATAATGCTTAAACAGGCTTGATTCAATAATGTTCATACCTCTTCGTTTTTTAACATTTATTTCAAATGATCTTTGCCATTCAATATCAATGATTTATGAGTCTTACTCCTCATTTTTATTTAAAAAGTATATCACTTAGGGCTTCTAATTTCTTACCTTCATATTCCCATGTCAGAAAGCAAACAGATCTTTACACTGAAGCAGGTCGTGAATTCGATCAAAAAGACGATCGAAGATCGCTATCAGCAAGCTTATTGGGTAAAGGCGGAGATCCACAAGTTGAACTTGTATCCTTCCGGACATGCGTTTCCGGAATTGGTTCAGAAGGAAGATGACAAGATCGTGGCACAGATCAATGGGCAGATCTGGAAAACCAATTTGCAGCGGATCAATCAGAATTTCATCAAAGTCGTAAAAGAACCTTTGAAAGAAGGAAACACCATGTTGCTTCAGGTGAGGATAGTTTATCACGAGATCTTTGGCTTGAGCTTGCAGATCCAGGACATTGACCCGAGCTTTACCCTGGGTGAATTACAGAAAGAACGCGATGAAACCTTAAAAAGGTTGCAAAAAGAAGGTGTGATCAATGCCAATCAGCGTTTGGAATTCCCCATTCTCCCCAAAAGGATCGCAATCATTTCTGCAGATACGAGCAAAGGGCTTTCGGACTTCATGAAAGTTCTGGACCATAACGCATGGGGATACCGATTTTTCACCATGCTTTTCCAGGCTTATCTTCAAGGTGATATGGCTGTCCATTCCATTCTGGAACAGCTTGACAAGATCGAGAAAGTGAAACATCATTTTGATGCGGTCGTCATCGTTCGCGGCGGAGGTGGAGAAGTGGGGATGTCGTGCTACAACAACTACTCCCTTTGTCACAAGATCGCTACGTATCCCTTGCCTGTTCTAACTGGAATTGGTCATTCCACGAATCTTACGGTTGCCGAAATGGTCGCCTATCGCAATGCGATTACCCCAACAGAACTAGCCGATTTCCTGATCCAGAGCTTTCACGAGTTTTCGGTTCCGGTCCAGGAAGCGCGCAAAACGATCATGAACTATTCGATGAAGCTCCTTCAACTACACAATCAGGCATTTAGCAGTGAAACCAAACATTTTCGTAATGCTGCCGGACTCTATCTGGGCAAGGAAAAGAACTTGTTGACTGAAACCGTACATCATTTTAGAAGAAACTCTTCTTTGACCCTTGTCAGAAACCAGGAATACATCGCTACCCTTGGAAGATCACTGCAAAAGGAAACTACAGATCTTTTGAATGAACAACGATTGTCGATCCTTGAAGAAACAGAGAAATTGAAGAGAATGGTTCTTGGTGTATTTCAGCAAGAGCAAAAAAATATGGAGCATCTGGAAGCCGTTATACGGATTCTTGATCCAAAGCAGGTCCTGCGCAGAGGTTATTCTATTGTGACTTTTGAAGGGAAGACTTTGAATAGGGACAATTGTCCCAATATAGGTTCAAAAATTCACGTGAACTCAATTGATGTTCAACTTGAAGCCACAATTGATAAATTTTCTACCGAAAACCCAGATAATTCCAAACCAATGTAAGCTGTAATTATTATTTTTACTTGGAATCCAATGTATCTTCAAAGCAAGATATTTATATGAAAGAAAAAACGCAACCAATTAACATTTTAGTTATTGAAGATGAAATCATGTATGCAAAGATGATTCAATTTCAATTGCAAAAACTGGAAAATTCAGATTTCAAAATTAATCTATACTCTGCCGCATCTATAACAGAATCTGCTGATTTTATAGACCTTCTTGAACCTGATATTATCCTTCTGGACCTGTGGCTGCCTGAAACAAGTGGCTTTGAAACTTATAGAACCACCAAAGAGAACTTTCCTAACTGTGCTATCATTGTTATGTCGGGAACAGCAAGTGAAAGTATGACCAAATTACTCGTTGAACATGGAGCTCAGGATTTTTTAATGAAATCAGATATCGATACTGAAGTTTTGAAACGAACACTTTCTAAATCCCTGCGCCGATTGGATTACATTAGGTCCAAGGCAGAAGTTGAAGTTCAGTTTGATGAGTTTTTTGAGAATTCTTTGACTCCAATTTGTGTATATAACTTGAAAAATCTGAAAGTGGTATACGGCAACCCTGCATTAAAGGATTTAATTAAATTATCTGATTATGCAGAGCTGATAAAATATATGTCACAGCTCCTGAATGAATTATATGACAATCAGAAGATCAAAATTGAACAAAAATCGGCTAATATTGATATAAAAACCCCCAACAAAGAAATTCTAAATGTTCGAATTTATTTTTCATACTTGAAATACAACGAAGATGTTGTTGTTTGCTATTTTTTTCCTGAAAACTCCTCAAAGAATATAAACAACATATTAACCAAGAGTGATGTAATCTATCTTCAAAACAAAATTGAGCAATTAGAAGAATTCTTAAACGAGGGAATTGATTATTCGGAGAATGAATCATCTCAAGATCTTGAGGTTCTAAAAAAAATGCAGCAACTAATCAACAAAATATACCCAAATTGATTTTTATTTCCTAAATATAACTTCAATTGAACGAACTCCTTAACAAACTTGAGTTTATAATCCTTGACGATGATAAAGGCTCAAATTTTCTAACCGAAGAAAGCATACTCGATGAACTGCCAAATGCATCAATTCGCACATTTTACAAAGCAATTCAATGTTTGGAATATTTGACATTAAATAATGGAACAAGAATATTACTTATTGACATAAATATGCCAAGTATAACTGGCTGGGAATTTATAAAAGAGCTCCAAGAAAGGAATTTACAGGAAAGAATCATTATTTTGACTGCATCTTCAAACGAAGACGATAAAATAAGGGCAACAAAAGAAGGTGTTCACTTTATGAATAAGCCCATCAATGTGGAAGAACTGAAAATGATTATTTCGAGGGACTAGAAAATGGGCTCATTTTTATCAAGAAACGAAAACATCAGGATCTGGATCATTGAGGATAATTCCGGTGATTTATTATTGCTGCAGGAGACCTTGCTTGATTTGAATTTCACCTCCAGAAATATTCGCCCTTTTACGGATTTATTAGAACTAAAAGAAGCACTTAAAAACGATCAACCTGATGTGATCCTGCTAGATCTTTTTCTTCCTGGGTTTAGTGGTATTGAAACTTTTGAAAATGTGATGACAATGTCGCCATCCAGTCCAATCATTGTTCTTTCAGGCCTTGACAATATGGAAACAGCCCTTGCCTGTGTGTCGAAAGGTGCACAAGATTACATCATTAAGGGTGAGATGGATGAAGAATTGATCAATAAAACGATCAATTATTCTATTGAACGTTTTAAAAATACAATTGAGCTCCAAAAATCTGAAGAAAAATACAGGCAATTGTTCACGGCAATTCCGGTAGCTGTGCTTTCGTTAGATGGTGCACTTAATATCATTGATTTTAATGAAGCCTCCCGTAGCTTAATGAAAATCTCTCCTCCTGAGCAAGGAGGAAATTATTTAGAACTTTTTCCAAATGAATTTACTGCATCCGAAGCAATCACCGCACTTGCAGAAGAGGGTCGTAAATTGTTGAAGCTTTCATACCCTAACGGTGAAACTTATTATTATGAACAATCTGCAGAGGTCAGCTATTTTGGATCTAATAAACGATATCTTGTTACTCTTTTGGATAGAACTGAGATCGTTACAAAAGAATTAAACAAAATAAAAATAGTACATGAAACACTTGATGAGGAGCGGAACAGATTCTCCAGAGAGCTTCATGACGGGTTGGCGCAAAACCTTGTAGTTGCTAATCTGCGACTGGAAATGCTAAGGGGGTCTGATGAAAAGAAGAACGAGATTGTTAAAGCGAGCCAGGACGCTATCAATTCGAGCATAAATCTATTGCGATCTATCAGCTATAATTTATCCCCCCCCGAGCTTGAAAAGGGTTTACTTGCAGCGATAAAAGCATTGTTCAATAGACTTCAAAACGTTAATTCCATAGAGTTCATACTTATAACTTCTGAGGTCGAAGAAGCCCTCGACTATTCATATTTCGATGAGTACTCAATATACAGAATCATACAGGAATTCACGAATAACTCTATTAAATACAGTTCTTGTAATGAAGTCAGTTGTGAAATAGATTATAAAGATGATGAGCTAAAGATCATTATTCAAGATAACGGAAAAGGATTTGATCAAACGACAACGTCTGCAGGTATTGGTCTTCAAAACATGAAACAAAGGGCATTCGCGGCAGGATTTTCGATGGAATTGATCTCTACACTCGGTGCAGGTACCCGACTTATTTTAACCTCTAAAATGGTCGATCAACTTTGATCATTTCTTATAAAAAGAAACCAGAAATTCAGAACCTTTACCCAGTTCAGATTTTAGACTAATCGATCCTCCAAGCCTTTCCATAATTTTCTTAGAAATACTCAATCCGATACCGGATCCACCGTATTCGTCTCTCAAGTGAAGTCTGGTAAACACTTCAAAAATTTTCTTGCGGTCTTTGGGATCGATCCCTATACCATTATCTGTTACTGTAACTACAACATCCCCTTTTTCATTCCGAATGCCTTTAACAGAAATAATCGCTTTCTGGCCATTAGGCTGGTAAGTTATTGCATTGCTGATCAGGTTTTGAAAAACATGCTTTAGAGGTGAATCCATACCTTGAACCTTTGGAAGTTTTTCCACCTCAATTCTAGCTTCTGAAGAATCGATCTTTCTTTTCAAAGAAAGTAGGACATCGTTCATGATTTCGTTCAAATCCACTTCTTTAAAATCATTATCCGACAATTTTCCGGCCCTTGAAAATTCAAGCATATCGGTAATTAGCGTTTTCATTCGGTCAGCTCCATCTATCGCATAATTTATATACTTTTTCCCTTTCTCATCGAGTATCGGATTGTATTTTTTCTCCAATAATTGCAGAAATCCTGTGATCATCCTCAAAGGTTCTTGAGTATCATGTGAAGCCACATAAATGAATTGTTCAAGCTCCTCATTCTTCTCAGTAAGTTGAATCGTTTTTTCATTCACCAGGTTTTTTAGATGCAGCGCTCTATCATCTAATTCCCGAATCATTTCATTTGCTTGAAGTAGATTAGAAATACGTAATTCGAGCTCTACCAAATCAAAGGGCTTCCGCAAGATATCATGTGCTCCTGCTTTAAGAACATCTTTTAATGTGTCTTGAGAAACATCTGCTGTGAGTACCATTATTCGCATGGCACCTTCCAGATATTTTTGCTCGGAAAGCCAATTTAGAATATCTGTTCCCGAAAGATATGGCATCATGACATCCAACAATATGAGGTCAGGCTCATTTGTTTTCACCAAATGCTCTACATCTCTTGAATCATTAGTTGACACATAGTTTGTATAGCCATTGATCATTAAAAAATTTTCCAGCAATATGGTATTTGCTATTTGATCATCTACGATCAATATTCTGGCTTTTTGATTATGAGACTTCATTTGTATATGATTAATGGTCTAAATAACTATCTAGTATGTCTAGAAAACAAGCTATATCAATCGGTTTTGTTATATAATGTGCAGCTCCTTCCTTTTTCAGTTTTTTGATATTGTCTTCAGTTGCATCAGCACTGACAATAATTACAGGGATGTCTTTACAGTTCTTTTCTTTCTTTAGCTTTTTCAGGACTTCTGATCCATGCATATCAGGAAGATCCAAATCCAGAAGCACCAGGTCTGGCAAACAATCAATAACCTGAGCTATACCTTCTTTACCGCTTATTGAGTATGCCAAATCAAATTTTGGCCTTTTTAATTTGAAGATATCTTTCACCAGATTTAGATTCATCTCGTTGTCTTCAATGTACACTACTGAAGCTTTCTTTTTAGCTACAACTATTTTTTCAAGCTCCCTTTGCTTAACCTCAAAAAGAGCTAAATTATCTGAAGTACATTTTGGAAATTCAAACCAGAATGTTGAACCTTGCCCTGGTTCACTTTCTAAACCAATATTTCCGTTAAGTGCCTGCACTAACTCTTTGGTAACTGCCAACCCCAACCCGGTACCTTCAATTGAAGAATTTTGTGCGCCCAGCCTTTCAAATGGATTGAACAATTTAGCCTGGTCGTTTGCGGAAATCCCAATGCCTGTATCCTTTACATTCACTCTGATCATCGTTATTCCACCTTCAGATTCCATTGGCTCCAGGCTTAGATACACCTTGCCATTCTCATTATTGTATTTGATCGCATTGCTTATCAAGTTGGTAAGGATCTGATTTATTCTCTGATTGTCGGCTATAACTTTGTATTCATCATTTATACTTTTATCATAAACGATCTGTATTTTCTCCTTTTCTGCTAATGGAGCAACCATTGCACAAATACTTTTAATCGAATTTGTAATATTCACAGGTTCAATTGAAAGATTAATAGAACCGGCTTCAATACGTGAGATTTCAAGAACCTCATTGATCAGTTGTAACAAATGCCTGCCACTGGTAAGGATATGCTTTACTGATGCTTCTTGAGTGTCACTCAGTTCCCCCATTTCCAGTAACTGTGCAAACCCAAGAATTGAATTCATTGGAGTTCGCAACTCATGACTCATTCTGGACAAGAAATTACTTTTTGAAGCGTTGGCTTCTTCTGCGGATCTTCTCGCCTGGATCAATTCGATCTCTTTTTGCGTTTGTTCAGTTACGTCACGGGCTACTGCATAAATGAAATTCCCAACGGGAGATGAGTACCACTCTATGAAACGATACCCTCCTTCCTTTGTTCTATATCTGTTCACGAACTTAACAATTCGGCGGTTATTCTGAAGATCTGCCATTGCAGCTAAAGTTGAGTCAATATCTTCCTCATGCACAAACTCCAAGAACTGTGCTCCCTCCAGTTCAGACCTCTTGTAATGCAAAACATCTTCAAAGGCCTTGCTCAACTTTATAAATTGACCTTGTTGATTAGCAATGCATAGCATATCCAAAGAAACTTCGAAGAATGTTTCCAAACGACTAACGGCAGCCATCAACTCTGACGTTCGTTCTTTCACTTTCTCTTCCAGTTTCAAATTAAGTTCAATGATCTCATTTTCAATTTTTTTCCTTTCTGTTATATCAATAACAGATATTGAAATGAACTGATCATTACCTTGTTGATCGGATATTATTGAAGCATTGATCAAAGCGGGGAAGGTTTGACCTTCATTTTTTCTGTGTTCAAGCTCTGCGGAATTGATACGCTTTAGAGCCAATAACCGTTTCCTCAACACCATGTGTTGAGGCACTGAAACATCACTCAAATGATCAACATAGTTTTTCCCGATCACGTTCTCCTTAGCAATATCATGCATTTCTGCATAGTACTCGTTACAATACAAGATTTGCCCATCCATGTCAGTAATTAACCTTCCGTTTACTGCATCGTCAAATACTTCTTTAAAAAGATTAATTTCTTCTTCCTGCTTTAGCTTTTCTGTAATATTCTCCTGGATAGCTACATAATTTTCGATCTCTCCATTATCGTTAAAGACCGGGAATATGGTAGAGGATTCAAAGATAGGATCACCATTTTTTGTTCTGTTTTTAAACCGCCCCTTCCACGTTTCTCCCTTCCTGATCGTGTCCCATAGTTCTTTTGTCGAATCAGGCTCATCCCTATCAAAGCGCCACATACCGGGTTTTTGACCTATAATTTCCTGTTCGGAGTAGCCCAACTGTTTAATTACATTAGGATTGATGTATTCAATACTACCCACTTTATCAGTCATGACCACACTTACCGGACTCTGGTTCACGATCTGAGAAAGCTGATGTACCCTTTTAAGATTTTCCTTTTCAATGGCAATGTCACGCCAAAGTACAAGTATGGAGTCTTTCCCTTGATATACCGTTTTGGTAAGATTGACTTCTGCCAAGAATGGCTCACCTGTTACTTTAAGGTGTACCCATTCAAATTGAATACTGCCCTCCTTGTATACAGCATCGAAATATTCACGAGCCATTTCAGCAGATGTTTTACCATTTGGTTGAAACTCCGGAGAAATCATCGCTGGTGGCATGTTAATGATCTGATCCCTCGTAGCATTCATCAACTTTTCAGACGCGCGATTGCATTCAACAAAATGTTCTTCCTGTATCACCAAATATGCCTGTGGAGAGTCATAGAACAAGGTCTTGAAGTTTTCTTCGCTCTGTTTGATCTTCTCCTGGATCTTCCTTTCTTCAGTGATATCGCGCCATAAACACAAAATTGATTCACGTCCATTATATTCTGTTATGAACAGGTCAACATGTGTAAGGATAGTCAAACCATTTTGTTTTTTATGTGTCCATTCGAAACTAAAGTTCCCCTCTTTCTTTACTTTATCAAAATATTGTTCCGCTAGCACTTTGGAAGTAACCCCATTCAATTGGATCTTCGGTGAAATTTGTTCCGGTCTTTTTCCAACAATGTATTCCCTATCCGAAGCCATTAATTTCATGGATGTCTCGTTGCATTCCACAAACTTATTATCCTGAATTACTAAATATGCTTGTGGGGATTCATAGAACAACGATTTGAAATTGGCAACACTCGCTTCGATCTTTTTCGCCTGCTCTTTTTCAAGCGTAATGTCCGAAGCATTCAATAGAACTGCCTCAACAGACCCATGCTGATTGATTACCGGTTGAAAGGAAGATTTGAAATACCGTGTTTGGCCATTTAATTCTAGTTCGATGACCTCACTGATCCCTTCTTTGGTTTCAATGATCGTTTTGATGTCCTTATCAATGTTTTTTTGTCGATCTTTCGGAAAAATGCTTTTCAAATTGAACTTTGAGGCGATTGCCTCTTCTACACTCATCCCAACCATTTTGGCAGCATGATCATTCGCAAAAAGTGCCCCCCCTTTAGGATCAAACATCGCTATGATCCCATCTGAACTTTCTACTAAGGAGCGGTATTTGGCTTCGCTTTCCTTAATCAATCGTTCACTCATTACTTCTTTTGTAATGTTGGAAGTCATGATCATGACGCTTACAGGTTCATCTGTAATCTTATCCAAGACCTGAAAATTGGACCTGAACCAGATTTCCTTTCCTTGAATCACCACAGATCTTTCGGTAGTAAACCCTTCGTTCTCCTTGATCGCTTTTCGGACATTTTTCATTACAGCATCCCCATCAGTCTTTCCCATTGTTTCCCAGATGGTTTTTCCAATAAAAAAGTCAGGTGTTTGACCGATCATAGCTGCTGATTTGGAATTAACCAAAATGTAGTGCCCATTTTCATCGACCACCGATACGAGGGCATCTGCTGCTTCTATCAATGAACGATATTTTCTTTCATTGTAGAGCAGCTTTTCTTGCATCTTGATAAGTTCAGTATTATCAATTCCAGTACAAATTATCTCAAAAGGATTTCCTAATTCATCCAGCTCTAATTTAAAGTCCCATAATGTGTGCAATATACCGCCATCTTCTTTCGGCTTATCCATTTGGACTTTAACAATATGACTCGGTTTAGATATACATTCTTTTATTTTTTCGAGAACCATCTCATGGTGGTAGCTCATAACACTGTCTAAAGCCGATTCACCTATGCCCTTTTTATCGATATGGGCTTTTTTAAAACTTTTAAGATAAGAACGGTTGGCAAACTTTATTATTCCTTCCATATCTGTTATTACAAGAAAGGCGGTTTGTGCATTAATAAATTTTTCCAGATTGTTTCTTTGATGATTCAAAGACCTTATGTTTCTACCAATATCATTTTCTAGCTTTCTCGAATAAGTGATGTCATCACACAACACGAAAGTTCCTGCAACTTCTAAATTAGATTCTTGAATGTCCGGTATTACATCAATAGATAAAAATATTTCTTTTGAATGGTTCGTTCTTGAAATTAATTTAAGTATAGTTCCATCGTTAGGACTTCCCGAATTGATTGCATTTATTGATGGATTTTGGGTGTAATCAATTTCATGACCGTCATGTGTATAAATATGCCAGGACTCCCAAAAATCAACGCCTTCGGTGTTGCACGGATTTTGAATGTCGAAAAGTTTCGATGCTGCATTGTTTAAGAAAAGTACATGCCCTTCAACATTTAAATAAATCGCAGGCTTGGTAAAATGGTTTAAGAAATTCTCAAAATCTTTATTCATCTTGGGATTTTTAAAATCCAGTAATTTCAACTAAATAGGAAATCCGTATAAAATTAACACTAAATCCAACTAGTTTTACAGAAACGTCCATCGAAATTCTATCAAACAAATGCGTTGATTAAATAACCATATTAAATATTAGCACTTTCTTTCGTGCTGAACCAGAAATAATTCATTAAAAACCATTTTATTTTTTAAAAATATGAATTCAGAATTAAATTATACTTCAGCTTTCAAAGAATTACAACAGATCGTCAGCGATATGGAAGACGGAGAGATCACTGTGGACGAATTGTCCGTGAAAGTAAAACGAGCAGCCGAGCTGATCAAGATCTGTAAGGAAAAGCTTTCCTCAACAGAAGAGGATGTTAGTCAGATCCTTAAAGAGTTAGAGCGTAATTGACAAACTTTCTTGTTATTTATTTTTTAAATTTCCAGAAGCGCTTAATATGGAAAAGATCAAAGAAGAAATGGTGGGCTATCTGCCCAAGAGCTACAAATTGTTGGAAGGTAAACTGACTTTATTTTCAACGCATATTGCCTTCGATTCTTATCAATACAGTGGAGGTTTAAGTCTGTTGAAAGCCATTTTTAATCGTGACACCGAAAAAGATGATCCAAGCTTTACGCTTCAATTCAGTGACATTAAAGCCATTACTCAGGGGAAACACGGTCTACAGAAGAACGTATTGGAAATCCATGATCAAAACGGTAAAGTATACAGGCTTGTCGTTAGAAGTTATGCCGAATGGGAAGACATCATTCACCACACCATGAGCTAATTTCCCAACACATTCCCATCCTTTATCGTTCTATTGAAAACTGCTATATGAAACAACAACTACTGTTTGCCTTTTTCTTTCTCGGAATCCAAATCAATGCTCAAATTCAAGACACTACCTTTCATAAAGTGTTTTATGAGTCTACCATGAACATTGTCTCAAAATCAGGAGCCGTAAGTCCCGATGACGGACTGGTAATCGTGGGTGAGGTGGACAATTCTTACGCCTACATGATGAAGATCGATTCTGCCGGAACCTTTGAATGGTTTAAAAAAGCAGACGCACAATCCGGATTCAAAAAAGTGATCAGAACCTGGGACTCTACATTTGTTGCAATTGGGGGTCAGTTCAATGTTGGCAATATGGTCAACGACGCATTTATCGTGAAATTTGATGTAAATGGAGATACACTCTGGACGAAGACCATTGAACATCCAACGGGATTGTCGTTGAACACTACCTCGATCGTAGAAAGTATTGACTCAAATTACCTCATCTGTGGATACACATCGGCACAGAACAATTCATTCATGATAAAGATTTCCGCAGCAGGAGATCTTATTTGGAGCACCATTTTCAATCCAATCAACACTTCGTTGGCACAAGGGATTACCTATGGCCCTGACAGTACGATCTACATCTGTGGTCAATACAATGATGGGGTCAATTTTGTTTCATCCTATATTGCCTCCTTCGAGCACGATGGAACACCAATTTCTTCGACTGGCTATACTTCGGTAGACTTTTATGATATTGTTTATCACATGGATAGTCTTTTTGTTTTGGGAGCTCAGAGCTCAGAGATCTTAATTTCAAGAATGGCAACCGATGGACAGATCGATTGGATGAATAGTTATTTCTATGTCTATGACAATACTCTGGATAAAATGCACCTCCACACTACCACAAACGGAAACCTTCTCACCATGGTGGGAGACAGAATGTTTACCACGAACGCCATTGAAATAGATCCGGAAGGATCTGTGGTCAACCAGAAGAATTTGATCATGGATGGAGTTGATCTATTGGAGACACAAAAGAATGGGTACTTTCTTCTGGGTTATGGCCCCCTCTATGGAATTAAGCTACTACAAGTTGACCATTTAGGAGTTATACGATTGGATGAAACATTCAGTCCAAACAATGATTGTCTGTGGGATAGTTGGCAATCCATTAACCCAACTATCGTCACACCAGCATCGACAACTCTTCAAAGCAATGGAACTTTGGTGGATAATCAATTAGCGATCGCATTCAACTCAGAATTGATCATTGATTACGAGGGCTGTGTAGATATATGGGGAGGAATCGATGAATCAGACCTACCGGAGATCTCCGTGTATCCTGTTCCGGCAAGTGACAAAGTCAATTTCAAACAGGATCAGGATCTTACTTTCTCACTTGTGATAACAGACCTAACGGGTAGAATGGTAATTCAAAGAGCAAAAGTGATGGGTGAAACAAGCGTGGATGTATCCGGGCTTCCTCTAGGGAATTACATCTACAAGATCACTTTTGGTAATGATCAGGTTAGAACAGGAAAATTGAATATACTTCGGTAATCAGTCTTCGTGTTCTTTGCCAAGTAGTATATGAATGTCATGGATCAGTTGATCCACTTCCTTGGTTGAGGTTCCATCGTAATAACCACGGATTCGCATTTGCTGATCAACTAGTACGAAATTGTTGGTATGAATGAAATCACTTCCAACATCACCTTGGTTTTCTGCTTCAGCAGGTTTTAATACGAAGAATGATTTTCGAGCCAACGCATACAGATCTTCTTTTTTCCCGGTCAGGAATTTCCACTGAACATCGTCCGCTTTATGTCCAATGGCATAACGTTTCATTTGTTCAACCGTATCTGTATCGGGATCCACTGTAAAAGAAAGAATCTTAAAATCATCTACTCCTTTCAATGACTTTTGAACGCGCTGCATCTGTGTATTCATCACCGGACAGATCGTTTGACAAGTCGTAAAGAAATATTCTGCCACGAATACTTTTCCTTTTACATCAGCATGTGAAATCGTTTTGCTATTCTGATCCTGAAACGAAAACGATCCTATTGTGTGTCCATAACCAATACGAAGCAATTCGGGATCAACCATTTCCTCTTCAAGATCTGTCGGATTGATAAAAGGAAGTTCTTCCTTCTCTTTCGGGCGGATCATAAAGTATGTAAACGTGATCCCTGCGATTGAAAAAATGATCAAAAACCAGGTTCGGTTCATGGGATAATTATTACTTATTGAGGGTTTTGCTGTGGCCTTTTGAAGTTCTTCTTCTTTCGGAAGGGTTTTTTCTTCTTATTGCTTCGTTGTTCGATCTTCCATTCAGGGCCGGGTCCGAGTTCTTCTGGAACCGGAATTCTCTCTACCTCAGCCTCGATCAAACGCTCGATCTGCGCAAGCTTTCTCATGTCCTTCGGGTTTACCAAAGTGACCGCCTCTCCTTTTGTATTTGCTCTTGCTGTTCTTCCCACGCGATGTACATAATCTTCAGCATCAAAAGGTGTGTCGAAATTGATCACCATATTGATCTCCTTGATATCAATACCACGACTCATGACATCGGTCGCGACAAGTATTCTGATACGTCTCGATCGGAACCCTCTCAAGATCTCTTCTCTTTCTTCCTGGGTTCGGTTAGAAGACATCCCTTTCGATTGAAATCCTGCTGTTCTCAATTCTCTAACGATCTCATTCACCTTACTTTTTGATGAAGTAAAGATGATGATACTGACATATTCAGGTCTTTCCTTTAAGATAGATGCGATCAGCTTGATCTTCTGTTCATCGTAAGCAAGATAAACGGATTGCTTCACCCCTGCAGCAGGCTTGGATATTGACAACGTGATCTCCTCCGGGTAAGAAAGGATCCTTTTGGCAAGATCCCTGATCTTTGGCGGCATTGTGGCACTGAACATTAGATTCTGACGATTGTCAGGTAACTGACTAATGATCTGCAAGATATCTTCAGCAAATCCCATGTCCAGCATCTTGTCTGCTTCGTCCAGAATCAAATGTTGAAGATTACTGAAATCAACATAACCCATAGCGATGTGTGAAAGCAACTTTCCGGGAGTAGCCACGATAATATCGGTCCCTTCGGAAAGCGTTTTCTTCTGTTCATCAAAATCTTTCCCGCTACCACCTCCATAAATCGCTATTGATCCGACAGAAACAAAGTAAGACAATCCCTGGATCTCCTGTTCGATCTGCATCGCGAGCTCTCTCGTCGGAACGATGATCAGCGTGTTGATCGAAGTATCTTCTTTACCGGTAAGTTTATGTAGGATCGGTAGAATGAATGCTGCTGTCTTCCCTGTACCAGTCTGAGCACAGGCGATGAGGTCTCTCCCTTCAAGGATCAAAGGGATCGCTTGTTGCTGAATCGGGGTCGCATTGATAAACCCCATATGGTCAATGGCGTCAAGGATCTGATCGTTAAGGCCGAGTTCTGTAAATTTCATTGCATCAAAGGTAGGATAAATCCTTGTCAACAAAAAAACGGGTGGTAAAACCACCCGTTCTTCATTTCTATCCAGCGTAACTTCGTTTCGCCCAATTGGCACAAGCCTTCTTTCTTCTTTTCGAAGTGCGCTTGTTCTTGCGTGCCTTCTTCTTGTCAATGTGCGAAGCAAAAACGGTTTCAGTAGCATCTGTATTCACCATTGAAACGGTCATTTCCTTTGCAGAAAGAGTAAAAGATGTCAGCAACACAATTCCAAAAAACAATCCTTTCATTTTGTTAGATTTTGATTAGACGGGGCAAAATTACATCAATCAAAACGTCAGCACAAAAAATTTGTAACACAATGAGTTAAAATTTTAACGAGGGAATTGTCAAACATTTTTCTGAATTTTGTTAGACATGATCGACATCTCAAAAATCGGAACAGAGTTATTAAACACATCGCTAATTGAATGGGTTGCGGTGATTTGCAGTATGGCCTATGTTATTCTAATCGCACGTAAAAGAATCATTGCCTGGCTGTTTGCGCTTATCGCTTCATGCATCTATGTCTATCTGTGTATTATCAGTCAATATTACCTTGAATCATTCTTACAGATCTTTTATGTACTCATGGCCATTTATGGTTGGTATTCATGGAATAGGGCAGAACAGCATGATGAATTCATCAAAAGATGGTCCCATAAAGCACATGGAATAAACATCGTTTTAAGTACGGTCATTACCTTGATACTCGGTTATATTTTTGATCAATATACCGACCAAAGCCTCCCCTATCTTGATGCTTTTACGACGGTATTCAGTATCGCCGCAACATTTATGGTGGCACATAGAATACTCGAAAACTGGATCTACTGGATCGTTATCGATCTCTTATCTATTCAACTTTATGCGAATAAAGACCTGAATGCTACCGCAGTTCTTTTCATCATTTACTCCATTATCGCTATTGTAGGTTTCTTCCAATGGAGGACTTTGTACAAAAACCAGTCTTTATGATCAGAATTGCGATCACTGGACCCGAGTCATCCGGCAAAACAACACTTTCTGAAGCTTTATCAAAAACTTTAAATGGGTTACTTGTCCCTGAATTTGCGAGAACATACCTCATGGATCTTGATCGAGATTACAATGAAAACGACCTACTGATCATCGCAGGAAATCAATTCAAATCCAACAGTCAGTCCACGCATCTACCCTACCTCATCGCGGACACAGAAATGACTGTTTTGAAGATCTGGTCAGAAGTTAAATATGGTACTTGTGCCCCTGAGATCAAGGATCTTCTTAAGCAACAGCAATTCGATCATTACTTCTTATGTTTTCCTGATATTCCCTGGGAAGATGACCCCTTAAGAGAACATCCTGAAATGCGGGAAGAGCTTTTTCACCTTTACCATTCAGAATTGGAATCAAGACAACTTCCATATACCATTATTTCAGGAGATCCAGCACAACGCATCGATCTTTGTCTAAAAACACTTGGTGTAATCAATAAGAATTAATTAACTTTGTGCCGTCTCTAAGGGGTGCCCCGTCACAAAACGGAGCTGAGATCATACCCATTGAACCTGATACAGGGTAATTCCTGCGCAGGGAAGATGACCATTAACCTCCCGGAAGGGAAGAAAATTATTTACGTACAACCACCAAGAATTGGCCCCTTGTTCTTGTTTAATTTTTAAAAAAATGAAAACAAGAATGGTTAAGTCGTTGTGGGCAATAGTTTTAACGCTATCGCCGATCATCGCAAATGCACAACACGAGCTTCGTGGAACTGTTGTGAACGACAAAGGAGAATCTTTAACCGGAGTTAAAGTTCTCCTGCACAACACTTATTTTGGCACATACACTGATCACGAAGGAAAATACTTGATCAATAATGTACCTTCCAACACCTATGTGATCGAGCTTTCGTTGATCGGTTATCAAACCCTTGAACAGGAAATTACAGTTTTAGAGGGTCAGTCAAAATTTGACTTCAGGCTACAACCTTCTGTTTTGAGCATTGAGGAGGTTCAAGTTACAGCAGTTAGGGCAGGATCATTAACTCCGACAACCTATACTAACCTTAACAAAGCATCGATAACCACCATGAACTATGGACAGGACCTACCTTATCTTCTTGAAGGAACGCCTTCAACAGTGGTTACATCGGATGCCGGAGCAGGAGTTGGTTACACGGGTGTAAGGATCAGAGGCGTTGATCCGACAAGAACGAACGTTACTGTAAATGGAATTCCATTGAACGACGCTGAATCGCACGGAGTATGGTGGGTAAATATGCCAGATTTTGCTTCATCAACAGATCAGATGCAAATTCAACGTGGAGTGGGAACGTCTTCCAATGGTGCTGCCGCCTTTGGAGCAAGTATCAACATTAAGACCGATAACATATCCAGGGATCCATACGCAGCAATTGACAATAGTGCCGGTTCATTCAACACCTTGAAAAACACAGTAAAAGCCGGAACAGGCCTGATCAATGAGCGGTTTTCTGTAGATGCACGTCTTTCCAGAATTAGTTCTGACGGATTTATTGATCGCGCAAATTCCAATCTGAAATCGTTTTATCTGTCGGGGGCATATATTATGAAAAACTCCATGCTCAAAGTAGATATCTTTAGTGGTAAGGAGAAAACATATCAGGCATGGTGGGGAATTCCTCAATCAAAATACAAGGGCGATGAACAAGGGCTGCTTACGCACTTTTACAACAACTATTATCCCGGCGGGATCTACGAAACTGCAAGCGATTCTTCCAATCTCTTCAATTCAGGATCGAACACCTATAATTATTACTGGTATGATAATGAGACAGACAATTATCAGCAGGACCACTATCAGTTGCATTATTCAAAAACCTTCAGCAACAAATTAGCGTTCAACATTTCAGGGCATTATACCAGAGGAAGGGGTTACTATGAACAATACAAACGCAATCAGGATTTTTCGACCTATGGATTCGACCCTGTGGTCCTTGGGACTGATACGATCCAGAACACAGACCTTATAAGAAGACGATGGTTAGACAATCATTTTTATGGAGCAGTTTATGCGATTGCATACCGAAACAACAAAAACATGATCATCACTTTGGGTGGAGGGGCGAATCAATACCTCGGTAATCACTTTGGAGAAGTGATCTGGGCAAGAACCGCTTCTCAATCCGAGATCGGACAACGTTATTATGAAAACGATGCGAACAAATACGAGATCAATAATTACCTTAAGTTCAATTACACCTACAAGAAACTTGCGGTGTATGCAGACCTTCAGGTGAGAAACATTGGATACTCCTACCTTGGACTAGATCAATCATTTGGAATTTTGATCACATTGGAACAGAGTCTAAATTTCACATTTTTCAATCCAAAGGCAGGCTTAATGTATACCCTTTCAAACCGATCACAGTTTTACGGTTCATACAGTGTCGCACATCGTGAGCCGGTGAGGGATGATTTTATCCAAAGCACTCCGTCGAGCAGGCCAACTCCCGAACAACTTGGAAACACTGAGCTGGGTTTTAAATATCGGGCTAGAAAGACGTTTGCCAATGTTACTCTGTATCACATGAACTATAAGGATCAACTGATCCTGACGGGAGAGATCAACGATGTTGGAGCCTACAACCGCACTAATGTTGAGCAAAGTTACCGGGCAGGAATTGAACTGGAAGGAGGATACATGATCAGTAAGAAATTGAGTGTCAGTGCAAATCTTACTTTTTCTCAAAATAAGATCAAAGAGTTTACTGAGTTCATTGATAACTATGACAACTACGACAGTAACGGCAATATGATCCAGGATCAGGTTGTTCATTCAAATACAGATATTGCCTTCTCTCCAAATCTGATCTCTTCTGTGGGACTACTTTACGAACCTTTAAAAGGGCTTGAAATCACATGGTTGGCAAAATATGTGGGTTCGCAATATCTGGATAACACCTCAAGCAAAGACCGAACGCTGGATCCCTATTTCATCAATAATGCAGGAATAAGTTATTCATTTAAAAATTGGGGGTTCAAGGACATTAAAATCGGTTTGATGGCAAATAATCTTTTCAATTACCGATACGCAAACAATGGTTACACCTGGGGCTACATCTTGGGTGGCACTCGAGTGATCGAAAATTTTGTTTATCCACAGGCAGGGAGGAGCTTTCTAATAAAGCTGTCTTTACAATTGTAAATAAAATTGCACGAATAACCATTGCTTTTGGCCGGACATAAGATAATTCCCTTAAAATCATCATCTATTTATAGTTATATCATTGATAATAATTAAAATGTACTGCATGAAAAATATACTGTGGATTATGTTCAATTACCTGAAGAAATTAGTTGGAAATCTTTATCTTGCAATTTTTATTTTGATAAACATACTTTTTCGCTCCGCTAACAATCAAATAGATCATGAATCTAAAAGCAATATACTGTGTTGATGATGATGATGTAATCAATAAAGTCTTACTGTTCCAAATTTCCAAGTTCATTGAACATGAAGAAATTGTTGTTGAAACATGTAATCACCCCAAGGAATGTGTTGAAATGATGAAGGAAAACTATAGGTTAGGAATAGAACCCCTTGTTTGTGTGGTAGATTTTCAAATGCCAGAAATGAGGGGAGATGAATTTGCAAGAATTGTCAAATCTCTTTTTCCTAAAATAAAAATTATTATGCTTTCAGGAAATTCAAATGCTCTATTAGTTTCCGAACTCGAAGAGGAAGGTTGTCTGGACTTCTATATAACAAAACCTTGGGAAAAAGATGACCTAAAAGACAAGCTCAACTTAAGTCTTCCGCTAAATCTTAAATTTATGTGAATGAAATTAATTACTACTTTATCATTTATTACACTTTCCATTTTCTGTTTCGCCCAACCAACTATTCAAGTAAATGGTTATGGCCACTTGGAATATGAATTCTATGATTTACCGGATGAGGGCAAATATGAAAGTGAGTTTGCTATAGGGGAGCATGATTTGTTCCTCACCAGCAAAATCAACAAGAAACTCTCGTTCCTTTCAGAAATTGTTGTAAAACCTGATAAAAAATCCAGCTCAGGATTTTCCGCATCAATTGAACGTGCAAGGATCAAATACAATTATTTCAAGAACCACAGCTTATTGTTTGGAAAAATGCATACCCCCTTGAATTACTGGAATGATGTTTATCATCATGGGAGATTATTTTTCCCAACTATAGATAGACCAATGAATTTCGAATATTTCTTTCCAATTCACACTACCGGTATTCGTGCCCAGGGTCAGAATATTGGAAGCTTAAATTTTGGTTATGATCTCATGTTGGCGAATAGTCTTGAGGGAATCTCTGCACACCATAGTCGTCTTTTAATGTCTTACACTGCCTCCGTTCACATTAAACCTACTGATGGAATGCGCATCATGCTTGGGTATTATAACGATTATTTACCTTCAAATGACAATGGATCACATGTAGAAATGAATATGGAATATGATGGAGAATTAACCATGAATCAGTTCTTATTCTCTTTTGCCAGAATGGAACGCAAACTTGAAATTCTTAATGAATTCGCATACACCATGACAAATACGGACAGTCTTGGTGCTTCCTCAAATTTTTCAAACTATCTGTATGTTGGTTATCGAATAAAAGATATCCATACGCCATTTGTCATGATTGATTATTTACAGATAGACCCCAAAGAATTGCACACAATTAGAAGAGAAGGAATAAAATATTCTTTAGGCTACAGATGGGATATTGACCCTAAATGCAATGTTAAATTGCAACTGGAAAACTATATGCCTATTGATTTGAATGAAAATGTGCCAGGAATAACAAAAAAGTTTGAGGTAAAAATTCAGTTAGCTTATGCCTTATAGACTGCTTATCATATTTGTGTTCTGTTGTTTTACCAACACTTTGTTCTCACAAAGTGATTGGAATGCAATCACTGTGGTTGGTAATAAAACTGAACTCAAATCAATTTCCAAATCCAAACTTAAAAGAATTTTTAAAGGTTACGAATCACGTTGGAATAATGACAATGAAATTATTGTTGTTTTGCACTCATCAAAATCACCGACCTGTGAAATCATGGCTCAAACTATCTTTGGAAGTTCAATGAAAACAGTTAAAAGATATTGGCTAAATCTCGTCTTTCAAGGAAGAGCAAATCCCCCTGTCTTTCTGGATGATAATCTCGAAATATTAAATTATGTCAAAAGTCACCCTGGTGCGATAGGAATTTTGGTTAATTATTCAGGGGCGACAGAATACCAAATTAACTTGGAATAGAAATATGCGGATTTTCTCATCTATTGCATTTCGAATTTGGATAATTTTTACTGCTGTTGGTTTGATAATATCGTTGCCAATGGCTTATTATTATAACAACTATCAGTTTGAACTACTTCAAGAATATACAAAAGGTCAGTTCGATGTTAACTCAAAAATTACATCCAAAGCTGTAATTAATGCGCTTGATTTTGACGATTATGCCATACTTAATGGAATCTTAAATGAAATCAGCGAAAGTAAAAATTACTCCTTTGTAGCCATTTTAGAAAAAAATAATTTAGGCAAGGAAGAGGTGCTTACATGCATGCCAGCCGAAATGGAGAATCAAATATTAAAATTTGACTCGACTAAATATTTATTTAGCAGGGCTCCCTTTAAAACAGAGGTGGTCGAGGGAGTAGTTATAATGGCTGCATCAAAGGAAGACGCCCTTAAATCTGTAAGCTCCTTAAATAAACCTATAATTTACTTGGCAATTGCAGCAATTGTGGCGTCCGTGATCTTATTTGGATTTTCGATCTTTTTTCTAAGCCGGCCAATCTTTAAGTCTATCGAAATTGCCAATTCTTTAGGTATGAGAGATTACAGCATCCCAATAACTTATAGATCTGGAAAGGATGAAATATCCAGACTCAACAATGCTCTTTTAAACCTGAAAAATAATCTTATTGAATTAGATTCTGAAAATAGAAATTTATTGGAGGGATTGGAAACAAGAGTTGCAAGCATGACAGCTGATATCTCTTACAAAAACGAACTTACAAACTTGCTGTTACAGGTCTCAACATTGTTTATGGACCATAAATCCGAAAAGTCACGAAATGAAACATACAATGAAATCAATGAAGAAATCGCTAAAAAACTTCAGTTGTTCAAATTCAGAAATTTTTCATTAGATCATTCTCAATACATTGATTTTTATGATGAGTCAGAATGCATGGATTGTTTTAAGTCTTTTCTGAAGTTAAATCCAGGATTCATTGAAAATCTAGAGATTAGAAAACTAATTCAGATACCCGAACAACACAAAGCATTTATTTGGTCACACTGTATTGGACACGAGTTTTATAATGCAGAAATCTTCCTTTATGCTTTTTCTAACATCTCAAATGGAGTTGAAGGGGTTATTTTCTTAGCAGAAAGTTTACAAAAAAAGATTCAAGCCAAAGAGTTTACGGATATGTTAGATGTTTATTATTCGTTGCTGACCAACTTTAATAAAAGTTTAATCTTTGAAAATGAATTGATTTCATTGAATAAGACACTCGAATCCAAGGTGTTGGAAAAAACAAGAGTGAACCTTGAAATTTCGAATACCTTAATAGCTCAAGATAAACTTGTTACATTAGGTGAAGTAGCTGCAGGAATTGCCCATGATCTAAATACTCCAATTGGCTCTATTAAAGCTTCCGCACAGGAGATCAATCAATTAATCGATGAGTTTTTAACTATTATAACAGAAGTTACGAGTGAAGAATATCAATTTATTTTGTCATTTGCTTCAACACATGATTATTTGAGTAAGCACCGAACGGCTATTCAAAAACTTAAAAATTCATCAGAACTAGTTAGTCAATTGAGGGGTGTTCTGATTAATCAACCTGATGAGCAAATTTCTAAAATTGCCTCACTGTTGAATAATGCAGGTTTTGAACTCGTAGATTTTGATGAGTATGCTAATATTCTGCACTTTGAAAATACTGAAAAGATAATAAAGGGGATTAATATTCTTTGGTTGTTGCGTTCTTTCCTTTCGGGAATTGTGATTTCTTCAGAACGATCAGCTGGTGTAATTTCAAATCTACAAAATTTCGTTAAAGAAGATCTCACCCAAGAAAAATCAACTATCAACTTAGCCAAGAGTATTAAATCAATTGAACCTTTAATACGTCACAGAATTAAAGATAATATTGCATTGTTGATAGAAATAGATGATGCCATTAACATTCATGGGATAGAGATGAAATTATTCCAGGTTTGGACTAATATTTCGAAAAATGCGATTGAAGCCTTTGAAGAATCACCAGAAGACCAAACAGATAAATACATTAAAATCTTTACTAAAATTAAAGAGTCTAGGGTGCAAGTACACTTCGAAAATAATGGTCCCACCATCTCTGAGGAAAACCAGAAAAAAATCTTCAAAAAGTTTTATTCAACTAAACATCGAAAAAATGGTACTGGTCTTGGATTGAGTATTGTTTCAAATATTATAGCTGAGCACTATGGTGAAATGAGGCTTACATCAGATCAAGTAACAACCTTTACTATAGATCTCCCACTTGTGTCAGATTAATGTGCTTTTTATCCAGCCGATCATCTTGAAATAAGCACTATCTGCATCTAGATCGTTGTGTAATTCGTGATAACCGTCCGGAAAAAAAAATCCTTTCACATGATCTCCTGAGTGCTCGACCAGCTGTCTGGAAGCTTCAGCAGAAGTTAATCTATCCGCCTCACCATGCATAACTAACACAGGGATTTTGATCTCATGAGCTTTTTGGATGGCATAAGCTCCGGCCTTGTGAACATTAACAAAGAATGAAGCGGTTATTTTATCATGAACAAGGGGATCTTTCTTGTATTTTTCTACTACTTCTGTTATCCTCGAAATCGCAGCCACTTCCAAACCAGTTGATTGAGAAAAACCAGGATAAATTCCCGAGGCCATTCTACCTAAGGATACTTTCCATTTCGGAGGATCGAAAGCCAATCGTAAATAGGGCGAAGAAGCTATAATACCTTTTACCCTGGAATCCTGCTTCCTGATGGTATAATTCAATGCAAGATTTGCTCCCATGCTTTGGCTGAATAAGAAGGCCGGTAAGCCAGGAAACAGTTGAACAGATTCATTTATTACCATTTCAAGATCCTTCATTAAGTGCTCATACGAAGGGGAATGCCCCCTCTTCCCTGATGATCTACCGTGACCCCGATGATCAAAAGCCAATACTGAATATCCAGCACCATTCAATTTTTCTGTCAGCTCTGCATATCTACCCGCGTGTTCCCCCATCCCATGAATAATGATCACAATTGCTTGAGCATCTGCAATTTGATCTATATACATCATCAATTCAAGTTCATCTTCTGTTTTCAGCTTTTTTTCCATTATCACGAAATTAAAAATTCAATGAAAATAACTTCAGCGTAAATCGGATTCTTTTTCAATTCACAGGAATGTAATACCTTTGCTCTCAATAAACTAACCATACTTATGAATTTCAATAAATGGCTCTTTGTCAGCACAATATTCATCTCCTTAGCAGTTTCGAGCTCTTATTCCTATGCTTGTAATTGTCCTATTTTCGCTACAGCATCCGGATCTGATACACCAGGTACAACTGCTACGATCACTGATTTTTCGTGTGCACAAGGCAATATTACATCCGCCTTTTTATCCTTCAACTTACAGGGCACAAATTGCCCGAGCTGGACATTTGCGAATGTGATCGTTAACGGTAACGTTATTGCAACAGGTCTTTGTTCTGCCGATAACATGGACCTTTCCCCGTTTTTTCCATTGACTTCTGTTTCAGTTACGGCTTTAGACAACCCTGCAGATGGCGTTTCGGATAATGTCACTGTAAATATGTATTTAGGGTTGAATGGGGCTCAAGCAACATTCGGTTTCACTGCCCCAAGCTATGTCTGTTACGGTCAGCCAGTTCAGTTTAACAACCAAACACAATGTGCTTCTACTTATTCATGGGATTTTGGCGATGGTCAACAATCTAACCTTGAACAACCCTCGCACATCTATTCAGAAGCTGGATACTACTACGTTAATATGATGGCATTTGATGCCTCTGGCAGTTATATGGGTAATTACAGTCAAACTGTATTTGTGGCAGGGCATAAACCTTTTTTCAATTTGAGTGAAGATACCGTTTGTGTAGGAGATCAAATTCAAATCTGGGATGCGGGTTTTTTTCAAAACAATGCCAATGTCACTT
This sequence comes from uncultured Bacteroidota bacterium, assembly GCA_937899625.1. Classification (GTDB taxonomy): domain Bacteria; phylum Bacteroidota; class Bacteroidia; order Flavobacteriales_D; family Crocinitomicaceae; genus M0103. The sequence goes on from CALCCB010000075.1 coordinate 40,703, forward strand.
ACACCATAAACTATGGTGATGGAAATCAGGAGGTTGTAAACAATTCATGGGCTAGCTTTAACCATTCTTATGCAACCGCTGGGGACTTTACTACAACCTTAACAATTGAATCCAATTGTGGTGTACAGATCATTGATACAATTATCCATGTTGGGAATAATTTGCCGGTAAGTGGTTTCATTGATGTATATGCAGGAAATGGTGGGGCTATATGCCCTGGAACTCAAGTAAATCTCTACACTAATTGGGACCTTGATTATCTTTTTAATTATGGCGATGGCCTTACGGGAACAGCAGGAAATCATATATATCCATCGTTTGGCACCTATATTCCAAGCGTAACATTACAAAATGGGTGCGGAAATACTGCTACATACATTGGGAACCCGATCATCGTGACAAATGTGCCATATTATTCAGGTGACGCATACATTGGGGCCAACATAAATAATATAAATAATCAGGCTTGTCCTGGTACAAGTGTCGGATTTTCGACCGCGAATGCATCTTCGTATAGCTGGAATTTTGGTGATGGGGGCACCAGTAACGTGCGATACCCATCACATATTTTTACAAATCCCGGAACTTATAATGTGGGGGTTACACTCTTTGACGGTTGTGGTAATGATACAACCCTAACAATGACGGTGCAGATCGTAACTAATCTTCCAATAAACCCAAATGTTGCGATCACATCGGATGTTCCAAGTGAGATTTGCATTGGAGATGGCTTTCAGTATAATGTAAGCTCGGCATATCAATATGAAAATTCAGGTACATTTCTGTGGAATTTTGGTGATGGCACATTTTCTGACTCGAGAGATGGTTTCCATAGTTATTCCTCAGCGGGCACCTATTTAGTTTCATGTACAATTACAAATTCATGTGGTAATGACACTACTTTATTCGCTCAAATAGCAGCAGGAACTAATATTCCTCCACAGTTTATCTATGCTGGAACCCCACAAGAAATTTATTGCCCAGGTGACAATGTCCCACTAGTTGCCGCTCCATATAACGCTGCTTCGACTTTGGTTTGGGACATGGGTAATGGAACAACAATTGCGTCTCAAGATTCTCTTGTTTTGAATATTGAGGGAACAATGGTAGTTTACCATTTGGCAAACTATTCATATTCTTCTCCCGGCATCTACAATGTTCAAGCAACAATAACTAACGGCTGTGGACTCTCAGCAACGGAGCAATTTGTTCTTACAGTTGGTTCAGGGGCAGAAATAGAGAACGCAGGATTTTTCATTGATTTTGATGAATATGTTTGTCTTGGAGAACCCGTTGTCTTTCGTGGATATGGAGGAAATGAGTTCTTTTGGAATTTTGGCGATAATTCAGGAATTGAATTGTCTAGTGCCGCACTAGAGCCTGTTGAACATAGTTACAATACCCCAGGGTCCTACATCGTTACTATGATCGCTTTCAATAATTGTGGGGATACAGCAATGTTTACTCAACAGATTATAATTCCAGACTCTGATATGGAAATTATAACCAACTCACTTGACGCAAGCTGTTTACAGGCCGATGGTCAAGCCATTGCAAATGTAATCGGTCCAAATCCTCCTTACAGCTATAGCTGGACCAGCGGGGATAACACGAACATTGCAAGTGACCTTGAAGCAGGAATCTATGTTGTAACTGTTACAGATAATAAAGGCTGTTCTGACTTTGCCATCGCTACAATATCTGACGCGCAAGCCCCTACACTGGCCGTTACCAATGTCATTGATGTAAGTTGTTTTGGCGAAGACAATGGCGCCATCGATATAACTCCTATTGGGAATACTTCGGGCATCCAATACCTTTGGTCGAATGGTGCAACAACGGAGGATGTAAATGGCCTGGTAGCTGGTCCATACGAAGTTATCGCAACAAATGGTCAAGGCTGCATTGCAGTAGCCTCAATCCTGGTAGAACAACCAGGAGAAGTGAGCATTGCGTTTACTTCCAATGACGCTTCATGTAATTTAAGTAACGGAAGTGCAACTGCAGTCGTGAATGGAACTACTGGACCTTATACCTACATCTGGTCGAACGGACAAAGCGGTCCTAATGCTACTGGTCTCGCAGCAGGAGTTTATACTGTTTCGGTCATTGACAACCAAAGCTGCTTGACAACAGCTAATGTTGCGATCAGTGAAACAAATGCCCCGGGAATCATTATGGATTCCATCGTGAACATCGGTTGTGGAGAAGGGGGAAGCGGAATCTATATTTCGCCAATCGGAGGAACGTTACCTTATACGTATGTTTGGTCGACTGGTGCAACAACTCAAGATCTAATAGGTCTATCACCTGACGAATACTGGGTTTCGGTAACCGGAGCAAACGGTTGCGAGGGATATGAACTTTTTGAAATTGAATACGAGAACCCACTTCCAAATCCAATTTGTGTTGTTACTGTCACTCCATCTCAGCACAATAAGGTGGCATGGGAAAAAATTGCCACAACCGGAATCGACCACTACAACATTTATAAAGAAAGTAGCTCTGCAGGATTATACTATTTGATGGGAACAGTGCCTTATGATTCCTTAAGTATCTATATTGACACCATTTCAAATCCTGCTGTTCAAGCATACAGATATAAGATCTCCGCAGTTGATAGTTGTGGTACTGAATCATACATCAGTTCTCAACACAAGACCATCCACCTGACACAAAACATTGGTGTTTCACAGGAAGTCAATCTGATCTGGGATAATTACACTGGTTTCTCCTACACTACCTATAATATACTTCGTTACGATGATGCTGCAGGATGGACGATGCTGACTTCTCTTCCAAGTAACGTGAATTCATATAGTGACTTGAATGCACCATTAGGAACAGCAACATCGTTGTACTATGTCATAGAAGTTCCTTTGGAAGCGCCTTGTGTATCAACCACAATGCACGTAGAAAACAACAATACGACTCGTTCTAACCGAACCGAGGCTATTGCTGGAGATATTACCGATGGAATTTCAGAATTGAAATGGGTGAACAGTCTATCCGTTTATCCTAACCCATCAAAAGGATTGTTCCAGATCAATTTATTTGCAGGAGATGTTAATCAAGCAGCTTTTCAGGTAGTTGATGCTCAAGGAAGAATTGTTCGAGAACATCAAGAAGGCTACATGTATCATGGGCAGGAACTTGAGATGGAGCTCACTGATCTGACAACCGGAGTATATCTCTTGAAAGTTGAATTTGATGGAAATCTAATAACCAAACGAATTGTCATTCAAAAGTGATTTAAATAGAAAGCCTTGTTAACGCAGGGCTTTTTTTATTTTTAACACATGAAACAAGGGGGAATGATCACAAAGGCCATATCAACAGTACTATTCATGTGCTTGTTTTGCGTAATTTCATTCGCTCAAAACAATCGTCAGCTCGGCTCACTGAACATTAGAAATTATCCGAGTACCGAGTACAATGGTCAAACCCAGATCTTCTCGATAGCACAAGACCAGAATGGGATCATGTATTTCGGAAATAAGACCGGAGTGCTTCTTTACGATGGTCGAAAATGGGAGACCATTAAAGTTCTGAATGAAAAGAATGATAGCTACGAAGTCAATGCTTTAGCAGCCTCACCGGAAGGTATCATTTATGTCGGAGCCAGGGGAGATCTTGGATATCTGGAATCGGATGCCAGCGGTAAAGCACATTTTGTCTCCATTGCTACTCAACTCGATAAGGGCACGGATCTAAAAAATCCCAGAACCATTAAAGTCACCAATGACGGAGTATTCTTCTATTATGGAGATATCATCTACCAATACAAGAACAAAAAACTAAAGGCCTGGAAAAGTCCAGAAAATGATGCCTATTACGGTATGTTCTATGCTGACGGAAAGATCTATGCTGCAAGATCGGCGACCGGGCTATATTCGCTTGAAAGTGGAGATTTCAAACCCGCACCCAACGGAGGCAAGTACAATTTAGACGAAAAGATCTACTCGATCCTTAATTTTGATAATGGTACCTACTTGCAGACTACTGAAGGGAACATCACAAATATTTCAGATCCTTTTTATCCGGAAACTTTGGTGCTGGAAAATATTAAGCCTGCGTACAATGCTATCAATGTGTATGATAAGTATTTTTCAAGCGGGTCCTTTTCAGATGGACTGCTTGTCTATGATCGTAACTTCAGGTTGATCTATCGAATTGATATTGGAACGGGACTGATCGACAACAACATCAATTGTCAATATCTGGATCGTGAGGGAAACATTTGGGTAGGAACCAACAAGGGAATTTCCAAAATTGACATCATATCACCTGTCAGCCGTTTCGGGATAAATTTTGGGATGACCAGTGGTGTTGAAGGGATCTGTGCATTTAAGGGAATCAAATATTTTGCTACACTTAGTGGGGTATATTACCTGAATGATCAGCAAGGCGATCATGCTGAAAGGATCAAGAAAGTGAATGGTTTGAATATCGATTGTTATGGCATAAAAACTGTTGCATTTGGCAGAGACACCGTTCTATTGGTCGCAGCGAACAATGGTGTTTGGATGCTTCGTGAAAAATTCGGAACACTCACATTGGTCTCAAAATGCGGTCCATACAATTTTGCACAATCCCCAAAAGATCCGAATCTTGTTTTCGTTGCCAATTATGATGGGTTGAGCTCGATCCGTTGGAACGGAGCTGGCTTCACAGATGAGGGGTATATCAACGGATTTTCAGAGGACATTTTCAATATTAACGTTCAAGCTGATGGGACACTGTGGTTAGGAACCATTGCCTCTGGTATTATCAAAGCCCATGTCTCAACCGTTAAAACAAAAGGCAGATTGTCTACTATTGGGAATGGGAAAGACGGAGCACATTATATCACTTTGATCGACGGGGTTCCTCATGCGGGAAATGATAATGGCCTGTTTGAGATCAGAGGAAATCAATTGATTCCATCCAACATCTATACTTTCCCTAAAAAAGGATCTGTTCACCGATTGCTTAAAGATGCTTCAGGGCGATTATGGGCTATTCTTGTTCACGATAACACTCATTATGAGATCGGTTTTTTTGAAAACAATGCTCAGCACTCTTGGAATTCGATAGATTTCGTGCGCTTTTCCACAGACATCGTTCACGGACTATTCGATGACCGAGGCGGATCGATATGGTTAGGTGGTCCCAATGGATTAATGGTATACAATCCAGAGATCAAAAAAGATTATGATCCCGGGTTTTCCTGTTTCCTCCGCCAATTGACATGGTCTGATAGCGTGTTGTATTCGGGAATGCGCTTTTCAAAAGATCAGAAAATCAAATTCCCAGAACTTCCGTATTCCTCAAAAGAAATTTCATTCGAAGCTGCAGCGACCACTTTCTACGATGAAGAAGGAACCGAATTCAGCTTCAAGCTGGACGGTCAGGACGAGGAGTGGACAAGTTGGTCAACGAACAATAAAAAATCCTATACAAACCTCAAAGAAGGAACATATACATTACACATTAAAGCCAGGAACATTTACGGTTTTGAGTCGGAAATAGCCACTTATACTTTTACCATATTGCCACCGTGGTACAGAACGATCTGGGCGTACATCATTTATATTCTGATAGGTATTGTCCTCTATTATTTCTCCGTGAAATTTGCCAATCGACGGATCAGAAAACAAAAAGAACATCTCGAAGAAGTTGTCAAAGAACGAACTGCCGAAATTGTAGAACAAAAAATTGAGATCGAAAAGCAAAAAGAGATCGTTGAAGAAAAGAACAAGGATATCATGGACAGTATCCGTTATGCGAAACGTCTCCAGGACGCTATTCTCCCAACAAGCGAATACATCAGCAGCTGTTTTAAGGAATCCTTTGTACTATTTAAACCAAAAGATATTGTCTCTGGAGATTTTTATTGGGTTCGCAAAGTGGATCACCTCGTCTATTTTGCGGTGGTAGATTGTACTGGACACGGAGTTCCAGGAGCTTTCGTAAGTATAGTTGGAAACAATGGTCTTAATCGAGCGATCAAGGAATTCGATCTTGTTGATCCTGCCGAAATCCTGAATAAATTGACAATCCTAGTGGAAGATGCTTTTCGTCAACAAGGGTATTCTGAGGTAAGGGACGGAATGGACATCGCCCTGTGCTGCCTTAACACGCAAACCGGTGAATTGACCTATTCAGGAGCAAATAATCCAATTTACATTTTATCAGGTGAAGATCTAAGAGAGATCAAGGCAGACAAACAACCCATCGGTCACTTTGAAGACAGAAAACCGTTCACCTCACATACGGTTCAGTTACAACCGGATGACACGGTTATTCTATTCAGCGATGGGTTTGCTGATCAATTTGGAGGGCCAAATGGGAAAAAATACAAGTACACTAAGATGAAGGCTTTCCTTGTGGAACATTCCAATGAATCACTTCAGGAAATTGGAGAGCAGATGAAATCTGAATTCGAAAACTGGGTGGAAGGCTATGATCAGATCGATGATGTCTGTGTAATGGGTGTCAGGTATTAATTCACTGTCTATAGTAAACCAACCCCTGAATTTTCATCGTCCAGATTCCATTGGAATTTTGATACGGTTCTTCGTCGATCCGCAAAGGGTAATTTGAACTACCGATCTTCATTTGTGTTCTTGACGAATTCATGACTGCCTTACCAAATTGAGTACTCACACAATTGCAAAGATCAGTTCCACAGGGAGAACATGTGTTTTTAAAACTTCCATCAGCTCCATCAATGATGATCTCACTTCTGACGTTCATGTTCAAAATAGTGTCAAAGATGATATCCGTTTTCCAAACTCCCTCAAAATCTGAATTGTATTTATAGACAGGCTTGTTGCAGGCAAAGAATAGTCCTGATGCAATGAGGAGCAGAAACAACGTTTTTTTCATCTTGAGATACTTAGAGTAAATGTATGAAAAAGACAATTGTCTCAAATAAAAACCCGAAATCATTCTTTGGATGAGGCGCGAATTAATCGACGGTTCATTGATAATAATTCAAAAGAAGGGTTTGCCCATTCTCACTGAGTGGAGAATGATCTGGCTAAAGGATAGAAAATTATCTCCTGTGGCTAAAGGTTTTCTGGAGTTCATTCGAGCGGAGAAAGAACGTATCAAAAAAGACCATTTTGAATGGTATGAAAAAACAAAAGACTCACTTCGATAAGTGAGTCTTGTTTGTGACCCCGGAGGGATTCTAACCCCCAACCGCTGGAGCCGAAATCCAGTGCTCTATACAGTTGAGCTACGGAGCCTAATATGGGCGTCAAAAATACAAAGGGAAAGTCAGCCATGCAAACAGGCTTCTCATTTAGTTGTAAATTCAAGTACTTTCCAATATTTTTGACATCCCTGCGTTATTTTAATGCAATTCTATTTTATGCGATCGATCTTCTTAATTCTCCTGATATTCTCTTCTGCGGCATCTGCACAGGTAGGAATGGGACAATGGCGTTTACATGTCCCCAACCGAATAGCAATTGATGTAGACGGAGGGAACGGGGTCGTTTATTCAGCTTTCACAAATGGTCTTCTTGAATATACGATCGAAGACGATGATAAACGTCTTTGGACAGCAGTAAATGGGCTTTCTGATATATCATTAACCGGCCTGCTCTACAGTAGTAACTCGTTATACATTGGTTATGAAAATGGGAATTTCGATAAGCTTAAAGATGGCCGCGTAACTAATATTCCAGCCATAAAGCTTGCTCAAATCCAGGGTTCAAAGCGAATCAATAAGATCGTTGCGCACGACGGGTTTATATACCTGGCCACCGGATTTTCAATCGTAAAAATCGATCCAAACAAAGATGAGGTTAAAGACACCTATTATCCAACTGGCGGTAATGACGCAATACTCGATATTGATTTTAGAAATGATTCTATTTATGCCCTGAGCAGCACAAGATTGTATCGGGGGTATCTGAATAACATTGCCTTGAGCGATTCAGCTCAATGGGTGATCGATAGTCGAATCCCTTATGATCTGAATGAGCCATACGCCGAGATCGAAATGGTGGATAATCAATTATACCTACTCTACAAGGTGGCAGGTTATGGGGCGGATTCAGTATTTCGGGTTGATAACTCAAGCTGGCAACTTGTAAATCAAGAATCGTTTTCTCTTGAAATCAATTCAATTGATCAGCATGAAGGGGCATTGATGGTGAATTTTGAAGGTGGAATGCTCGCATACAATTCTGATCTTTCCTATGCTTTTTCAGCGACCACTTATTCATTCGGTGAATTCCCATCCATTAAAAATTCAATGGTACTTGATGGTTATACCTGGATTGCTGACGGTAAGAATGGACTCGTCAGATTCTATAATAACTTTTCAGCGTTAAAGATTCCCTTTGATGGACCTCCAAAAAATGAGTTCTACGGAATGGACTGGCACAATGGCAAACTTGCCGTTGCGGGAGGGGGCCTTTCATCCATTGCCCCTACTTTCAGTGGATCAGGAGTTTATGCCTTTGAAGATGAGGTTTGGACCCTTCATGACCGAGATAATACCTCGGCTTGGAATGGGCAACCGATCTGGGATTTCCTGAGCGTAAGTATCGACCGAGAAAAGGGAGAAAAAATGGCTGTCGGGACTTTCTCTGAGGTTCCATTATCCCTCTTTAATGAAAGCGGTCAAGTTACCCAAACATTCACGCCATCAAACTCTCCTTTGGTAACATCAGACCCATCAGGTACATGGTCATTGGTTTCCAGTGTCAATTATGACGACAAAGGAAATCTATGGGTATTAAATGCTTATTCAGACAAGCCACTGAATGTCTACTCCAAAGATGGTCTATGGTACTCATATGATTGCGGTACTGCTGCAAAAAATCGTTTCTCTAAGAAAATGGTGATTGATTATAACGGCAACAAATGGTTTTCTCTGGATAATGCAGGAATCTTTGGCTACCATGATGGGGGTACGCTCTCGGACAATTCAGATGACAAGTTCAAAAATCTCAATACCGGACAAACAACAGGAAACCTACCATCCAACAGGGTAAATGCTCTTGCTGTTGATTTCGATAACGAGATCTGGATCGGCACAGACAATGGTTTTGCTGTTCTGTATAATTCAGAAGGAGCATTTGATGCTGGTGCTGGTGAATATAACGCTCAGCGCATCAAGGTAGAATATGAAGGTAACGTTGAATATGTACTGGGTAACACGTCTATCAGTGATATTGAAGTAGATGGCGGAAATCGCAAATGGATCGGCACCTCCAATTCCGGTATCATCCTTTTATCTCCCGATGGCCTGGAGATCATAGAACAACATACCACGCAAAATTCTCCTCTCATCTCAGACAATATTCTTGATCTTCAATTGGATCATTCGACAGGTGAATTGTTCATCGTCACTGACGAAGGATTGATCTCCTATCGCACAAACGCAACGTATGAAGATCCTGAGTACAGCTCTGTAACTGTCTTCCCTAATCCTGCTCGTCCTGAATTTCAAGGCCCCATAACTATTCAGGGCATCCGATACAATTCGGATGTTAAGATCACCGATATTGCCGGAAATTTGGTCTATAAGACCACTTCGAACGGTGGAACTGCAACTTGGGATGGTAAAACGCTGAATGGTGATAGAGTTCAAACAGGAGTTTATCTCATCTGGACAGCTGCAAATGACGGTCAGGGCAGAAAAGTAGGCAAAGTACTGGTAATTCATTAATCAGTGAAGCAGACAGACACAGGAATTATCCTGCATAAGATCAATTATTCAGAAAGCAGCTTAATACTAACGCTCTATACCAGAAACAACGGACTTCAGCGCTATATTTTTCAAGGGGGGAAAAAGAAGCATTCGGCGGTGTTTCCGATGAGTCATGTTGAATTCACCTACTATTCAAGACCTGACAGTGAACTAGGAAAAATGACCGAGGCTTCCTCAACTGGTATCTCAGTGGAGATCCCGTTTCATCCTTTACGTTCATCAATCGCGTTTTTTTTGGCGGATGTTCTCCGTCAATGCTTAAAGACAGAACAAAAGGATGTGTCTCTTTTTGAATTTCTTGAAAAAAAGATCGAACTATTAAACCGAGAAGATCAACTGGGTTCTTTTCCTCATGAAACACTCACACAGCTCACCCATCATCTTGGACTGATGCCTAATGTGGAACCAGGAGATTACTTTTTATTACAGGAGGGGTCTTTTTCAGAACATCATGCATTCGATCAAACTGCCGAAAAAGGAGAGGCCGTTGATGCTTTTCGTATGCTTCTTTTAAATGAAATCCCACAACCATTTCATTCAGTGCAACGCAAGCAAACACTCAATCTTATATTGAGATATTACAATCTGCATGTTCCGAATTTTAACGTGGAACGATCCCTAGAAGTACTCAGGGAAATAATGGAATAAAAAAGTCACCATTCCAGTGACTTTTTACTAATGCAAGTAGAGAGTTAAACGTTATACTTTGGCCTTAATTATTCTTTGGCTCCTTTATAAAGATAGAAGAAAAATCCAGATTCTCCATAGAATTCGTTTTAAAATCACGAACTCTCGCATTAACCATCAGGATAAAATCATCCGTCATGATCGGCATCACGGCTGCTTCATCAATGATCATCTGATCACATTTAACCATTAATTTATTTCTTTTCTCTAGGTCCGTTTCCATCATTGCTTTTCTAAACAATGCGTCGTACGCTGTATTTCTGAACCTGAAGGAATTCACTGTCATGCTGTTTTCCTTAATGTTTCCACTATAGAACAAGCTCAGGAAGTTTTCTGCATCCGGATAATCCGCTACCCAACCTGATCTCCAGATCTTCGCCTTTCCTTTGTTGATTGCATCATCGCGTTCATTGATCGTACACAGTTTGATCTTCAAGTCAATGCTTAATTCCTTCTTGATCTGATCAGCTACTCCCTGACACATTTTATGCGTCGATGATCCCTCGATCGCGTTAACATAAAAATCCAATGCAGGAAAGCCCTTTCCATTTGGAAAACCTGCCTTCGCCAGAAACGCTCTAGCTTGGTCAGCATCTGTTTTGAATCCTTTCACATCCTCGTAAGGGAAATTATCCATCTTTGGTACAAAACCATGTTTCGTTGCCCAACCTTCACCCAACAAATATTGATCAACGATCACATCTCTGTTTACAGCCAGGTTAAATGCTTTTCGAACAAAAGGATTACTGAACTCTTCACTTTCACATGCGAAAGCCACATAGTTGATGTTCATTGAAGACTCAGACTCAACCTTATGCTTAATGTTTTTACCTGCTTGAGCTTCTTGTAAAGTTCCAAACACATTCTCGATCTCTTCAACAGGAATTTCCAATACAATATCTACTCCTTTGTTTCTGAATGCCAAAAGCTCATCCTTCTTCTTTTTGGTGTAGGACATTGTGATCTTATCAAGGAATGGAAGTTGGTTACCCAACTCATCCTTTCTCCAGTAACCAGGATTTCGTTTTAGGGTAATTCCATTGGCTGACATCTCGTCCAGCATAAATGGTCCTGTACCTACAGGATGCGTCCCGATCTCTTTACCATACTTCTCATAAGCCTCGCGAGGGAAGATTCCAAGATTTGTATGTGTTAGAATCTTATCAAACCCAACAAATGCGTCTTTTAATTTGATCTCCACTTCATTTCCGTTCACCTTAATGCCCGAAACACCTGTTTTTGGAAGAGATGTTTTTGAACGATTATTGAAATCAGCAGCTCCTTCAATTCTGTCCACCAGCAAATAGCTCATCTGATTGAACTTCAATCCTGAACATGCCATTTCGAGTACGAATTTCACATCCTCGGCGGTAACCTCTCGAGTTCCGTTCGGAAAACAATCATCTTCATGAAACTTAACTCCCTTTCTGATCTTAAATTTAAACGTCTTAGCATCCTCACTAACAGAATACGATTCCGCTATTGATGGAACGACATTCATGGTTTCAATGTCAATCTTCAAAAGCGGTTCATAGATCTGGCAATTGATCCGTTGAGAATAAAGATCCACTTTTTCCATGGGGAAAAGGCTTTCTACCTTTTCGGAGGACATGAACTTGAATTCACCTCCATACATTTTTCCCCCAATTGCTTCCTTTTGTTGTTGTTCTTTCGAGCCGCCACAAGAAATTAGTACGGTTGTCAGGAAAGAAAGCGCCAAAAGTGAATGGAATTTCATGATCTTTTAATTTAGTATTAACAAATATATCAAAATAGAGTATCAATAACCGACTTTCGTCCTAACCCTTTTCAACACATCTTGAGCAACTTTACGAGCTCTTTCTGCGCCAAGGCTGAGTTGTGCATCGATCTCATGTTTGTTTTGCATCAGGTGTACGTACATTTTTCGATTTGGTTCGAATTTTTCAAGGATCAATTCATACAATGCGTTTTTTGCATGACCATAACCAAATCCTCCTGCCAGATATTTGGATCTCATTTCCTCCTGCTGCTCAATCGATGCCAATAACCTATACAATGCAAACACATGACAAGTATCAGGGTCTTTTGGGTCTTCCAGCTCTTTACTATCTGTTACGATCGAATTGATCTGTTTCTTTAATTGCTTTTCCGGTAAAAAGATATCGATGTAGTTGTTTCTCGATTTACTCATCTTCTCCCCGTCTGTTCCTGGGATAAGCATAGTATCCTCCTGCACCTTGTCCTGCGGCAGAACAAAAGTCTCTCCCATTTTACTGTTAAAACGAGCGCCTACATCTCGCGTCATTTCGAGGTGCTGCAACTGATCTTTACCCACCGGGACAACCTCTGCATCGTACAACAAAATATCGGCAGCCATCAGCATTGGGTAGGAGAACAATCCACCATTCACATCTTCCAAACGATCTTTTTTGTCTTTGAAAGAATGGGCAAGCTCCATTCTGCTGAACGGAAAGTAGCACAGCAAATACCACATAAGCTCAGTAACTTCCGGAACATCGCTTTGACGATAAAAAACTGTTTTTGAAGATTCTATACCGAATGAAAGCCAGGTGGCTGCAGTAGAATACGTGTTTTCACGCAGCAGATCTCCATCTTTAATCTGTGTCAATGAATGCATATCTGCAATGAAAAGGAAAGACTCGTTCGACGGGTCATTTGCCATTTCGACTGCAGGAATGATCGCTCCTAAAATATTCCCTAAGTGCGGGGTTCCTGTACTTTGAATTCCCGTGAGTATTCTCGCCATATCTCCTCCATTTTTTCAACGAAAATACTTAATTTCGGGCGAAACCTGACACACCACTGTGCCGGACAATGTATATATTTTAAATTTGTTCTATGCAGATCGTGACGGGTGTATTATCACTGTTTTGGAAACTATACATCGGTATTGTTTTCACTGGCTTTGCGATTTTACTTTACCCCTTCTTTCTTACCCTTTTATCTCGTCCGCAGTGGAAAAAGAAGAGCTTCAAACTGTTCGTTTTCTGGAGCTGGATGATGCGGATCCTCTGTTTTTATCATGTGAAACGAATTGAAGACCATCCACTTCCTGAAGGACCATATGTGATCGTCGCTAATCATTCAAGCTATCTGGACATTTTCTTCATGCACTCGATCTTACCGGGACATCCTTTCTTATTCCTTGGTAAAGCTGAATTATTGAAATACCCCATTATTTCAACGTATTTCAAAGGATTGAACATTCCAGTATACCGAAAGGATCGCTCGAAAGCAGGAAGGTCATTCGTAAAAGCTCGTGAGGCTGTGGCCGAGGGATGGTCGATCGTAATCTTTCCCGAAGGAGGAATTCCTGACGAGGATAATCCGAGAATGGTACCCTTTAAAGCCGGTGCGTTTAAGTTGGCAAAACAGCTGGGCTTACCAATTGTCCCGCTAACCTTCACCAACAATTATCACCTCTTTTCTGATCCGACAGATCTCCTTGGTCCCGCGCATCCAGGAATTTCGAGACTTTATATTCATCCCTTCATCTCAAAAGAAAAGGTAAATGAAATGTTCGACAAGGAGCTTTCACAGCATTGTTTTGAGGTCATCAATGACCCGATATTGAAGGAACACCCGCATCTTTCAGCATAAACATTTTCTAATTACTTTTGCATCATGAAGATCACAGAAGAAATTGTAGACCATATTGCTCACCTTGCCAGACTTCGCTTCCCGGGAAACCAAAAAGCTGAAATCATGGCGGATATGGAAAAGATCACGAATTTCATGGATAAGCTGAGCGAAGTAGACACTGAAAATGTGGAGCCATTGATCTTTATGACAGATGAAGTAAATAAGCTTCGTGAAGATGAAGTGAAAATGGACATTTCAAAGGATGACGCATTGAAGAATGCTCCTAAAAAAGATTCTGATTACTTCAGGATTCCGAAGGTTCTCGATAAATAATCGGCGATTACTGCCTAGAAAAATCCTCTCGACAATCCAATTCCAATAAAAGCGATCGCCAAGGCGAGTAATAGGTTGATTCTCCCTGTCCAGGAAGCGATCTTTCTCAACTTAGGATCAGGTTGTCTTTCGAGATCTTCAAGTGCCCTTTTTCCGATGTAAAAATCGTGGTAAGCCCCAATGATCAGCATTGATCCAAACAAAATTAACTTGATCAACAACCAGTGACCGTACTGAGAGTCATGATAAAAGGACCATTCAAAGGGGATATGTCTGAAATGAAGGTTCAGGACACCGGTAAATACGAGACCAATCAGCGTGATCCATCCAACCGTTCTCAATCTCATTCCTGTAGTATACAACAAGTGCATACGATCCGGGTGATTCTTTCTTGAAGGCAAGAGAACCAATGGCAAAAACAGCATACCACCAATCCAGACAGCCGCCAGTCAAAAATGAAAAAAGACAGAAAAAACCAACCCGGACCCTAATCGAGTATATCTGAACGCTCGTCTACACGAAACCCTCCCGATTGTTCAGCGATCAGTCTTTTCAACGTCTCATGTTCCGTTTTGGTCACCACATACGTCTTGGAAAGAGTGTCGTGCCATCCCCTTTCGCCGAGGCACGAAAGAGCTTCAAACGGAATGATCCGCGCAAACGACCTTCCTAATAGAGTGGCATTATCGGGCTTATCTCCATATTCGTCGATCACGACTGAATTCGTCACCAGCTTTCCTATGGAAGTCCCCATCGCTGCCTCGACAGAAAAGTAATAAATTCCTGTAATCAACATTGAAACCCCATTCCAGGTAAGATCCGGAACTTTACTCGCTGTGTAAGGATCTATCGCCGCAAACACGAACCCTATCCCAAAATTGATCGTATAGAGAATCACCAGGTCGATCAGGTAATGACCAAATCTTTTCCATCCTTGAACGGTTTGAACTTTCCTTTTCACGGCCGCCTGATAAGGCTCCGCTGTGCGGTTACCAAAAGCATCCCTTTCCCTGTGATAGAAAGTTTTCTCTTCAGTTAGATCAGTGATCTTCAGCTTTGTCATAAACTCCAGTTGTACTTATCCAATTCACTTACACATGCCATTAAAAGGTCTATGCTTCCTTCAATGTCCTTTTTATGCGCCATTTCGATCACTTGATGAAGGTGTCGCGTGGGGATGGAAACTGCCCCAGCGATTGATCCTCCTTCGGTCATTCGTTGAATTCCAGCAGTGTCTGTTCCACCGGCAGTCAAGATCTCCGGCTGCCATTTGATCTTGTGCTTATCTGCCGTTTTTTTCATGTAATCCACCATTCTGTAATCGCAAATGGTTGAAGCATCCATGATCTTTATGGCTGCACCATCACCCAGTTTAGTGATCATTTCATGCGCAGCTGCACCTGGAAGGTCAAAAGCAATGGTTGTGTCAAGACCGAATCCAAAGTCAGGATTGATGCGCAATGCAGAAACATTTGCCCCACGAATTCCGACTTCTTCCTGAACTGTAAAGACTCCGTAAATATCATATGGGACCTTTTTCCCTTTCAGTTTTCGAAGCGTTTCGATCAAAATAAAAACAGCCAATCGATTGTCCAAGCTTTTTCCATTTACGCATTCTCCCATCTCGATGAATTCTCTTTCTCGTGTAATGGGATCACCGATATTGATTAGTTTTTTTACCTCTTCAGCGGGCAAACCTGTATCAATAAAATAGTCAGAGAGCTTCGCTACCTTTTCTCTTTCTGCTGCTGTCATGACATGGATCGGTTTGGAAGCCATAACTCCAATAACATCCTTTTTCCCATGGATCAATACGCGCTGAGCTGTCAATGTTTTAGGGTCAAAACCCCCAAGAGTATGAAAACGAATAAATCCTTTATCATCAATATGAGTTACGATAAAACCGATCTCATCCATATGGGCACCGATCATGACTTTTTTACGATCCGCAGGCTTTGAAGAGCCTCTTTTGATCGCGTAAACATTACCCATATTATCGGTTTGCACCTCATCGGTCAATCCTTTCAGCTCTTTCAGAACCAGATCTCTAATTCTCTTTTCAAACCCAGGTGCACCAGGCACTGTACATATCTGTCCCAGTAATTTCGTGTTGATCGCCATTGTTGTTTTGTTTGGATTAAAAATAGAAATTCTCCTTGATTTCGATCCTTGGAACTTGAGGAAGTTATCAATTCTATGATTTGAATTATCTTTAACCTATGTCTAAACTGAGATCAGCGTTTTTTTGTCAGAATTGTGGTTATGAAACTCCAAAATGGTTGGGTAAATGTCCTTCATGCAAGGAGTGGAATACTTTTGTAGAGGAGCTAATCGAAAAAACCGTTCCGACCGTTGTTGCTTTCTCCGGTGTGACCAAGAACGCAAAACCTCAGCCATTGCAGGATGTTGAACAGAGTGACCAGCAGCGACTACCTCTTCGTGACAAAGAGCTTCAACGAGTATTAGGTGGAGGATTAGTGCCCGGATCTCTTGTTCTCTTTGGTGGTGAGCCTGGAATTGGAAAATCTACACTGATGTTGCAGATGGCCATTCAGGAAACTCAACTGAAAATCCTGTATGTTTCCGGAGAAGAAAGTGAACAACAGATCAGGATGAGAGCCGAACGCATTGGGCTTGAAAATCAGCAATGCTATATACTAACCGAAACCAATCTTCAGAACATTTTTAAACAAGCGGAAGATACGCAACCACAATTGTTGGTGATCGACTCCATTCAAACGCTTTTCTCATCAAATATTGAAAGTTCACCGGGTAGTATTTCCCAAGTCAGAGAGTGCACTGCTCAGTTACTTCGATACGCGAAACAAACCGGAATTCCAGTGTTCCTGATCGGACATATTACGAAAGAAGGAACATTAGCAGGTCCCAAAGTCCTGGAACATATGGTAGACACCGTTCTTCAATTCGAAGGAGACCGAAATCACGTCTATCGTCTCTTACGATCCATTAAAAATCGTTTTGGGAGTACCAATGAGTTGGGCATCTACGAAATGGTGGGGAGCGGTCTTCGTCAAGTGGAAAATCCATCTGAGATATTGATCACGAACACAGATCAGACATTGAGTGGTGTTGCGATCGGCGCAACGCTTGAAGGCTTACGTCCCATGCTAATAGAAGTTCAGGCGTTGGTCAGCACTGCTGCATATGGAACTCCTCAACGTTCCTCAACAGGTTTTGATGTAAAGCGTTTAAACATGTTGCTAGCCGTAATGGAGAAGCGCTGTGGATTCCGCTTGGGGGCGAAGGATGTATTCCTGAACATTACTGGAGGAATTAAGGTGGATGATCCAGCCATTGATCTCGCCGTTGTTGCTTCGGTACTTTCCTCAAACGCGGATCTCCCTATTGATTCAAAGATCGCTTTATCTGCAGAGGTGGGTCTGTCCGGTGAGATAAGACCCGTCAACAGAATAGAGCAACGCATCTTTGAAGCCGAAAAACTCGGATTCGAGCGCATTGTGATCTCCAAATATTGCAAAGGAATTGATCCGAAACGCTTTAAAATAGAGCTCGTTCAGTGCGGCAAGATCGAAGAAGTTGTCAAGGCACTCTTTGCTTGATTAATGCATTAATATCCATTTCTCACCGGTAAACCCCTGGTAGGTTTGATTCCAAAAAGGAGAAAAAAGCGTTCGATCTTTTCCCAGTAGCCCAGCTTATTCAGCATTGGATTGAGATAACAGGTCATTACACAATAGTTCACGTTGTATGGGGAAGTGTGATGCAGACCATGCATTCTTTTTGACTGTATTAATCCAATCCATTGCAACCATCCTATCAATCTGCCATTTTCCTTTTTAGTTCGATGAGAAATAGCGTGCAGCTCATTCGCAAATGAAGCATAGATAAGGACAAAGACAACCTCCCAAACCAAAACATTCAAAAAATAGGCTCCTGCTAACAAAATGGTTGCAATGATGAGTGACAATCTAATTCTCGACCATGAGCTATCCTTCAAAAATTTTCTGGGCTTTTCATGATGTTCCAGATTGGGTATTACTACTAGTTTCCCAAGGACCTTCCAATTGGGATTCCCATATGCATCTTCCCACCAATGTACCGTCCCTGTTATAAGATCCGTTAAAAGGATCAATCCGAATATTTTAAGTAATACGAACATGACTTGTTTTTTCTTCAAAACTATTTCACAAGCCTACCACCAAACGAATCAAATATTTATTCTTTATTACTCTATTTATCATTCACAACAATCTACTTCTCCTATATATAGGGGGTTTTTAAATTCATTTATTACGATATTTTTGATCCATTCCGGGAAGAAAACCCTTTGTTTCGAGCCCTGTGTGCTTTTTTAGTGTATCTTTATATTCAGTTGCCAACAGATCCTCTTAAAAACAATCATTGATCTACCCGGGCACAACCAATCAAAACTTTATGAATAATCTCAACTTAGCCGTCCTTATTGACGGAGACAATATACCTTCTGCACACATCAAAGAGATGATGGAGGAAATCACCAAATACGGAAATCCAACGATTAAAAGAATTTATGGTGACTGGACAAAGCCCAATCTTTCAAAGTGGAAAAACCTGTTGCTTGAAAATGCAATTACCCCAATCCAACAATACGGGTATACTTCTGGTAAAAACGCAACAGACTCAGCGATGATCATCGATGCTATGGACATCCTGTACAGCGGGAAAGTAACTGGTTTTTGCCTGGTTTCGAGCGACAGTGATTTTACACGACTTGCCACTCGCCTCAGGGAGGCAGGAATGCAGGTGATTGGAATTGGAGAAAAGAAAACTCCCAACCCTTTCATCGTTGCTTGTGACAAGTTTATTTATATCGAAATCCTGAAAGGGCAATCCGAAAAGAAGGACGATACTTCGATTAATTCCAAA
The DNA here is from genome assembly GCA_937899625.1 of uncultured Bacteroidota bacterium. Lineage (GTDB taxonomy): Bacteria > Bacteroidota > Bacteroidia > Flavobacteriales_D > Crocinitomicaceae > M0103. The sequence goes on from CALCCB010000075.1 coordinate 59,910, forward strand.
AGGAACAACGTTGATAAGATCACACAACGAGACATTAACCTCATCAGAACAACCATATCCGATCTTTCAGATGATGATGGATGGGCATTTCTTGGTGATGTAGGGAGTCTCCTGCAAAAGAAACAACCCAATTTTGACTCCAGAAACTACGGATTCGAAAAGTTAACCCCGCTCATCAGGTCTATTGGTCTGTTCGAATTGGAGCAGCGAGAAAACCCAAAGAGCAAACACAAGCTGATCTTTGTGAAGAATACAGAGAAAGCAGTGTCGCAATCAAAAAAGTGATTGGACATATACTCCCAGTTTTCGATTTTCTGCATATTCTTTTTTGTACCTTGGATTAATTTCTGAATTGATATGAAAAACCATGTCTTAAAATCTCTGATCCTTTCCCTTTTTTGTGGATCGCTGTTGGCTCAGGTAGATAAAGTTGAAGTTCAATTAACGGGAAAAATTGACAAGTACCCTATTGAAGTGGCGTTTAACTCCTTTAACAGAACAACAGGAGAACTTGAAGGGGTTTATCGATATGCCGGGAAGAAGAACTACATTCAATTAAAGGGTCAAATGGTTGACCGCGTGATCTATCTCGAAGAGAGCTACAAGGATGAAATTACTGGAGTTTTTTACCTTGAAGAAAATGAAAAGGAACTTACAGGAACATGGATCTCCGGGAGCGGCAACAAATCCTTTGATGTTTCACTGAATACAAATGATCATACCTATTTTCCTCTTTCAACGAAATCACTTGAAGAAATTTCAGAAGTAAATGAAGTTAGCGCAGACCTTACAGGATCCTATGGGGTTGAATTCTACTGGATCAATGATATGTGGTTCTCAGAGGAAACCAAACAGCTAGAAGTAGGCTTTAATGGTGGCTTTGCCGTATTGGAACAATTGGGAACGGATTCATTGCATTTTCAGGTTGAGGTGATCTGTGGACCCACCTATCATTTTGCAATGGCAGACGGCATTGCCTATCTAAAAGACACGGCATACATCTACACCAACGAAGACGGTTGTGAGATCAGCATTACAGGTGGAGGTAAAAGGGCCAGGTTATCGGCTAACATGTCTTTTGAATGTGGTTTCGGTGCGAGAGCTTTTCTTGATCACGAATTTATTAAGATCAGTGATGAGCCTCGTTTTGGAGAGGATACATCACTTGAGGCAATGAAGCAGAAAGAATAGTGCTTATCGCTTATTGATCAACTTTCTCAAACCATTCAGCTCAACAACATATGATCCGCTTGAAAGGCTACTTATATCTATCGATGCGTCAGCAGATCCTTTCATAACCACTTGTCCTCTCATATCATAGATGAGGTAGTCATATTGAGTTTTATCTCCTTTAATATACAGCACGTCCTCAACCGGATTAGGATACAGAACCAGTCCAGGATTCTCATTCCCTTCAACACCAAGCAGATTTGGATCATTTTGAATGGTGCCATTTTTATTAATTACCCAGTTTAATGGATCGATGGTGATGCTGTTATTGATCTGACCGATATTTTCAAGCAGGAACAAATCCTGATTGCTAGAAATATTGAAACGTATCGTCGTGTCAGGCAGAGAAGGGCGTGTGAATTTTAGATCTATTGGATTTGTGAACGTTGGAGTTACTGTTGGTTTCGATGAATTATGCGAAATCTGAACGTATGCATTATTTCCGACCTGATTCCATCTTACTGAATACGTAAGATATCCTTCTCCAAAATACCATTGCTCAAAAAACGGCGCTAAATCGACCGATGTTTCGGCTTCCAAATGTTCCTTCAGGTCAATTCCTTTCGCTGTACTATCCGAATAAGCTGTTTGAAAGGATCGTAATGCGTTAAAAAACTGAACATCATCATTGATCAAATAACGCATCGTGTGAACGATACTTGCCCCTTTATCATAGGTGAGGCGACCTGAAAAGATTCTGTTTTCATTTAAGCTATCCAACACCCAAACACTTCCCCCTGTTTGTGACATCACATTATCATGTACGTCAAGCATGTGCTGATCCTTTTCTGCTGGATACAGATTTTCCAACATCAAATACTCAGAATAAGACGCAAAGCCTTCATTGACCCAGATATCACACCATGAAGCACACGTTACATGATCGCCCCACCATTGATGTCCAAGCTCATGAGAAGTCAATCCTTTTTCAAAGAATCCTTGTGTTGTCATCGTCTGATGTTCCATTCCTCCGGATAGCGGAGCCATGCAGTGTCCATATTTCTCATCTTCATAAGGATAAGGTCCATACAGCTCATAAAACAACTCGATAAAATCTGCTGTTTCGTTGATGCGCGTTTGAAAATTAGTAAGCGTTGCCGGATTATCGTAAATAAAGTTCTGGATCATGATCGGAGCCGGAGCACCAACGGGATTCGCATAGATTGTATAATCAATATACTTTGCGACAGAAACCGAAACCAGGTAATAATCGATCGCATGACGGTGTTTCCATTCAAAACGTTTGAAACCATTACCCAGATCAACAACGTTCTCTAATAATCCATTCGAGCCTGCCATACAAGTATCCGGAACCGTTATTTTAACTTGAGAACTATCTGCTTTGTCGGTAAGTGATTGTTTACATGGCCACCACTCATAGGCAGAAAAGGGCTCTGACAATGACCAAACCACCCTGTTCCCCCAAGTAGGAGAAGAAGCAGCTGTCATACCCGCACCTCCAAAAGGTGTTGTTCCTGCTGTGGGGGGTGTTCCGTTGTAATCAACTGCCACCACAAAATCCGTCCCTGTTGTTGCATTCAATGGAACTTTCACTGCCGACCCAGCTCTATTAAAACTTACAGGAGTACCATCCAGACGGATCTGCGTAATCGTAAAATTACTGTGTAACTCAAAAAGAACAGAGTCCAGAGCCACAACTGTTGTTCCGTGGATCTCTCCTGTTCCTACTACGTCCGTTACCACATTATTCATGGCAATATCGAGCGCGTAAAAATGCACGTCATACTTTTCCGTTTCTGCAATCTGTCCAACAGACAGTGAGGCGCTTTTCGTGGGATACTCAGTTGATCTTCTTTTAGAACAATAATTATTGTCTTCTCGCTGAGCGTAAGTAGATGAAATGGCAATAACGCCAATCAGAAATAAAGAGAGCTTAAGCATAACATGGTTTTGTACGAAAATACAGATTTCCTTTTCAATGTCCTATAATTGAATTTCAGACAAATAAAAAGCCATTCCCAATGGAATGAGATTTGCATCCAAAGCCACACACCATCTGTCATCACTTCGTGGAGTAATGCCAAGTATCAATCCAACATAGATCAGGTATGACCCAACAAAAAGGAGTGATTCCAGAATATTTACATTGATTTTTGCGATATAAACATAAAATACTGTAACAAACACCAGCGATAGGATCTTGCTTGATCTCATGCCAATGACCATTGGAAGCGTTCGTTTTTCGACTTCGTCATACTTCAGATCACGTATGTCAAAAGGGACTGTTATTCCATAAATAAAAAGAAAACCAGTAAGGGAGGGCCACATTTTATTTTCCACAATACCCCCCATCGGAACATAGATCAACATGAAGGACCAAACCACGGCGATCAATATTGTTTTAATATAAGGTACATCCCGCAATGGTTTTTTTACAACGGGTAAAACATACCAAACAGAAACTACCGCAATGAGTCCGGTGCCAATCCATATTTCTATGCCAGAAGGAACGAAGATCAACAAACCGCCGACACCATTTAACAAGGATACCATAGATAAAATCCATAAACCTCTTCTATTCGCGTTAACCCATGTCAACCAAACCGACGGATTATTGATTCCTGATGATTTGATCAAACGATGAAAATTATAGGTACCAAGAACAAGACAAAAAATGATCAGTGCATAAATCACTGGTTGTTGATTCTGCACAAAACGAGACCAACCAAACGTGAAAATTGCCGCGCCTAATGCGACAATCCAATTGCCATAAATAATATTTGAAATGAACTTACCGATGAGGAAAGTTAACCAATTTCTCTGAGCACCTTCTCAACAGTGATCTGACTTATACAGCCGCACTGTTTCTTTTTCTTACAATCCGGACAATCCTGATCATGAACAAGGGTGCACGTATTTGGTCCGATCGGCATCCATCTTCCAGGGTGTATTGGCCTTCTTGGTGAGAACAATCCAATAGCAAAGATTCCGGTAACACCTGCAATATGCAGTGGTCCAGTAGAGCAAGCCACTAATGCATCAACCCTTGAAATAAAAAGGATCAATTGTTCCAGATCGAGTTTACCTGTAAGATCAATGATATTTTGGTTTACCGGAATGAATGGTCGAATGCCCTCACCTTCCTGTTCGGTCCCAGTGTAAAAGACCTTATAACCCCGACTGGATAATTCCAGCGCAAGCTCTCCATATTTCTCAATAGGCCATTCAACTGCACTCCCTTGAGAACGTGCATGGAGAATGATCTTCTTAGATGCATTCGAAAAATATGCTTCGGTCTCAGCAGGCAGAGATACACCTTGATTTACTTTGAAAAATGAAACAACCTGGTTGATTTCTTCCATTGATGGAATCGTCTTACAACCAAATGGTTTCAGTAATTCAAAGTTCAATTGGGCTTCGTGAAGATTTGAATTCTTCCTGGAAAAATTCAATCGATGATTACAAGTAAGAAGATGAAAACTACGATGAGATGTCCCTATTCTTTGTGGGATCCGTGCTTTCTTTGCCAAACCAGCAATTTCTTTATTCGGAAATACATGGATGATCGCATCTGCTTCCAATTCGCGGAGAATTTCATGTCGCTGCGCACTTGGTGATGCTTCGATCTCAGACCAGTCTATGAATTGATCAATGACAGAAAAGCAATTGATCACCGGCCTGGTGTATTTCTTCCCCAAATAAATCAATTGTGTGTTCGGAAAATTCTCCTTTAACCACACGCACATCGGTAAGGTCAACATAACATCACCAATGCTGTCCGTTCTTGAAATGATAATTTTATCCAACTTCATTTTGCCGTTGCAATTCCATTAGTTTTACATACTTTCTATAGGTAGCGTAGGCACTTCTCACCGAGATCAAAACCCCAGTCCATCCATCCAAAAAACCCGTCTTTAGGAAGAAACTTTTAATGAATTGGGCTATGACTTTTGTCCAGACTTTAAACCAATTGCTCTTTCCTCCTCTTTCGAACAGTTCTCTGGCTGCAATGTTACCAAAATATTCGATCTGTTTAAAATGATCTTCTTTCGTGTAGTATGAATAGTGTAAAATATCTCCTTTAAGGAATCCCGTTTCTTCTCCGTTCAACATTTCCAGTCGATCGTGAGGATTCACCCCTGTCCATCTGGCTTGATGCTTACTTATCAATCTTACTTTAGTGTCCGGATACCAGCCGCAATGTTTTACCCAGTGACCACAGTAATTGGTTAGTCTGTTCATTCGGTAGCCCTGAAAAGAAGCCTTTTCTTTTACCTCCAAAATACTTTTACGCAATTCCGGACTCAATGCTTCATCTGCATCCAGAGATAAAACCCAGTCATAACTTGCTTTATCTATTGCAAAATTCTTTTGTTGAATATGGCCTTCAAAAGGATTCTCTATAAAGATTACTCCTTTTGATTCACAGATCTCCTTTGTACTGTCTTTTGAAAAGGAGTCAACAACCACAATCTCGTCTGCCACACCCTCCAACGAATCAAGGCATCTCGCAATGTTTCTTTCCTCATTAAAGGTGATTATGACAACGGATAGTTTTTGAGCCATTACTTGATGATTTCAACACTTTTCAGGATGGCTTGGATTTCACGTAGGTTCTGTGTCCAGCTTGTTGTAGACGGTGCATCAACATATCCACTTACACACATCAATTTTTTCGTTTTGGGTTTTACGAAGTGAAATGCCCAAAATGCACCTCCAGTAGAATGAATCGGCTTACCGGTAAAGACAAACATCCCTCTCATTTCATACCCTTTGATCTTACCATCGGCAGTTTCCATTTCATTTCCTTCCGGGTAAACAAGATCAGCATATTGTGTCCCCATGTACAAACCATCAATCTCATGCGGCACATTATAGCGCAACATGGTGTCTCTTGCAGTTAAAAGGTTCTCGAGAATGAATTGTGATGAATCTTTATAATCGTATTGATAGATCATAATTCCAGAAAGAACTGAACCAACATCCTGAGTTCCTGAGCCAATAAATTCAATTGGTCTGGAGCCTAAGGGAAACTCTATTCTGTAAAAATTCTTTCTACTCGTTACAATGCGCGCTCCTTCCGGTAATGCCACATCGATCCCAAAATTGTCTCGAATCTTCTTTTGAACATTGTGATTCTCTTCTCTCTTAAACTGCTTCATCAAGCGAAACCATTCAATTTGATCGAATTCCTTATGGACCGCCTTCATCCCTGTTTTACACGCCTCAAGTACCTGGTTATAATCCTTCCCGATCACCTCTACCACCATTTGATCCCTTGCCCAAACATCCATTCTTTTGTTGATGTCGGCTTTAGCTCCTTTGTGTTTCGGATCGATATTGATAAATAGGGTGTTTCTGAATCGCTTTACTCCCTGTTCAAAGTGTGACGGTGTACGATGGACCAACTCAAAGGTTGCCACATCCGGAAAATACGGCATTATCCACTGTGTTAAACCCGTGTCCAAATGCGCCTTTATTTCAGAGTCCCAGATAAACTGATCACAAACAACCAAAATTTCACCTACTTTTCCTGTAACGGTAGGTCCAGAAACAGTGTACTTCGTTGATGAAGGGGAACAATTTTGAAAGGTCATCCAGGCAAGAACCCCCATAAAGATCAAAGTCAAATATCTCATAAGCTGCTTTTTTGGGATTTGCCTCAAATATCGGGCAAGGATTTTAACGAATGCGTATTCGTTGACCCACCTGTAGTCTGTTAATATTTATCCCTGGGTTTAAATTCTTTAACTGTGTTTGGGTCATTCGATGTTTCTCAGCGATTCTGCTAAAAGTATCACCTGATTTTACATAATAGTATTTTTTGGCTTCAACCGGTTGCTGAACAACGGTCTTGTTCTCACCTTTTACCTTCAAACGCTGACCAGCATATATGTTCGTGGTTCGCAAAGCGTTCCATTCCATTAATTGTTCAACCGTAACCGAATATTTAGTGCCGATCGCATTCATGGTTTCGCCTTGTTTTACAACATGGTAAAAATAGGGTTCATTGTCCGTGGTGTTATTGCCACTATTGTTAACTGACTCATTTGTATCCGTTGTGTCATCAACCAAAATGATTGGTTTTACAATCGATTCAGGATTGTAAATACTCTTTTCCAAATAATATAGTGAATCCTCCAAGCCAACAAGAAGTCCGATTCTATCCAGAGGGCCTGTGATACACTGAGGAGGAACAGTTTGAGGAATGTATGAGGTTTTGTAGATCGGATTCAGTTCCTTGATCTCATCCAATGGCCAGTTGATCAATCGTTCGATCGTTGCCATATGAACCCCCCCAGTCAAACACATTGTGTCTAATGTCGAATGGTGATGCTTCGCCTCTGAAGGGATGATATTGTGTTCTGCATGATAGGTCATCAGATAGGCTGCGGCAATAAAATTCGGAACATACCCCTGTGTTTCAGTCGGTAAAAAAGGTCTTACTTCCCAATACGTCGTTTTATTTCCAGATCTTCTGATCGCTTTATTGACATTTCCCGGACCTGCATTGTACGCCGCAAGCACAAGATTCCAGTCTCCATAGATCCCGTATAACTGTCTCAGATAACGACATGCAGCATCTGTAGCCATTGCCGGATCCATTCGTTGATCTATGTAAGAATTCTCCTTAAGTCCAAAATATAAACCTGTTCGGTACATGAACTGCCACAATCCTAAGGCTCCCGCCCTTGATTTTACTTGAGGTCTCAACCCAGACTCAATTACAGGAAGGTATTTAAGCTCGATCGGAAGTCCGTATTCAGCCAGTTTTTCTTCAAACAAATCAAAATACAGACTAGATCTTCCCAATACGACCTTGATGAATCCTCTTCTTTTTGAAACAAAGAATTTGATCGTGGATAAAGTCGTTGCATTGCAGTCCAGGTGAAAAGGACTCATTTTATTCATCTCTTCCAAACGCTCACAATACACCTCATCAGAGAAAGTGGGGGCATCCGAAGGAAGATAATTAAGTTCCGCGATTAATGAATCGTAGCTCTTTTTACCTGCATAATCCTTGTAGAATAATAAAAAGCTCTGTTCTATTGTATTGATGAAAGCATCCTTATTCAATGTATCAGACGGTTTTACCAAATGGGCAGGAGTTTGTCCAAATCCCACAAAAGAAACGCTCAGTATTGCTACAAAGAACTTTATTCTCAACATTCTATAAATTTTCAAGTTCAAGAGCCATTCCAAACAACTCTTTTTCTTTAAAGTCATCTGCCATCAATTGAACACCAAAAGGTAAACCGTTGGAATGTTTACCAAGTGGTAATGAGATAGCGGGATTTCCTGTTAAATTGGCGTGTACCGTGAAAATATCCTGTAAATACATGGATATCGGGTCTTTCACATCGTTGATACCAAACGCAGTGGAAGGAGTTGTCGGCAACAGAATGAAATCAAAGTTGTTCAAGATCTCATTTGTTCTGTTCTTCAAAACTCTTCTAACTTTTTGCCCTTTGGTGTAATACGCATCGTAATACCCATGCGAAAGAACAAACGCCCCTGCCATGATCCTTCTTTTTACCTCCGGACCAAAGCCTTCTGAACGCGATAAAGTATAGGTCTCCTCAACCCCTTTTGCTTCAGTACTTCTATAACCATAATGAACACCATCAAATCTTGAAAGATTCGACGATGCTTCGGCTGTCGTAAGCACATAATACGTTGGAACCATATACTCAAGGTAAGGGAATGACACCATTTCAACGGTGTGCCCTTTCGCTTTCAACTTTGAAATCGTATCATTCATGTGGTTCACCACTTCAGGGTCGATCCCTTCTGTTTCGAGGCTTTCACGAATTACAGCGATCTTCTTGAATTCAGGTTGCTTGATATCAGAATATCTTGACACTTTTTTTTCTGAAGCTGTTGCATCAAATTCATCTGCCCCGGCCATGATCTCCAGCAATAAGGCAGCATCTGAAAGGTCATTGGTAAATGGTCCGATCTGATCAAATGAGCTTGCATAAGCAATTAGACCATATCTACTGATCCTTCCGTAAGTCGGTTTCAAGCCATATGTTCCAGTAAAAGAAGCCGGTTGTCTGATCGACCCTCCGGTATCGCTTCCCAAAGCTGCGGTACACATTCCTGCCGCAACTGCAGAAGCTGATCCTCCTGAAGATCCCCCAGGCACTTTCGTACTATCAAGCGGATTTTTAACTGGGCCAAAAGCTGAATTCTCATTTGAGCTACCCATTGCAAACTCGTCACAATTTAATCTACCAATGATCACAGCGTCCTCATCCAACAACCGTTGAACGGCAGTCGCAGTAAATAATGATTCAAATCCTTCCAGGATCCTGGAAGAGGCCGATACTTTATGGCCTTTATAACAAATATTGTCTTTCAAACCAATGACCATCCCGGCAAGTCTGCCTGCTGTTCCGTTGGCTATTTTTTCGTCTACTCTTTTCGCTTGCTCCTTTACTGAAGATTCAAAAACCTCCAAAAATGCATTAAGGTGAGCCCGTTCATAAATTCGCTGAAGGTAACCCTCAACAATACTCACAACAGATTCACCTGAAGAAACCGCTTTCTTTACTTCAGTAAACGTTTTGTACATTCAAAAAAGGTTAGTTGCTCTTTTCGTCTGCGTTTACTTCCTCCCCTTTCGAGGCATCTTTAAATTCCTTTACCCCTTTACCAAGGCCTTTCATCAATTCAGGGATCTTCTTACCGCCAAAAAGTAAAAGAACCACCGCCAAAATAACAATCACCTGCCAAGGGCCAAAAACTCCTAAAATCATGTTCAATTGATTAAAATCAGAACAAAGTTACGCATTATATCACAAACGAAGTGTGAGAGGATGTTAAATAAAAAGGGCCATAAACATGGCCCTTAAAAGATTTTATATTAAGTGACTGTGATCAGAGTTTTCTTGCAACCTCTACTTCTTCAAAGGCCTCAATTATATCTCCAACCTGTATATCGTTGAACTTGTCAATATTCAAACCACACTCGTAGTTGTTCTTCACCTCTTTCACGTCATCTTTGAATCGCTTCAAAGATCCCAGAAGACCTGTGTGAATCACAATACCGTCGCGAATGATCCTGATCTTTGATGTACGTTTGATCAATCCATCAAGCACATAACATCCTGCGATCGTACCAACCTTGGTAATTTCGAATGTTTCTCGAACTTCTGCTGAACCGATGATCTTTTCTTCGATATCCGGAGATAACATTCCTTCCATCGCTGACTTGATCTCTTCGATCGCCTTGTAGATGATCGAGTACAAACGGATATCGATCTGTTCGGTTTCTGCCAGTTTTCTCGCTCCCAATGTAGGACGAACCTGGAATCCAATGATGATCGCGTCTGACGCTGAAGCAAGGTTTACATCGGCCTCTGAGATCGCTCCCACGCCTTTGTGAACAATATTTACCTGGATCTCTTCCGTAGAAAGGTTCAATAGTGAATCAGAAAGTGCTTCGATCGATCCATCAACGTCACCTTTAACGATAATGTTCAACTCCTTGAAATCTCCGATCGCCAAACGTCTTCCGATTTCATCAAGAGTAATGTGCTTCGTAGTTCTTAATCCTTGTTCACGATACAATTGCTCACGTTTAGTAGCGATCGCTTTCGCTTCTCTTTCGTCATCCATTACATGGAACTTATCCCCCGCACTTGGCGCACCGTTGATCCCCAATACCGCAACCGGCTGAGAAGGACCTGCCTCCAAAAGGTTCTTTCCATGCTCATCCTGCATCGCACGAACACGACCGAAATGACGCCCAACAAGGATAACATCTCCGATCTTCATCGTTCCTGCTACAACCAACATATTTGTAACGTATCCTTTTCCTTTGTCAAGTGAAGATTCGATCACTGTACCCAAAGCATTCTTATTCGGATTCGCTTTAAGGTTCAGTAATTCAGCCTCCAACAAAACTTTATCAAGCAATTCATCAATGTTCAGGTTCTGCTTCGCAGAGATTTCCTGAACCTGGTATTTTCCACCCCAGTCCTCAACAAGGATGTTCATCTGTGATAATTGCTCTCTGATCTTATCTGGATTTGCACCCGGCTTATCGATCTTGTTGATTGCAAACACCATAGGAACACCTGCTGCCTGAGCATGCGAGATTGCTTCCTTGGTCTGTGGCATTACATCATCATCCGCTGCTACGATAATGATGGCAACGTCTGTTACCTGAGCTCCACGAGCACGCATCGCCGTAAAGGCTTCGTGACCCGGAGTGTCAAGGAAGGTCATTTTACGGCCATCCTTTAATGTTACTGAATATGCACCAATGTGCTGCGTGATCCCTCCGGCTTCTCCTTCAGTTACATTCGCATTTCTGATCTTATCCAATAAAGAGGTCTTACCGTGGTCAACGTGACCCATCACCGTAATGATCGGTGGACGAGAGATCAATTCCTCTTCCTTATCCTCTTGAACAGGAATTGCTTCCTGAATATCAGCACTTACAAATTGTGTTTCATAACCAAACTCGTCTGCCACGATCTGGATCGTTTCAGCATCAAGTCGCTGGTTGATGGATGCGAAGATCCCCAATGACATACAAGCAGAAATTACTTGTGTTGGAGAAACACTCATCATTGATGCAAGCTCAGATACAGTTACAAATTCCGTAAGTTTAAGTACTTTCTCTTCAAGCTCAGCCTGAAGCATCTCCTCCTGACGACGCTGTGCTACAACATCGCGTTTTGCTCTTCTGTTCTTCGACGCTTTTGATTTCCCTCCTTGATTCGATAATCTTGCAAGGGTTTCCTTTATCTCCTTCTGGATATCCTGTTCAGAAATCTCAGGTTTATCAACGCGAGGGCCTCCTTTTTTGAAGTTCCCTTTATTCGCTGTATTCTGATTTGTATCGGCAGCTTTGTTAACGTCGATTTTCTTAATGCGCTTGCGCTTACGGCGCGCTTCATTACTATCGTCATTCGCTTTTTGAAAAGGCGTCTTCGGTTTGTCTACTGGTAACTCAATTTTTCCTAAAACCGTCGGACCGGAAAGTGTCTTACGTTCAACACGAATTGTTTCGATCTCCTCTTTAACAGGAGCAGCCTCTTCCTTTTTCTTCTCTTCAACCGGTTCTGGTTTAAGTTCTTCTTTAACCTCCGGTTGTTTCGCCTCAACTTCCTCCTGTTTCTTTTCAGGGCGAGTCTTAGTGTTGATCGATTCAAGATCGATCTTTCCTACTACAGAAACCTTGATGTCCTGTTTGTCATCTGATTCTTTTTCAGGCTCCGGTTCTGGTGTTTCAAGAACAGCTCTTTTGATCTCTTCTAAACTGATCGGCTCATTTTCCTCCTCTTCAATAGTTGTTTCAGGGGCATCATCATCATGAGACTTGTCTCTGATTGAAATAGTCTCTCTTTTTTCTTTCTTTACCGTAGTGAATTTCGACTGCTCTTTCATGTTCTGATCAGCAGCAAATTCTTTGCGGAGAAGATCATAATGCTCCTCTTCCAACTTTGTGTTCGGGTTGGCGTCGATCTTAACACCTTTCGATCCCAGGAAATCAACAAGCGTTGAGATACCCACATTGAGTTCTCCCGCTGCTTTTCCTAATCTTATTGGTTTACCCATAAACTTTTGCGTCCTTCTTTATTGTTTTTGAAATCGCTCTACAAGATACAGTTAAAGGCCGAATTATTCGAATTCAGCCCTTAGTATTTTCATCACTTCTTCAATTGTTTCTTCTTCAAGATCAGTACGTTGAACAAGGTCTCCGACACTCATTTCAAGAACCGCTTTCGCCGTATCTAATCCGATAGCTTTTAATTCATCGATGATCCATCCATCGATCTCATCAGCAAATTCCTCTAGATCTACGTCCTCAACATCCACTTCACCTTCACGGTAAACATCAAGTTCGTATCCTGTAAGTTTTCCTGCCAATTTGATATTGTGTCCACCTTTACCGATCGCTAACGACACCTGATCAGGCTTTAAATATACTTTTGCTCTGCTATCTTCTTCTGAGATATCAATAGAAGATATCTTAGCAGGAGACAATGCTCTTTGGATCAATAGCTGTGGATTTGTCGTAAAGTTGATGACATCGATGTTCTCGTTGCGCAATTCACGAACGATACCATGAATTCTTGATCCCTTCATACCTACACATGCTCCAACCGGATCAATACGGTCATCGTATGATTCAACCGCCACTTTCGCTCTTTCTCCCGGTTCACGAACGATCTTTTTGATCGTGATCAAACCATCGAATACTTCTGGAACTTCCAACTCGAACAAACGCTCAAGGAATTCAGGAGCTGTTCTTGAAAGAATTATCACTGGCGAGCTGTTACGCATATCTACTTTCGCGACTACTGCACGAACTGCCTCTCCTTTCTTAAAATAATCAGACGGAATCTGCTCAGATTTCGGAAGGATCAATTCATTTCCTTCATCATCCAAGACCATGATCTCTTTCTTCCATACCTGATAAACCTCACCAGTAATGATCTCACCGATTCTTTCTTTGTACTTCTTATACAAATGATCTTTTTCAAGTTCAAGAATTCTTGAGATCAAGTTCTGACGAAGAGAAAGAATGTTTCGGCGTCCAAAGTCTTCAAATTTGAATTCTTCAGTTACCTCTTCCCCGATCTCGAAATCAGGCTCAATCTTGATAGCATCAGAATAAGCGATCTCTGTATTTGGATCTTCCACTTCTCCGTCATCTACGATCTCTTTGTTTAGGAAGATCTGTACGTCTCCTTTGTCGATGTTCACAATAATGTCAATGTGCTCGTCAGTGTTGAACTTTTTCTTCAACATGGAACGGAACACATCTTCCAATACATGCTGCATCGTTTGCTTGTCGATGCTTTTCAATTCTTTGAACTCCGAAAAGGACTCAACTAATTCAAGGCTGTTCATGTTTACCTATTTAAATGAAATAACAATTTTTGTTTCTTTTATATCAGCAAATGGAAGCGCATGAGCTTCCACGACTAATTCCTTTTTCTTTTTCCCCTCGATCTTTTCTTTACGAGAAGTTTCTACTGTGATCGTTTGCTCATCCACTGCTTTCAACTCACCTTCCAACTTTTCGCCATTCTGCAGCTTTATATCCACTGTTCTGCCGATGTTCTTTACATACTGCGCCAGGACCCTCAAAGGCTTATCCAGACCGGCAGAAGAAACATGCAGCTCAAAATCTTCAGCTTCACGATCAAGGTTGTGTTCAATATTTCGAGATACCGATACACAATCCTTTACACTTACACCACCTTCTGTTTTGTCAATTTCCAGATTAATAACATTGGTTGCAGAAATAGAAAGATCAACGATGAACAAACCATTATCCAGTTCATTCATTCTTTCCTCCGCTAGCGCTATTACCTTGTCTTTACTAATCATTTGGTATGAAAAGAGGGGACTTTCGTCCCCTCATTTAACTTCATTCTGTATGTAAATGTGATGCAAATATACGACACTTTTTTAAAATTCCAACACTTTACGGGAAATCCCTTATTCGACCTATCTTTGTAAAAAAGAAGTTTATGCTGGTAGAAGTGAAGGATAAAGTGGTCTCCACACAGATTTTTGAACGCAAATTCGTTTGTGACCTTAATGCTTGTAAAGGAGCTTGTTGTGTTGAAGGAGATGCCGGCGCGCCACTCACTTTTGAAGAAGTTGATCTACTCGAGGAAAGCCTTCAAGCCATCAAACCTTATATGCGACCTGAAGGGATCGCGGCAGTTGAAAAGACGGGTGTATTCTATATGGATGACGACAACGAGCCGGTTACCACTTTGGTCAATGGGGCAGAATGTGCTTTTGTGTTCTTCGATGAGCAAGGGATCACGAAGTGTGCTGTTGAACAAGCTTTTTTGGATGGGAAAACTGATTTCAAAAAACCGATCTCCTGTCATTTGTATCCGATCCGAGTAAAGAAATACACCGAATTCGAAGCATTGGCTTACGATGAGTGGCAGATTTGTGCGCCTGCTTGTGCGTGCGGTGAAAAGCTTGATGTGCCGGTCTTCCGGTTTTTGAAAGAGCCACTTATCCGCGCATACGGAGAAGAATTCTTTAAGGAATTGGAAACTGTCAATGAAGAAATTAGAAAAGAAGGATTGATATAAAAAACCCCCGACTCAATGGTCGGGGTTTATCTTGTGGTAAAATAAAAACGGCACAATTATTAACCACTACAAGATTATATTCTAACCAGAACACATTTGGCTTCGCCTAATGTGTAGCGCTAATTCCTAGCCGCTACACATTTCACATGCATCTGGATTATCCAGTGAACATGCGATGGCTGCTTGTTGTTCTTCGATTGATTGAGCTGTTGGCTCCTGAACTACATTCTTATCTACCGTGAACTTGATCGCATCCGTAGCTGCTTTCGTTCTTAGGTAATACATTCCTGTTTTCAATCCTTTTTCCCATCCATAGAAGTGCATTGAAGTCAGCTTACCGAAGTTTGCATTCTCCATAAAGATGTTCAACGACTGAGACTGACAGATATAAGCTCCACGGTCAGCTGCCTGATCGATGATCGCTTTTTGCGAAATCTCCCATGCCGTTTTGTAAAGGTCCTTCAAGTACTGAGGAATTTCATTGATGTTCTGGATCGAACCATTTGCAGCCATTATCTTTTGACGCATGTCTTTGTTCCAAAGTCCTTCTTTCACAAGATCCTTCAATAGGTGCTTGTTTACAATGATGAATTCACCAGACAACACACGACGTGTATAGATGTTTGAAGTGTATGGTTCAAAACATTCGTTGTTTCCAAGGATCTGAGCAGTAGATGCTGTTGGCATTGGAGCTAACAACAATGAATTCCTAACACCATGTGTTTTCACTTCTTCTTTCAGGATATCCCACTCCCAACGATCTGTTGGAGTAACTCCCCACATATCGAACTGGAAGATCCCTTTTGAAGTTGGAGAACCAGCAAATGTTTCATATGCACCATGCTCCTTCGCAAGATCTTTTGATGCTGTCATTGAAGCATAGTAGATCGTTTCGAAGATCTCTCTGTTCAATGCACGTGCTTCATCCGACTCAAACGGGAATCCCATCATGATGAAAGCATCTGCCAATCCCTGAACTCCCAAACCAATTGGTCTGTGACGCATATTAGAATTTTTCGCTGCTTCAACCGGATAGTAGTTCTCGTCGATGATCTTATTCAGGTTCAATGTTGCCTGATAAGTAACATCAAATAATTTGTCGTGATCAAATGTCTTGTCTTCATTCACATACTTAGGCAATGCAAGCGAAGCAAGATTACAAACTGCGAT
Organism: uncultured Bacteroidota bacterium; assembly: GCA_937899625.1. Taxonomy (GTDB): domain Bacteria; phylum Bacteroidota; class Bacteroidia; order Flavobacteriales_D; family Crocinitomicaceae; genus M0103. Next base: position 76,355 of record CALCCB010000075.1, read on the forward strand.
CTCATCTGGAGCTGTATACTCGATGATTTCTGTACACAAGTTTGAAGACTTGATCGTTCCAAGGTTCTGCTGGTTTGATTTTGAGTTCGCAGCATCTTTGTACAACATGTATGGTGTACCTGTCTCGATCTGAGATTCAAGGATCTTAAACCATAGGTCTTGAGCCTTGATCGTCTTGCGTCCCTTTCCAGCTTTTTCGTATCCTAAATACAATTTTTCGAACTCTTCACTGTGTGTATCAGCAAGACCCGGACACTCGTGCGGACACATCAATGTCCAGTCTCCGTTATCCTTAACACGCTTCATGAAAAGATCCGGAATCCAAAGTGCATAGAACAAGTCTCTTGCACGCTGCTCCTCCTTTCCATGATTCTTCTTAAGATCAAGGAAGTCAAAAATATCAGCATGCCAAGGTTCCATGTAGATCGCGAAAGAACCTTTACGCTTTCCTCCACCTTGATCTACGTAACGAGCAGTATCATTGAAAACTCTCAACATTGGTACAATACCATTTGAGGTTCCGTTTGTTCCTTTAATGTACGATCCGGTAGCGCGGATATCGTGAATAGACAACCCAATACCTCCAGCAGACTGTGAAATCTGAGCGCATGATTTCAATGTGTCATAAATACCGCTGATGCTGTCTTCCTTCATTGTTAATAAAAAACACGAAGACATTTGTGGTTTTGGTGTTCCTGAGTTGAACAATGTTGGTGTCGCATGTGTGAACCAACCTTCAGACATCAGGTTATATGTTTTGATCGCCCCCTTGATATCGTTCTTGTGAATTCCCACAGAAACACGCATCAACATTTGTTGAGGTCTTTCAGCGATCATTCCATCCAACTTCATCAAGTAAGAACGCGTAAGTGTCTTAAACCCGAAATAGTCGTAACGGAAATCTCTATCGTAAATAATACTTGAATCCAAAACATCTTTGTTATCCATGATAATCTGATAGACATCATCAGCGATCAAAGAAGCTCTCTGGTTAGTCTTTGGATCAATGTAATTGTACATGTCCTCCATTACCTCAGAGAATGTCTTTTTGGTTTCTTTGTGAAGATTTGAAACTGCTATTCTTGAAGCCAGCAAAGCATAATCTGGATGATCGATCGTTTTTGCCGCTGCAACTTCAGCTGCCAGGTTATCTAAATCTGTGGTGTGTACTCCATCGTACAACCCCTCGATCACCTTCATCGCTACAACTTCAGGTGATACAAGCGGATCAAGTCCGTAACACATCTTCATGATCCTTGCGGTGATCTTGTCGAACTTTACAGCCTCTTTTCTTCCGTCTCTTTTTACTACATACATGGGCGCTCGTTTATCTTGTTAACGTAATAGTTTGGTTAGTTATAAAATCTTTAAAAATCCTCATCCAATGAGAATGTCTGGTTTTCTTTTCCGGCAAGTACACCCGCTTTCTGGTATTCTCCAACTCGCTTTTCGAAGAAGTTTGTTTTTCCCTGGATCGAGATCATATCCATGAAATCGAATGGGTTAGTTGCGTTGTACACTTTTTCGTTTCCTAATTCTAACAACAGACGGTCGGCAACGAATTCAATATACTGTGACATCAATTCACTGTTCATTCCGATCAATTTCACAGGAAGGGCATCAAGGATGAATTCCTTTTCGATCTCAACAGCATCCATTATGATCTCCTTCACTTGTTGTTTTGGAAGTTTGTTGATCAGGTGCTTTGTATAAAGCAAACATGCGAAATCACAGTGAAGACCCTCATCTCTTGAGATCAACTCATTAGAGAAGGACAATCCTGGCATCAAACCTCTTTTCTTCAACCAGAAGATCGAACAGAAAGAACCTGAAAAGAAAATTCCTTCAACTGCTGCAAAGGCAACCAGTCTTTCAGCAAACGAACCGTTTTCGATCCATCTCAATGCCCAGTCTGCTTTTCTTCGAACACAATCAAGTGTATCGATCGCGTTGAACAAATAATTCTTATCGTTTGTGTCCTTGATGTACGTGTCGATCAGAAGTGAATATGTTTCTGAGTGAATATTCTCCATCGTAATTTGGAAACCGTAGAAGAATTTTGCTTCGGTATACTGAACCTCAGACAAGAAATTCTCTGCAAGGTTCTCATTTACAATTCCGTCAGAAGCAGCGAAGAAAGCAAGCACATGCTTTACAAAGTGTCTTTCATCATCATTCAACTTGTTTTCCCAGTCGATCAAATCTGGTGATAGATCGATCTCTTCTGCTGTCCAGAAACTCGCCTCTGCCTTCTTGTAAAAAGCCCAAATGTCATCGTGTTGAATCGGAAACAACACGAAACGACTCTTGTTCTCTTCCAGGATCGGTTCTGTTTGTTGTGCCATTTTTGTTTTTTTAAAGTGTATATTTTCCTGAGGTGAGGAATCAGATTCTTCACCGATTGTTCTATCCTTAAACTCTTTGTTTCCTCTCTTGTGTGGTTGCAGACTGGTCTGTTCACGTTTGTTTGTTGAGGCATACAAAAATTGTCAAAAAACTAACCTTTCGCAATTAAAGAAATTCACATTGAGAGTAGGTTATTAACATCCCAAAAGCGAAACCCTTTAATGACAACGGATAGGGACTTTATCAACATGTATATTAAAAATATTCACAGCGTAAACACCTGTGTTTGTCGATAAATTTTTTCCGTTTGTCAAACCCTTGACTCCAAAGCACTTCCAAGTCGGTTCTATAAAATTAAGGCCCTTTTGACCCTTTTTTAAATTTTAATTTTTGTTATTTTAAACAACTAAAAGTTGATAAGCCCATGATGGTCAGTAAGGTAGGGAAAAGCAGCCATTCACCACTAAATTTTTGGTTGAAACCCATCACACCACTGTTCGATCTGATCTATCCAAAACAATGTGCGGTCTGTTCGGTTGAGTTGTCGAAAAATGATGACTTGATTTGTTATTTCTGTGAAAACGATCTGGCAAAGACACACTTTGAAAATTATTCAGAACCCACTCCATTAGACCAACTCTTCTGGGGAAGGATAAAGATAGAAAGAACGTATGCTCCTTATTACTTTGAGAAAGAAGGGGCAGTTCAAAAGTTACTGCATCAATTAAAATACGGTCATAAACCCAAGCTGGGAATAAAATTGGGAGAATTGATTGTCAAAAACGCTCAACCAAAACTGTTCCAGGGAATTGACGCGATTTTTCCCGTGCCCATTCACTATCGAAAAGAATTTCAAAGAGGCTACAACCAAAGCAGGGCTCTATCAAAAGGGATTTCCTTACATACAGGCATCCCAATTGATGAACGATTTCTGATCAAGCAAAAACACACAAAGAGTCAAACCAAAAGAAACAAATGGCTTCGGTGGGAAAATGTTCAGGAAACCATTACAACCGTAAATGGACTTAACCATAACTACAGTCACATCATCATAGTCGATGACGTGATCACCACAGGGGCGACTTTAGAATCACTCATCAGCGCAATTCAGAAGAATTATCCCGAACTTCGCATCAGCGTGATCAGTTTTGCGCTTACAAAATGATGAAAGAAAAGTTCCTTATCGTTGGGGGCGGCCTCTCTGGAGTGGCCATCGGGTATCATTTGATCCAAAAAGGCAAGGATGTCACTCTTCTCGACGATCAAAACAATCATAGTTCGATCGTTGCAGCCGGAATGATCAACCCGCTAGTGTTTCGGAGAATGACTAAATCGTGGCGCGTAGACGATTTTATTCCGTATTGTGAGCAGTTCTATTCGTCAATAGAGAAACAAGCCGACAGACCCCTTTTTCACCCCATTACGATACGACGATTTTTTTCCTCTCAACAAGAAAAAGATTTCTGGACGACAAAACAAATACTCCCTGAGTTCTCATCTTACATGGAAATGCTCACGGATAAAGACTTGAATTTCAATGAAGAGGCGGTTCTGAATGATTTTGGATCTGGAAGGGTTAAGAAATCATTCTGGATAGACACCAAGCTATTTCTGGAGGTGGTTAAAGAGATCATCAATACAAATGGCAATGTAATTTCTGAATTGTTCGATCACTCGGAATACGATGCCGCTTCCACAACCTACAAGGGAGAGCATTTTTCGTGTGTGATTTTTTGCGAAGGTTACAGGTCTAGAGATAATCCGTTGTTTTCATACTTGCCTGTGCAATCAACCAAAGGTGAACTAATGGAGATCATTAGTCCTGATCTTGAAACTACAGAGTCATACAATAGAAAATGCTTCGTCCTTCCTACTGGGCAACACCATTTCAAGGTTGGGGCTACCTATAAATGGAACAACACAGACCCCATTCCAGAGGATAATGCAGCTGATGACCTAACTGAAAAACTTAAATATCTCACAACAAAGGATTTCAAAGTTACCAGACTTCTTGGTGGAATTAGACCTACCACACTAGATAGAAGGCCAATAATTGGTGAACATCCTAAAGCAAAAGGAAACTATATATTCAATGGCCTGGGAACAAAGGGATACATGATCGCACCTCTTTTGGCCAAAGAGTTCTGTGACCATTTGACGGATAAGATTCCACTGAATAATGAAATAGATATTCATAGATTTGATCAACTATTGAGTTTAACCTCGTAATTTTGTAAAAAATAAATCAAGACATATGTACCCACCAGAATTAGTCAAACCAATGAAAGAAGATCTTACAAATGTGGGATTCAAAGAACTGTCATCCGCCGCAGACGTTGACGATGCCATGAGCACCAATAAAGGAGCAATGCTAGTCGTTGTAAATTCAGTTTGTGGCTGTGCGGCAGGAAACATGAGACCCGGAGTAAAGCTTTCATTGAACAATGAAAAAATCCCACAATCATTAACAACGGTTTTTGCAGGAGTAGATCAGGATGCAACTGCACAAGCAAGAAAATATTTCTTGCCTTATCCTCCATCATCACCTTCAATCGCTCTTTTCAAGGATGGAAAATTGGTTCATTTCCTTGAAAGACACCACATCGAAGGTGTAACTGCTCAGATGATCGCTGAAAATCTATCCGCAGCATACGACGAATATTGTTAATTGTGTATTGAAAATAAAAAGGGGAGCGAAAAACTCCCCTTTTTTTGTGTTCGTATGTGCTGTTCTACAAACCAGCTCCTCTAAGTAAGGTTACGTGACCCACAGCTTCTTCTTTCCTATCGGTTTCAAGATTCATGATCTTCAACTTCCAGGTATAAACTCCTTCCTGACATTTCACTCCTCGGTATGTTCCATCCCATCCTTGACCGATCTGGTCTGTTTCATAGATCAACTCACCCCAACGGTTGAAAATGTAGAAACCATAATTCTCATACTTATACCCTGACGAAATAACAGGTTTAAATACATTGTTATAATCATCTCCATCCGGCGTAAACGCATTCGGCACATAATAGATCAACTCAGGGTGATATTGAATCCATATTGATGTTGAGTCGATACATCCATCACTTGAGATCGTGTACAACCAAACTTGGTAATCTACCGGATCAGCTCCATCAGGGAATTGGTGATAAACATTTTCTGAGAACTCATTTGGAGAACCATCTCCAAAATCCCAGATGAATGAATCACCATTAACAGAGGTGTTATAGAAATAATTGTCATAATCCGTTGTAGAAATGTCAAGAGTCTCTGCGTAGAAGCTTGCTACAGGATTTGGTGCAATACAAAGGAAGTCAGCCATTGTTACGGTATCCTTACATCCCTGTGCAGTTGTAACCACCAATTGCATATCCAAACAAAGCTGAGCAGAGAAGTTCATGATGATCGGTCCACAATCATTAATGGTTGTTCCATCAGAGAAGGTCCATTCACAATTCGAACCTGGTTCTGCCCCTGATTCAAACGTAATGTTGTTCCCAACACAACCAACGATAGGTGTTGGAGGCGGGATGTTTGGCGCAGGGTTCGCTGCCAATGTTGTTGTACTTATTGAAATACATCCATTAGCATCAGTAACCGTAGCTTCAAAAGTTCCTTCCGGCATATTTATAGCAATATCCGTGTTTTGTGCAGGAACAGTGTTCCAAGAAATTCCATAACCTGGAGTACCACCATCATAACTCACTTCTACTGAACCGTCCTCTGCTCCTTCACAACTAACAGCTGCCCCGAAGTAGTTCGATAGTATCGCAATACTTGAAGTAACAGGAGTTGGCTGGGTTACGTTCACAGTCGTCATCGAAGTACATCCATTGAGATCGGTCACCATAACGTTATAAATTCCGGCTCCAACCATTTGATCCAATAGCTGAGTAGTTCCAATTGGGGCTCCAGAGCTGTTCGACCATGCATAAGTATATCCAGGGGTACCTCCAGTTGGTGTGACATCTATACTACCATCTGTTGATTGGAAACAAGATACATCTGCACCGTTGTAATCAGAAACTACCTGCGCAATACTTAATAGTTCATCAGGCTCTGTTATTGTTACCTGAGCGTTGATCAAACATCCATTTGCATCAACTGCAGTTACTTCATACGTTCCCGCTCCTAATCCAACTGGATCTTCAATGGTTGAGACTACATTTCCATTTTCATCTCTCCACGAGAATACATATGCTGGAGTACCTCCGTTGATCGTCAAATCAATTGTACCATCTGTGGCTCCAAAACAGCTTACATCCTGGCCATTGTAGTCTGAAGAAACAACTCCATCCGCTACCAACGCTGGAGGGTCTACCAATGTGATCGGTGCCGTTGTTGTGCAACCGTTGGCATCTGTAACCAATACAGTATAGTCACCTGAAGGTAGACCGTTCACGTTTTGAGTGTTCCCTACTACCGTTCCACCGATATTCGTCCAGGAATATCCATATGGTACAGTTCCACCAACAGGCGTCGAAGAGACAGCACCATCAGAAGCTCCTAAACAAGAGATGTCTTGACCATTGTAATTGGAAGTCACTGTAGTCGTTACCGTAACGACAGGAGGCTGAACCAAAGTGATCTGATCCGTAATGATACAACCGTTAATGTCTGTGACAGTAACATTATAATTACCAGCTGGTAAGGTGTTCAGATCCTCGATTGCAAATGCGCCACCATTCCATGAATATACATATCCAGGTGATCCTCCCCCTACTGTTGCATCGATCCATCCATCCGGAGCACAACCGGTCAGGTTGTATCCGCCTGCATAAATAGATGGTGTCAAATCAATCGTCAATGGCGTAGGTTGAATCAGGGTTATCGTAGTCGTTTGAACACAACCATTGATATCTGTCATCGTTACTCCATATGTTCCTGAAGTCAATCCTGTCTGATCTTCTGCTCCCGGAGTCAACCCACTTCCATCAGTAGTAGACCATACATAGGTATATCCAGGAGAACCTCCAGATGGAAAATAATCGATAGACCCATCATTAAACTGGAAGCAGCTGATATTGTCTCCGCTTGGGAACGTCGGTGAAGTTATATTTTGGTCTAAAGGAACTGGTTGAATTAGTGTAATTGTTGTTGATTGTGTACAACCATTAATGTCTGTCATGGTAACGTCATATGTTCCTTCTGCAATAGATGAAAGATTCTGACTTGTTGCTCCGTTCGACCAGCTATACGTATAACCAGGTGATCCTCCGGATGGAACATAATCGATCGATCCATCATTGAATCCGAAACAGCTAATGTTGTCTCCGGAAGGATAAGTGGGAGATGAAATATTCTGAACCAATGGTGTCGGTTCAACCAATGTAATTGTTGTTGATTGTGTACAACCATTGATGTCCGTCATAGTAACATCGTATGTTCCAGCCGTCAATCCTATTTGGTCTTCTGATCCTACAGTAATTCCAGAACCATCAACTGTTGACCAAGCATACGTGTATCCAGGTGATCCTCCAGACGGAACATAATCAAGTGATCCATCGTTCAAACCGAAACAGCTGATATTATCACCACTAGGATAAGTGGGTGATAAAACATTCTGAACCAATGGTGTCGGCTCAACCAGTGTAATTGTTGTTGATTGTGTACAACCGTTAATATCTGTCATGATAACGTCATATGTTCCTGCTGCAAGGGATGAAAGATCCTGACTTGTTGCTCCGTTCGACCAGCTATACGTATAACCAGGTGATCCTCCGGATGGAACATAATCGATCGATCCGTCATTGAAACCGAAGCAGCTGATATTGTCACCACTAGGATAAGTA
>CALCCB010000076.1 GCA_937899625.1 uncultured Bacteroidota bacterium
GTAAAGAATTCGTCGCTATTGATCCTGTTATCGATATAATTCTTCCGAATTTCCTGTGATTTTCGAAGTTCGTCTACCGATTTGTCTTGCCCGAAGACTGAAAAAGCGTACAGGAAGATAACTGCAATATTTAATCGCATGTTAGATCAGTTTGTCCAATTGAGAAAAGATGAGAGATGCCGCACCTAGCACGGCTGCGTTACTATCGTGTAAGGAAGAAATACGGATTTCTACTTTATTCTTGTATATAACCAGCATATTTTCTTCCATATAGACTTTTACTTTAGAAGCGAAATCCGGTCCACTTTGGGCAATTCCACCAAATAGTACATAAGCCTTTGGACTTGAGAAACATGCATAATCAGCAAGTGCGCTTCCCAGAATCCTTGCGGTGTAATCGATGATCTCAGCTGCAAAAAGGTCCCCTTTCAGAGATGCGTCAAAAACATCCTTTGCAGTAGGATTTTCTTTTTGAATAATGGATGATAATGCTTTATTGTCTGAATCGAGAAGTTGAATACTTCTTACAACTCCGGTTGATGAGGCATAGGTTTCGAGACAGCCTTTTCTTTTACAGCCACAAGGTCTTCCATCTGGAATAACTCTAATATGACCGTATTCTCCTGCAAAACCATCATGACCATAGACAAGTCTGCCATCCACAACAACTCCAGAACCTACACCAGTACCTAATGTTATTGTGACAAAATCTTTAAGATCTCTTGCATTTCCAAAAATCATTTCGCCCATTGCAGCTGCGTTAGCATCGTTGGTAAGCAGGGTAGGCTTGTGAAATTTGTCTCTGAACATATTTGCCAGAGGAATAATTCCTTTCCATTTTAAGTTAGGAGCAAATTCAATGGTGCCATTGAAGTAGTTGCCATTTGGAGCTCCGATTCCAATTCCGACAATGAAGTTCATTTGTTCCTGGATCTTGGGATCGTTGTAAATAAAATCAACCAAGTCTGAGGCCTCATTGAAATTTGAGGTTGGAACATCATTTTCATAAACAACCTTTCCATCATTCTTTACAATTCCATATTCTGTGGATGTACCTCCAATGTCTATTCCAAGACTATAATTAATATTCATAAAAGTGCTAACAATTTAAGTTCCAATCATTAAGGAATTCTTTCAGAAATTCTTCCATGAACTTATGTCGATGTTCTCCGATTTTCCTTGCAGTAGGTGTCCTTAACCGATTTTTTAAAAGTAATAATTTTTCATGGAAATGATTGATGGTGTGGCTTTTTGAATTCGCGTAACTTTCAAATTTTTCATGAAACTCAGATGAGATCGAAGGTTCGTATATTGGTCTGTTCTTATGACCACCATATGCAAATGCACGAGCTATTCCAATAGCACCAATTGCGTCGAGACGATCGGCATCCCTTACAATACTGAGTTCTATAGATCCGTCAGTGTCTTCTAGTCCGGCTCCTTTGAATGAAACAGCATCTACAATAGCAATTACTTTTTCCATTCGTTCAGATGGATAATCGATGGATTCGAGTATCTCTTTAGAGGCTCGACCGTTGTCATTTAAGACTCCTCCGTTTAATTTATGATCAGAAATATCATGAAGTAATGCAGCTATTTCTACAATTTCTTTGTCACCACCCTCATTTTCCTGAATGAGAAGAGCCATGTTTCTCACACGATCAATATGATGCCAGTCATGGCCTGTTGGGTCTTCTGAAAAATGACCTTTAACAATGGTTTCTATTTTCTTAGAAAAATTCAATCTTTGGTTTCTACTAGTTCAAAAATCAGGATTCTTCCATTAGGAATAGTAGCGTACAAATATTTGTCATCTGATGTCATGGAGAAAAAATTACCATGTGCAAACGGAATCCATTCACGTCCCATGTCGAATGAGATATCAATTCCATTAGTTCCACAAGCGTACAAAACATCACTGTTATGGTGTACGCAAGATCTGTACCCGCGAGGTTGTTTTTCAGCATTGATCCAGAATTCACCACCGTCATCCGTGAAAAATGCTGTGTTTAGGTTTAGATCAGGATTAGCAAAATCTCCTCCGACAATGACTCCATTTAGAGAGTCCTTCATGAAAATGGAAAAAGCACCACTGGTTAGGCTTGTCAAATAAGGAAGTGATGTTTGTTTCCAGGTTTGGCCTTTATCATGGGTCATAAAAAATCTGCTTTTTTTACCTCCACTCACAAAAACAAAGGTAGAATCATTGAGTACTTGAACATTTGTGCCACTTGCAGCAAATCCAGCTTCTCCTTCCATTGCTTCGATCTTCCCCTCACAAGCAAGCCAAGTCTGACCACCATCTTCGCTATAAGAAAGCGTAAAAATGTTCTTTCTCGGATCTCCCATTACAAAGCCTGTCCTCCCTTCAAAGTCAATTCCGTCCAGAAAAACAGAATGCCAGATGTTTCCACTTGGTATGATGTAATCAAGGAATTGGGTATTATCGAGAATCGCCAAAACACCATAAGAACCACTTTGCATTCCGATGAGTGTATCTCCAACGATCTCCAGATCACGCATTTCCTCAAACTTTTTATTTTCCATTAAATTCACGGATAATCCAGATTGAAGGTCAATCCTGTAAAGACTTCCATTGGAATTAGCGGCATAGAGAAATCCATCCTTGACTTTTATACTTCTGGAGTAGCATTTATCTGACGTGTACTGAATCGTATCAGCGGTTTTATTTTTTCTGGTGTATTTGTTTTCCTGAGCATTCAGAAAGTTAAAAGCCAGCAATGATAGACTAACGATTAGCCAGTTGTTTAAATTTCTCATACTGTTCTTGTCTTAGTTTATCCATGTCTGTCGGGAGATCCCTTTTCCATCTTTTGTGTGACCAGATCCATTGTTCCGGTTTTTCAATGATAGCCGTCTCTAACATTTTAATGTGTTCTTCAGTAATCTCGCCCCATTTGGTTTTTATGGGATCATCACATATCAATTTGAGTTCCATTTCATAGTGTCCACGTTTTACTTTTCGAATTATGAATCCAACGACAGCCATGTTGTACTTGATTGCCATGTATTCAGGGCCATATAGGATAGCCGATTGCTGATTCAAGAAATTCATCCAATAGCTTTTATTGGAGTCCCCAGGAGATTGATCTGCAAGGGTTAGAATTGCAATTGGCTCATCTGATTCCTCGATAGCTTCCTTGAAATTCCCCGAATGGATCACTTTCATTCCAAATCGTTGGCGCAAAGAATTTATCTTTTTATCCCAGAATTTGCTGCTCATTGGCATTCCTATACCATACGCTTTGTGAGGGAACAAAAAGGATTGTGAAGTGATCAGCCATTCCCAATTGTTGTAATGACCTGATACGAGAATTACGCTTTTGTTTTTTGCGTACAATTCTTGCATTAGTTCAGGGTTCTTCGCAGTGAACCTTCTCTTCAATTCACGTTTTGAAATACTAAGGTTTTTAATTCCTTCAATTAAAATATCCGAAAAGTGTCTGTAAAATCTTCTTTTTAATTTAAGAATTTCAGTAGGTGTTAATCCTGGGAATGACCTTTTCAAATTCCCATCGATGATCTTTTTTCGGTATGGAAAAACAGTAATAAGGATCAAATAAAACAAGTCTGCCAATAGGTATGAGAATCCCATTGGTAAGTAGGAGAGGGGTAAAACAAATATGTAGAATGCAAGAGCCGCCATGTTAATATTTATCCTTCCACAATTGCTTGATTATGTCTTCGATCTCTTTTTCTTTCTTACTGCTTCCCGGTTGAAAGAATTTCATGGAAGAAATTGCTTCCGGCATAAATTCCTGATAGGCGAAATTTCCTGGATGATCGTGAGAGTATAGATAGCCTTCGCCATATCCAAGTTCTTTCATAAGTGCTGTCGGAGCATTTCGAAGCGGTAATGGAACGGGTAAATTACCACTCTTTCTAACTTCGGACTGTGCGTTATTTATTGCCGTATAAGCTCCGTTCCCTTTTGGTGAAGAAGCCAAGTAGATCGTGCATTGAGCCAAAATTATACGAGATTCGGGCCATCCGATCACCTGTACAGCTTGGAAACAGTTGTTTGCCATTAGCAATGCGTTGGGATTTGCCAGGCCTATGTCTTCAGAGGCCGATATGATCAGTCTTCTGGCAATGAACTTTGGATCTTCTCCGCCTTCTACCATTCTTGCAAGCCAGTAAACGGCTGCATTAGGGTCACTTCCGCGAATACTTTTAATAAATGCTGAGATGATGTCGTAATGCTGCTCACCGTCCTTATCATACATTGCAACACTCTGCTGTGCTGTGGATAGTACCAATTCATTAGTGATTGTATGCTTCTTTTTACTTTTTAGCGTGCCAATAATTATTTCAAAGATGTTAAGTAATTTTCTTGCGTCATTTTTTCATTTAAAATATTCATTTTAATAGTATCAGACGCATAACTATCAAACGTGAATTTAAATTCTTTAAGCTGGGATAATTCATCCAACAGTTTAATTCTATCAATTGAAATAGAGTCTAAAATTTGATCAAAAGTACTTTGTGAAAAGGCATTAAAAGACCCTTGAAAAATAAAACAAGAAATTAATAAATAAAGGAATTTGTGAAAGATGAAA
>CALCCB010000077.1 GCA_937899625.1 uncultured Bacteroidota bacterium
ATATTGTACACTTTGTTGTTGGTTCTGGAAAGATGGAAATCATACAGATTCTGAATCGTTCTCAATTTGGCACCGTGATAACCTCCCAGAGATTTATGGAAATAAGAAGCTTTTGCACTTGAGAAACCTCCCGAAAGATCAAATACTTTATAGTTTGAATTCTCATTCAATGCCATGAATTTCTGAGCTGTAATGATCCTTCTTTTCGCTTCGCCCTCAGCTCCCAGATCTTCTACTTTTCTTTTACCTTCTGACTCTGCCTGATTAATGATCCCTGCAAGTTTTGGATTTGCTGCAAGTTCCATTTGCAGGATCTGCTCATCCGCTTCATCGGCAACGTATGGATATTTTTTAAGAAGGGCGTCCTCCCAATACTTATCATCTGAATCAAGATAATTGACTGATACTCCCATAAGATCGATCAAAGTCAATAACCCAAAACCAGCAATGATCGCTGCTGATGGAATAGTTGTCTGAATCAAAAGCACCACCAATCCTATTCCCAGGAATAAAAAGATCAATGATCGATTCATACTTGAATCATAAACAATTGCTCTTGCTTCCTTCACATTTTCCAGATTCTCCTCATATCCTTTCATTTGCTCTGTAACGAACATCTCTCTTTGTTTCGGGTCTCTCAGGTCAACTCCGTACTGTTGCTGAATTTGAGCTGGATCAATTCCATCCAATTGCTGATTGATCTGAACTTCGATTCTGTCGAGCTGTGCCTGATCAAATGATTGAGACGTATAATTATCTCCCAATCCGGAAAATTTCACGATAAGCATGAACAGGAAAAACACTCCAGAAGTGATATACAATTTTCTACTGTTCTCTTTGATCGTTTCGCGTTCCTCGATCAGCTTGTTCAAGAACAACATCGCTATGACAGGCACGATCAATTCGATCAACACCAGGATGATCGTTACTGTTCTGAATTTGTTATAGCCTGGAACATTCTCAATAAAAAATTCGGTTAATCCCATGTAGTTCTTACCCCATGATAGTGCAAGCGCAAGCACTCCTACTGCCAGCAATGCCCATTTGGAAGGTTCTTTCAAATACACCATTCCTAATAACGCAAGGAAGATCATGATTATCCCAATGTAAACAGGACCTGACGTAAATGGTTGTTCACCCCAGTAAACAGGATATCCTTCCAACATCCTTCTCTCTTCACCGGAAATATCCATATTATCCAAAACATCGGCATTCGGACTATCGGCGAACACGACTGTTCCTCCACCCTTTACATAAGGAGAAACAAGCGTGAATGACTCTCCTATGCCATATGACCACTGCGTGATATAATCTTTATCCAGACCTCCATCCGTATTCACCACGTTGGGTTCTCCTTTAAGATCAAGGGTAAGGTCATTACCTCCTCGTATAGTCGACTTTGCATATTCATTGGTCATGGAAACATTTCCATAATTGACCGCAACCGCCAACCCATAGGCGACGACCAAACCAGCTGAAACAAAAATGAACTTCTTCACCTCCTTGTTCATGATCGAACGAACAAATTCAGCGACTCCCATTGCTCCTAATAGGAATGCCAGATAATAGGTTACCTGAAGGTGATTACAGGATATTTCCAACACCATAAAAAAGGCGGAAAGTCCCACTCCAAGCCAGGGTTTATGTCGATAAGCCATGTAAAGTGCTCCCACCACAGGCGCCATAAAGGCAACTGCTAATGACTTTGAATTATGACCAGCCTGTAAAATAATGATCTCGTAAGATGCAAAAGCGAAGGCAAAAGCTCCAATTACTGCCACCCATCGATTTACTCTCAAGAACAGCGCCATGATATAAAAACAGATCAAATGCAACAGTACCATTCCCCCGGGAGATGGGAACCAATTCACAAAGTTCATGATCGCTCTACCAAGGAAGTTTCCGGGATGGATCAAAGAGATTTGAGTAGTCGGCATACCTCCGAACATAGAGTTGGTCCATAATTGCTCTTCACCTGTCTTATCCTTGAAATGATAAGCCTCATGTGACATTCCAATGTACTGCTCAACATCGTGCTGTTTGATGGCCATCCCATTGAATTGAGGTGAAAAATAGATCATCACCACTGCAATGAAAATTCCTAATGCAGCAAAGTGTTGCCAGTTGTTCTTAAGTATCTCTTTCATAAATAACGATATTGGAATAAAAGTAAGAATATTATGGGTTAATCGATCTCTTCAAAATCCACTTCCTCTGCATTATAATTTGCAGAAGAACCTTGTTTAGTCTTTCCAAGAATGTTAACCTTTCCAAAGTTTTTAAGTTTCTCGTTCCGCTGTCGATCAGCCTCTTTCTGCTGACGATTCAACTTCCTTTCTTCTTCAATGTTTCGTTTCGCGATCATTAACTGACCAACAAATCGTAAAACGACAAAGACCCCGATCAAAATGAACAGGGTCTTAAATAAACCGGTTATACTGCCGTATACGATCACTTTATCTTGATAAGTGCATGTTACGTTCAGAATAGATCTTTGTAAAGAATGGGTCCTTCAGATCTTTAATAAATCTGATCGCCTCTCCTGTTGATTTCATCTCAGGTCCCAATTCCTTCTTAACATCAGGGAATTTCTCGTAAGAGAAGACAGGGATCTTGATTGCATATCCTTCCTTCTTCGGATTGAATTTGAAATCTGTCACTTTCTTTTCTCCCAACATCACTTTAGTCGCATAGTTGACATATGGCTCGTCGTAAGCTTTTGCTATAAAAGGAACTGTTCTGGATGCTCTAGGGTTAGCCTCGATCACATACACCTTGTCATCTTTGATCGCAAACTGGATGTTAATCAAACCTACAGTCTTCAACTCGATAGCAACTTTTTTAGTGATGTCTTCGATCTGAGTCATCACGAAATCACCCAAGTTATAAGGAGGTAACAATGCATACGAATCACCGGAGTGAATTCCAGCAGGTTCAATGTGCTGCATTATTCCAATGATGTAAACATTTTCACCATCACAGATCGCATCCGCTTCAGCTTCAATGGCACCTCCCAGGAAGTGATCCAAAAGGATCTGATTATTGCCCATCTCATTGATGATGTCAACCACATGATGCTCCAGCTCTTCTTTATTGATCACGATCTTCATCTTTTGTCCACCAAGAACGTATGAAGGCCTAACCAACAATGGGAAACCTAATTCGTCAGAAAGCTCAAGTGCTTGTTCTGCACTTTCCACAACGCCGTACTTAGGGAAAGGAATATTGTTCTTTTCAAGGAGTTTTGAGAATCTTCCTCTGTCTTCTGCAAGATCCAAGGCCTCATAACTTGTTCCCATGATACGAATTCCGTAACGATCCAGCTTCTCCGCTAACTTAAGCGCAGTCTGACCACCCAGCTGAACGATCACACCCACTGGATTTTCGTGACGAATGATATCGTAGATATGTTCCCAGAAAACTGGTTCAAAATAAAGTTTGTCTGCAGTATCGAAATCCGTAGATACAGTCTCGGGATTACAGTTGATCATGATCGTCTCATAACCACATTCTTTTGCAGCAAGTACACCATGAACACAGCTGTAGTCGAATTCAATTCCCTGACCAATACGGTTAGGACCTGATCCAAGTACAACGATCTTTTTCTTGTCGCTTACTTTACTTTCATTTTCATATTCAAATGTCGAGTAATAATATGGTGTCTGAGCTTCGAATTCTGCGGCACAGGTATCTACCAATTTATAGACCCTATTGATATTAAACTCTTCTCGTTTTTTGTGAACCTCTGATTCAAGACAACGCAACAAATGAGCGATCTGTCTATCAGCGTAGCCTTTCTGCTTTGCCTCAAACAATAATTCTTTTGGCAAATTCTCCAAATGATATTTCTCGATCTTTCTTTCCAGCTTGATCAAGTCTTCGATTTGCTTCAAGAACCAAATATCGATCTTTGTTTTTTCAACGATCGTCTTAAACGGAATACCTAATTTGATCGCATCGTAAATATGGAATAATCTGTTCCAGCTAGGATGCTCAAGACTGTAAAGAATATCGACTTGATTCGTTAACTCTTTACCATCCGCTCCAAGACCGTTTCGATTGATCTCCAATGACTGACATGCCTTTTGCAAAGCTTCCTGGAAAGAACGACCAATCCCCATTACTTCTCCAACAGACTTCATCTGAAGCCCAAGTTGTCTGTTTGTTCCAGGGAATTTATTGAAGTTCCAACGTGGGATCTTAACGATCACATAGTCAAGCGTCGGCTCAAATAATGCCGAAGTCGTCTTAGTGATCTGGTTACTCAATTCATCCAAATGGTATCCAATGGCAAGTTTCGAAGCGATCTTAGCGATCGGATAGCCCGTTGCTTTTGAAGCAAGTGCAGATGATCTTGAAACTCTAGGATTAATTTCGATCGCGATAATATCCTCATTGTTATCCGGAGATACAGCAAACTGAACATTACAACCTCCAGCAAAATTTCCGATAGAACGCATCATTTTGATGGCCATATCTCTCATCTTCTGGAATGTAGTATCAGAAAGTGTCATTGCCGGAGCCACAGTAATTGAATCACCAGTATGTACTCCCATAGGATCGAAATTTTCGATCGAACAGATGATCACTACATTATCGTTGGCATCTCTCAATAACTCAAGCTCAAATTCTTTCCATCCCAACAATGCCTTGTCGATCATCACTTCATGGATCGGTGAAAGCTGAAGCCCTCTCTCCAATAAATTATCGAACTCTTTTGGCTCATACAGGATCGATGCTCCTGATCCTCCCAGCGTATAAGACGGTCGAATACAAAGAGGGAACCCAAACTCCTGAGCGATTTCTTTTCCTTCAAGGAAAGACTTGGCAGTTTTCTGAGGTGCCATTGGAATATCGATCTGTTCCATTAGATCTCTGAAAGCCTCACGATTCTCAGTAATTTCGATTGCATTGATATCAACTCCAATGATTCTAACACTATATTCTTCCCAGATCCCCATTTCATCACACTTGATGCAAAGGTTCAATGCTGTCTGTCCACCCATTGTAGGTAATACAGCGTCAATCTTGTGTTCTTTCAGGATATCTACAATACTCTCAGGCTCAAGAGGCCTTAGATAAACATTATCTGCCACCACCTTATCCGTCATGATAGTCGCTGGATTGCTGTTAATGAGGGTTACCTCAATTCCTTCTTCTCTTAACGATCTGGCTGCTTGGGATCCTGAATAATCAAATTCACATGCCTGTCCGATTACGATGGGTCCACTTCCGATGATGAGGACAGACTTAATAGAGTTGTCTTTTGGCATTTTTTTATGCGCTTATGGGGTTCAAAATGTATTCAACAAATTGAGCGCAAATTTAATTAAATCAACGGAGCAATAAAACCTTTTAGGGTCTTCTTTTGAACATAGTTCGTGAATAACTTAAATGTTCATCATGCTAATTTACGTCCGTAATATTCGCTTAGCTATGATTATTTTTGCATTAGCGAATTGTTTGATCATCGTTTTAAGGTAATTAGATACCATCTCAAAATGTTGATAAACTTTTTATCCGTACAAAATTGACGAACGAAAAAATCCTTGAATACCGAAACTTCACCTTGCAATACTTTATCCATGGTGAAGGACACGAGATCGTAATCTGCTTGCACGGCCATGGTCGTTCAGCTCAAGACTTCGATTTTATCAAAAAGAAAGGGTTAAAAGTTATCGCACTGAATCTTTTCTTTCACGGAAAATCAGAATACCCAGAAGACAGAATAGAAAACGATCCAATAACATCAAAAGAATTCAAGGGTCTATTTCTGGAATTACTACGAATTGAAAATATTTCCGACTTTCATTTATTCGCTTTCAGTCAGGGAGGCAGATTTACCCTCTGTACCCTTCCCTATATTGCGAAAAGAGTAAAAACACTTACACTTATCTCGCCTGATGGAATGGACAACAACAGTTTTTACAACTGGTCATCCAGACAAGGCTGGGCACGTGCACTTTTCAGGAGATGGGAAAAGGATCCTTCTAGATTACGACACATAAGTACACTTGCTCACAAGTTCGGCATCATGAGACCCAAGGTCCGAACTTTTGTCAACCAATTCACATCCAGTAAAAAGGATTTTTTAAGAGCATCAAGAACCTGGAGAGGATTTAGAATGCTTAAGCCCGATCCAATAAATATCGGTAATGTAATACGGAAAAATAAAATCCCTTTTGTGATCATTATGGGATCCTACGATCAAGTGATCCGACCAAAACAAGCATATCGTTTCGAAGAAAAATGTGGATTGAAAGACGTTGTCAGAGAAATTCCCAACGGACACAATTTCTTCAAAGAATCATCGATAAATAAGTTTATTCACCTATTACCGTTCCTTCATTAATTCTATATTTGTTCAAACAACGACGTCTATGCAAAGCATTCTTTCACATCAGGAAATTCAACAAAAGATCACTCGTTTAGGATACGAAGTCCTCGAAAATTGTTTTGAAGAACCCACTATTTTTTTGGGGGGTATTTGTGGAAATGGGATTGTTCTTGCCGAAAAACTGAAAAAAGTAATTCAGCAAGAGTCAGATCAAAATGTCGTTTTATTTGAGATCAAGGTGAACAAAGATGAACCATGGAAGGATCCTGTTCAACTCTCTATTCCTCAATCCGATCTGAAACACGGATATATAATTCTTATCGATGACGTATTGAACTCTGGAAAAACAATGCAATACAGCCTTGTGAAGATCCTTGAAGAACCAACAAAAGCAATTAAAACTGTAGCACTTGTAGATCGTACACATCGCCGATATCCTATTAAAGCAGATTTTGTTGGACTCAGTCTTTCTACAACTTTAAAAGAAAGGGTGGAGATTAACCTTAATGACACTAATTCTGAAGCTTATCTTTTATGAAAAAGGTAACAGAATCAAGCTCTAAGTACGATCATCTTGAAAAAATGTTGACCAGCGAGCTTTTGGTCAATATCAACAACGAAGACAAAACTGTAGCCTTTGCTGTCGAAAAGGAACTTCCTGCTATATCAGCCTTTGTAGATGCTTGTTTTGAACGAATGAAGAAAGGTGGGCGATTATTCTATATGGGAGCAGGAACCAGCGGTAGACTCGGTGTAGTTGATGCCAGCGAGTGTCCCCCTACCTTTGGTGTAGATCATGGAATTGTTGTCGGACTTATTGCGGGTGGAGACAAAGCCATCCGTAAGGCAGTTGAATTTGCAGAAGACGACACCGAGCAAGGCTGGAAAGATCTTACCGAATATGACATCAACATCAATGACACAGTGATCGGAATAGCAGCTACCGGCACCACGCCATATGTCATGGGAGCACTCAGAACTTGTAAGGAGAATGGAATTCTAACCGGTGGTATTACCTGTAATCCCGGATCCCCTTTAGCAGTTGAAAGTGACTTCTCGATGGTCCCTGAAGTTGGTCCAGAATTCGTAACAGGCAGCACGCGCATGAAATCCGGTACAGCTCAAAAACTTGTGCTGAATATGATTTCAACCTCTCTAATGATCAAGTTGGGTAGAGTGAAAGGAAATAAAATGTCGATATGCAGCTTTCCAATAACAAACTTGTTGACAGAGGCGTAAAAATGATTCAAGAGGCTCTTGGATTAGATTACAAATCTGCCGAAAAATTACTGACTGAAATTGGTTCAGTGAGAAAAGTCATTGAAAATTATAAAAAATGAGCCCCGTAAAATCAGGGCTCATTGTTTTGATAATTATTTCGATATCATCACTCTCCTAATCTCGTTGAAATTTGGCGTAATGAATTTAAGAATGTATGGCCCATTGCTTAGGGTCGGAACGTTCCATGTATAAGAATTTTTTCCAGCTTTACAATATCCAATGGACACATCGAGAACTTCTGCGCCCAACAAATCAAATAATTTAATCTCAACGTTAGCGTCTGAATTTAAAACAAATTCAATAGTAGCTATATTATCGAAAGGGTTAGGGAATATTCCTAGCAAAAGATCCGAGTTGATCGATTCTGTTTCGATTAAATTTTTTGCACTATAGCCTCCTTCACAGCCAACATTCACTGTGTTATCATTAGAATTATAGGTCATTCCAGTGACTGAAACATTTGTAACTTGAAAACACCAATCACCGGAAGGGTTTTTCTTTGGACTAGTTCCTAGAACTGCAAAACCATCTGATCCAGTAGTTGAATTTGTGCTACCTGAATTAGGTCCAGAATAACTGCACGTAACGGTGGCATTAGGTATTGCATTTCCGAATTGATCCGTTACAAGAATCGATGCGACTCCTCGTGCTCTGCCTGCATTCAAATTCTCTCTGGAAACAATAATTTCTTCCACATGAGCGGCTGGAGAACCTCCAGGATTGTCAGGATTAGTTGTTGCAGAACCTTGCGAATATGATGACGTACCTACAGCATTATATGAATAAATACGATAATAATAGGTCGTTGCTGGAGAAAGACCTTGATCTGAATATGAAGTGGTATTAGCAGAAAGATTTGCTTCAAAACTGAAATTTAGTCCATCCAAGGAACTCTCAATGGTAAAGCCATCTTCGTTGTCTGAATTATCGATCCATGTTAAATCAATACTTGATGTAGAAAGTGAAGTAGCATTTAATGAAGATGGCGCTGCAGGAAGTGTTGGAGGTGGTGGCGGTGGTGCATCCAAGACATAATACTCTGTATAAGGAGACGTGAGATTTCCATCTGATGGATAGGTAGGAGCGCTAATACCACCTGTCACATTCATCCATCCCATTGCACCTCTATCTTCATGACCTAAAATGTGGCAATGCATAATAGTCCTTCCAGCGTAAACAGAGGATGTGTTTTGATTTAGATCAAACCGAATTGGAACATTTGTAGAAACCACATCATAGTACTCACCTTCTTCAAACATTCCATTTGTTGATTGAGCTTGTACATGATAAACGTGTAAATGAAAAGGATGCATTGTAGCTCCAGACAGACTCCATTGCTGAACTTGGTTCGGAGGCAAAGTTATATTTGCCATCATGTGGTCGTATTTAGTGCCATTTATTGTTCTTGCACCCATATTTATTGTTTCAGTATGAACATTCACTTCATTTCTCAAATCACGCAAATAAGAGGGACGAGTTGCTGACCACATAGAAATTCCGTCGGAAGCAAAAGGATGAGGAGATGCATTCTGAGTTCCACCGACTGTAATATTTGCCACAATTGCACCGTCAACTTTGATCCAAGAATTAGAATTGGTTCGAATGGCAAAATCCGCTCTGGAAGCTCCTGTTAATCCAATCATATTTGACGCTAAATCCATTGGAGCCATTGTTCTCCAAACACCGTCTCTAGCTAAAAGCATAACTTCACATTCTGGACCGAAGGACAAATCTTTCATCATTGCATCTCTGTCTGCTAATAATACTCGCCAATGTTGCCAAGTACCAGAAGGAATGCAAATGTCACCTCCAATTTTACCATTAACTGTCCATGTTGGATTTAATGTTCCCCCCATTAAAACATCACCTCCAGTGCCGCTAGCACCTCTATCCAAAAATCCTATTACCAACTCTTTTTCTTCCATTGACGCTACAGAAGCAGGAATATTGTCTTGACTATCATCGACAACTATCATCCCGAACAATCCTCCGGAAACCTGTAAAAAAGACGATCCATGATGATGTGCATGGTACCAATATGTCCCTCCCATGTGATCGGCGGGGATATCCCAAACAAAATCTCCACCAGTACCACCTTCGAAAGTTCGTTCTACATCATCCCCTGGTGACTCCCCGCTAATATGAAGACCATGCGTATGTATATTGCTTGCATTGGGATCTTTGAACACATTGTGACTGGTACTTAATGGTTCGTAAGGAAGTAAATTGTGAAATCTCATGATGTACTTATTTCCCGGAATTAAATGAATTGTTGGTCCGGGAATGGAATAGTTTCCTCCTTCTTGACGGTATGCACGAGTTGTAAACGTGTTCCCATTAAAAATAAAAGTTTCCTGACCCACCTCTATTGTTCCCGAATAGTATGCTTCAGGGTTATTATCAGATACTGGATGATAAGTCCAATTGAAAGCTTCAGGATTCGATATAGGATTGCTTGAGTTGCATTGGGCCTTAAGCGAATTTTGGATTAGCAGAAC
Organism: uncultured Bacteroidota bacterium; assembly: GCA_937899625.1. Lineage (GTDB taxonomy): Bacteria > Bacteroidota > Bacteroidia > Flavobacteriales_D > Crocinitomicaceae > M0103. The sequence goes on from CALCCB010000077.1 coordinate 10,117, forward strand.
TATTCCCAACAAAAGTATTGTTAATTTTCTGTTGATTGAATTGAAATAAAATGATAGCATCAGTTTAAATATTTATGTAGTATTAGTATAAATTACTAAAACTTCAATAACCGAGCCAAAGGAGTCAAGCCCTTTAGTATCTTGACTATGATTAATTCTTGATTCCTATTTTGGGATATGTTTTTAATATTTTAGGCTCATTCAGGTGATTCAAGATATTCTCTGAATTCGAGTTTTGTAGAATCAAATGTGAAAAGTTTCATTAGACTTTTCGAGTTCTCTTTATCGATTATACGTTGATGCATATATTTAGAAAGCTCCAATCGATCGACTTCAAAAGTAAACACTTCAATAATTTCGTAAGCTTGAGATGCTGTTAGACATTTTCCTTTGAAATCTTTAATAACTAACTCCTTTTTGTCCTCGTCAAATGTGAATTCATTCAGGTCAGCTATATAGCTTTTGGAATCTCCCAAAATGTCAAAACATGTTACAACAGAATTATTCGTTTGATTCGAATTCGGCTTAACTACCTGTCCTTGTCCATTAACCGAAACTACATTCGTCTGAGTTATTGTCGTTTGAGTAGTCTGGGTTGTTTGCTGATTTTGCAGTTCTGATCCTGACATATTAACGTTCATGTCAATATTCTCAGATCCACTTGGCATACTATTTTCAGTTACATTGATCGACACATTCATTCCCATGTTTTCTCCATTTTCAGAACCATTGATATTTACAGACATATTAACAGTTTCTGAAGCGGAATTTTCAGTATTCTCTCCAGAGGCATTCACATTCATGTTAAAATTGACATTTTCAGACGAATTCCCATTTCCAATTTCCGTGGACTGATTAACCTGAGCATTTTCGTTAGAATTATTTTGGCTAGACTGTGTAACGGAGGCATTGGTTGTTAAAGTCTCTGTCCTTGTAACCACAGCATCAGAATAAATTGCTGAATTATTTGGTCGATAAACAACATTATTCTCATTCTGCTGTCCGGATGCAGGCTCCATTCCAATCAATTGTAACTTTCCTTTCCCTTTCTTGAATACCACTCGAGTAGTAATGTATGACGGCTCTTCAATAAAGAAATTCTTATCAATATCCATTGTTTTTCCATCAGGGAAAATCAATTTCATACTGTATGATCCATTTGTAATTCCGGACACTGCAACATTCGTCTGAGGTACAGAATTCTGTTTGATTCCGTTAAGTATCACATAAAACTGTTGACCACCATTATTAAAAACAGTAATTGTGCTTTGCGAAAAAACAACTGAGACTAGGATCAATTGCGAAAGGGTAAGAATAAATTTCATTTTTTAACTTTTTTACCTTGTAATTATCAACATGCCAAGTTACTGATTTCTTGTTATTCATATCGTCTTCGTTTAACATTTTGTCAGTACCATGATTAAATTACAATCTTTCGGATTAAATTTACCTTTCATGCGTTTTGCAATTGTAGACATAGAAACAACAGGAGGGAGCCCAAAAAATTCCAAGATCACGGAAATTGCTGTGTATGTTCATGATGGAAAAGAAATTGTGGACGAGTTTGTTTCTTTGGTCAATCCGGAAATGAAGATTCCTGAATTTATCACGAAATTGACTGGTATCAGTGATCAAATGGTATCCGAAGCACCTAAATTCTATGAGATAGCGAAAAAGGTAATTGAGATAACGGAGAACTGCATTTTTGTGGCACACAATGTTGGTTTTGACTACAACATTCTTCGAAACGAATACAAAACACTTGGCTTTGACTACCGAAGACCACATTTATGTACGGTAAGGGCATCGAGGTTTGTAATCCCAGGAATGGCATCTTACAGCCTCGGGAAACTGACTGCAGAGCTCGGAATTAAAATAAAAGGACGCCATAGAGCAGGTGGAGATGCACTTGCAACAGCGCATCTTTTCACTCTATTGATTGAAAAAGACCCATCGAATCTTGAAACCTTCATTCAAAAAGAGGTGAACCCAAAGATCCTACATCCAAATCTTGATCTCGAAATTCTCGAAGAACTCCCATTGAAAACAGGAGTCTACAAGTTTTTTAACGAATTCAACCAACTCATTTATATTGGCAAAAGTAATCAGATCAAAAAAAGGGTTGAACAACATCTTAGGAATACACAAACAAAAAAAGGAATTCAGATGAGATCTGAGATTGCTAGGATTGAATATGTCTTAACCGGATCAGAGCTAATTGCACTTTTATTAGAATCAGATCTGATCAAACAGCATCAACCTATTTATAATCGCTCATTGCGAAAAAATAGATTCCCATACGGTCTCTATGATTACACCGATGATAATGGTTATCGCAGATTGTTCGTCGGCAAACAACAAGGAGCCAATCAAATTCCATTAACCAGCTTTACCACAAAAGCAGAATGTCAAAAATACCTGGAGTATACATGTGAAAGGCTGGAGTTATGCCAAAAACTTTGCGACCTCTACCCTACCAAATCAGCATGCTTTCACCATTCCATCAAAAAATGTAAGGGTGCTTGTATACAACAAGAAAGCCGGGAGGATTACAATCCGAGAGTTGATGAATTCATTAATGAACTTTTATTAAATGAACGTAGTTTTTACATCATGGACAAAGGCAGACATCGTTCTGAAAAAAGTCTAGTACTCGTCGAAAGGGGAATCTTATGTGGCTATGGTTACGCGCCTTATCATTTCAACTCAATGCCAATGTATAGGTGGAAACACTTTATAGAATTGCACGAAGAGAATAAGGACTCCAAAATGATACTTAATACTTACCTCAGGAAAAATCCAGAATTGAATTTGATCAGCTGTTAATGGATCACACCGTCCACCACTTTATGCAATACTAGCATCGTAATTATTAGTCCGAAAAAGACGATCATAACTCACGTTTAAAAATATGACGTAGCCAAAGCGAAAACGGTTGGCATAAAAAAAGGGGAAGATAAATCTTCCCCTTTTTATTTTGAACGTTTTAATTATGCTTTGATCTTTCTTGATAGATCTATTAACAACGGTGTTGCAATACATAGTGATGAGTATGTTCCAACTCCAACACCGATCATCAAAGCAAAAATAAATCCTTTGATCGCAGCTCCACCAAGAATAAAGATGATCAACAATACGATAAATGTCGTCATCGATGTATTGATCGTTCTTGAAAGTGTTGAGTTCAACGAGTTGTTGATCTGCTCACCGTGAGACAAATGCTTATGTAGATTCAAGTTCTCACGAATACGGTCATACACGATCACCGTATCGTTGATCGAATATCCTATCACGGTAAGGATAGCAGCGATAAATGCCTGATCAACGTCCATATTGAACGGTAAGATACCATGGAAAATTGCAAAAGCAGATAGCACCAAGATTACGTCGTGCATCATCGCAAGAATCGCTCCCATTGAATACTGCCACTTACCGAATCTCATCAAGATATATGCAAAGATGATGATCAATGATAAGATGATCGCGATCATCGACCCCGAGATCAACTCATCAGAAACAGAAGCAGATACACTTCTTGATTCCTGGATTTCATAGGCCCCAAGCTTATCTTTAGCCTTATTCAACCCTTCCTTCAACTTCTCAGTAACTTCATTACCTGCTGTTTCATCAGCCAATTTGTAGTTTGTAATGATCTCAACGAAGTAATTATTTGATTTCGTTTTAGCATCGATCGAAGCAATTTTACCATTCTCAACAAAAACTGTTGACAATTGGTCTTTCAAATAATTCAATTCACTACCCGCAGCATTTTCGAATTTAACTCCGAATGTACGACCACCAGAGAATTCAACACTTGGATTAAGTCCTTTTGTCAACAATGAGATCAATCCTCCAGCTACAAGCACACCTGAAATTACATAGTACAACTTTCTTTTTCCAACCCAATCAAAGGTGAAACCTTTGAATGCATTTTGAGTCATTTTGTTTCCGAAGTCAATGTTCATCCCTTTTGACAACATCCATTCCATGATCAATCTAGAGATCACAAGAGCAGCGAAAACTGATGTAAAAATACCAATGATCAATGTGGTAGCGAATGACTCGATTGGCCCAGAACCAAAAATCTTAAGTACGATCGCCGTTAATAAAGTGGTAACGTTCGCATCGATGATGGAAGATAGGGCCTTACTGAATCCTTCAGAAACTGCAGATGCAACATCCTTCCCAGCAGCCTGTTCTTCACGAATCCTTTCAAAAACAAGTACGTTCGCATCAACCGCCATACCGATCGTTAACACGATACCCGCAATACCTGCCAAAGTAAGAACCGCTCCGAAAGAAGCAAGTGATCCAAAAATGAATAGAATGTTTGCAAAAAGAGCAATATCCGCAATGATACCTGCCTTCCCATAATAAAAGAACATGTAAAGGAAAACTACAATAAATGCAATAGCAAATGAGATTAATCCAGCACGGATATTCTCCGCTCCGATGGTAGGACCAACTTTAGTCTGCTCTTTGATCACACACGGTGCAGGAAGTGCTCCACCGTTCAATAGACCTGCAAGGTCTTTTGCATCATCGATCGTGAATGAACCTGAGATTTGAGTGTTTCCTCCTGTTATGGCATTGATCACTCTTGGAGCACTATATACAACATCATCCATTGTAATTGCAACGATACGATCAACATTATCAGAAGTCATCATTGCCCATTTATCAGCACCTTCTTCAGTCATTGAAAGATCAACAGTGATCTTTCCATTAGTCTGATCATAACCTGTAGAAGCAGTTTTAATGTCCTTACCTCCTACTTTTGCTTTACCAGTTTCAGGAACTCTTACCGCATACAGCATGTACGCTTTTTCCTTCGATTTCGTATCGATATTCTCTAGGTCAGCAGACCACATAAACTTAAGGTCTTCTGGGAAAATTGGTATAATATCAGATCTGTTCAGAATTGCATCAACAGCACTTTTGTCCTCAGGAGAAACAAATCCTAAAGCATAATTACCAGCACTCTTCACGTAATCAGCTAATCCTTTTTGAGAACCTCCAAGGTCAGATAAAGCAGAAAGAGAAGCCGGCTTCAAAGTATCAGTAGAGTCTGCAGGAGCCAAATCTTCTGATTTAACCTCTTTTTGTCTTGAAGTCATTGTAGCTTGTTGCCACTGATTAGCGATCTCAGTTGGGAAATACGTTTCAAAGAACTGAAGATTCGCAGTCGACTGCAATTTAGCAGCAACCGTTGCCTCATCCTGAACACCAGGAAGTTCAATATAAAGTCTGTTATTCGCAGGGTCTTTCTGAATATTAGGCTGAGCAACACCGAACTGGTTGATACGACGATTCATGATCTGTTCAACACCATCCATTGATGAAGAAGCGATCTTTCTCAAGAAATCTTCTACATCGTCATCTGATGACTTCATTCCAAGTCCTTCGATTTCTGTTGTTGACAACAATCTCACCAATGGCTCCCCATTGTTCATTTTCTTGTTCTCTTCTCTGAACAATGTAATGAAGTCTCCTCCCTTCGAAGTATAAATGCTATATGCGCTTTCAAATGGCTTCTTGAATTGAAGATCTCTCGGATTTCTTGCAAAACTCTTCACCAATTCAGGAATAGAGATTTCCAATGTTACACTCATCCCTCCAACAAGGTCAAGACCAAACGCCAAACTTCTCTTTTTCACTTCAGAGAATGTCGAACCGAAGATTGGGTAAACCTTTGTTTCTGATTTCTCCTTTAAGATCTGATTAACGAAAGCAGCCTTCGCCAATTCTTCCGCCTCAGGTTGAGAGAAATCTACAGTTGTGTTATTTGGCAAATAACCAATATTATCATTAGCCTCAGCTTCTTTTTTCAACTCGGCTACTCTTTCATTCGCCTCCTTGGAAGCCTTGTCTTCTACAGAGCTAGAGAACCACGTGAACGACAACTGATAAATACATACTACCGTCAGTAAGATCGTTAAAAACCAAAAAAATCCTTTATTACGCATTTGGTTACAAAAGTTAGTTTATGAATTAAGCCCGCAAATATAGAATTTACCTTCGTTAAAGTCAACTAAGTTGATATCAATTTGGACGAATATCTTCCCTCGACTGTAGAATCTGATTCGAAAGTGTACATAGGAATCTATAAAAGTTCAATAAAATCAGTCAACTGAGCGGCAAAATGATCCCAGGAATAGTTCGCTTTCGTAGCTTCGATATTCTTTTTGAAATGAGTCGTTCCTTTTGAAAAAAGCTGATCAATGGCTTGACTAATCCCTTCGGGCGAAATATTGTCAGCAACAATCCCTCCGCCTGATTCCTGTACTATTTTCGGGATTGCTCCAACTGGAGTAACAACAACTGGAACGTTAAGAAAAAATGAGACTGCGGTTACGCCGCTTTGCGTTGCAGAGCGATAAGGCAAGACACAAATATCCGTAGCTGAAAAGTACAGCGATACTTCACTGTCCTTGATGTATCTGTTGAAAAAATGAATATCCTCCTTTCTTTTGCAAGCGGTGATTTTATTTATAAGCTCATTTTCGTTACCATATACTTCACCGCAATAACCAATTGATAATCTTCTCCTAAAAGTTCAAAGGCATCAATTAGTAAGTCCAAACCTTTATAATTCCTGATCAATCCAAAAAAAAGAAGTGTTTTCTTGTTTTTATCCAGACCCAATTCAATTCGTGCCTCTTCCTGATCTTTCAATGTTCCAAAATGATCATACCATGGATGTTCGAGCTGCAGGATCTTGGCCTCAGGAATAAACTGTTTGATCTCCTCACTGATCTTCTCTGACATCACCACATAACCATCATATTGACCTATGAATTTATTGATCATCCACTTGTCAAAGAATCGCTTTTCATGCGGAAAGAGATTATGCACCAAAAGAACCTTTTTCGTATGCTTCCCTGCTGCTTTCGCAAGAGATCTGTTCAACCATCCAAAGAAGCTCATCCAATGATTTACGATCAACACTTCAGGTTGAAACTTTTTTATTTTCCGAACCCCGTTGGTATATGTAAAAGCATTCAATCCATCCAATATTCTATCGGCTTTAACATCTTCGACGGCATCGCCATCCTCTACCATCTGGGTTTTACCCGGAAATAAAAGCTTTGGATATTGATTTCTAAAAGTAAACGCTTTAACCTCAGCCGTTGACTGCAGTGCTCGAAATAATCTTGAACTGAATTGTGCAATTCCTCCTCTGAAAGGGTAAAAAGAAGAAAAAATGGCAATTTTCATGAGCGAATTGTTGTCAGAATTATTCGAAGCCATAGTCAATCGCTTCCATCATCAATTCGTCGCCATTCGACACATTTATTGTATCAAAACCATTAATGTAAAGGTCTTTCTGATATTTCCAGATCAAACCAACACCTTTCGCATAAGTTTCATGTTTCGACTTAAACCTCACAAGATTCAATTCATAATCTTGTTCAACTCGAACTGTTGAATCAAACGACATTCCTTGAATGGAGTATGGTTCATCTATCCATCCATAATAGCACATGATCGGATCTTCAGTATTGAACGCATTGATATCCCACTCCTTATAAATGGTTGGCGAAAACACCAATTTGATCTTTCTTTGATTCTCCTCTACAAGCTCTGCTCTGCGATCTGTAATGATCGTCGTCCAAATATCTTTTAAGGTCCATGGTAAAAATGAATTATCTCTGACATACCGGAGATATTTCCGTGCTATCCTTCCCTCATTGTCAATTACAGTGTCTCCGATAACAGCTTTTAATTCGTATCGCAGCGTATCGTGCAAAATACTACCTCCAGCATCATGTCTTACCTCCATGACCTTATAGGTAATATAACGACCAGGAGTTAGATCAAAGTAATCATAATTGAAATCAACTACAGGTGTTTCCTTCTTGCAAGAAGGAAGAAATAGAATTGTAAGAAGCGATAATATGTAGATGAACCTGATTTTCACAAGACTAAGATACGGAAAATCACTCATTCGGATTAATTCCTTTTTCTTTCATCTGTTTCATCTTTTCTTCGAGTTCTTTTCCTTCAAGTTTACGTCCGTAATAATAGTAGGCTTTGCCGGTTTCTTTTCCCGTTTCATCATAGGCGAAACACCAGCCATGTCGAACTCCATTCTTATATCGTTCAAGCATCATTTTCTTTCCACTCAGATGATAGTATTCCCAAACCCCAACTTTCTTGTCATTTTGATAGGTCCCCTTCATTTTTACTCCACCAATATCAAAATAGTCTATCGTTTCGCCATGTAGCTTTCCTTCAGAATAATTAAAAATGGTAGCGATCATTCTGGATTTATCGTTTATATCATCTGGAACATAATAAACTACTTTTTTTCCATCGAGCAGATCATTCTTGTACGTTTCTGTATTACTCAACCTCCCTGAAGGAAGAAAATTCAGCCAAATAGAATCCTTTTTCATGTCTCGATAAATACCGTGACTCATCAAGTTTCCGTTCTCATGGTAATAGTAAGCGACGGATCTAGTCGAATTCGCATCGTGTTTTATAACCGCTTTTACTTTGGTTGACTCATAGAAATAGGTAAATGTTCCAACCGGTTTATCATCTTTGAATTGTCCTTTATATTGATAAACCCTGCTATTCGGATAGGTTTTTGCCCACGCACCCTGTTTTCTGCCTTTGGCATCAACCTGATTCACCTCCTGTCCGGACGCAACGAATGACAACAACAGAAAACCAATTAAAAACCTTATCATATCAATAAATCTGAAAATTCCTTTAAACTCTTTACATACAAGTCGGCATTGCTTGTATCCGATTCTTCATTTGTAACCTTGACCGTCCTCATTCCAAGATTCTTGCCAAATTCGATATCAGAATCAGAATCACCCACCATCACTGATCTTGAGAAATCAATTTCCGGAAAATCTAGTTTCGCCTTCAGGGCCATACCTGATCCTGGCTTTCTCATGTTAGAATTCTCAATCGCAAGCTGCGGAGCAAAATAACAATGATCAATTTTTCCACCCACCATCCGAACGCCATCGAGCATATAACTATGTACATCCAATAGGTTACTCTCAGTCATAACCCCTTTCCCAATTCCTTGCTGATTGGTCACAACAAATATTCTTGAAAAGATATTATTGAACTGTACAATTGCCTCGGGAACACCCGAGATAAAGCTGAATTCTTCACGGTTCTTCACATAATCCCCCATCAACCTTACATTGATGACGCCGTCACGATCCAGAAATAAGGTCCAGGAATGATCTATACCCCAAAGCATTAATCCAATGTTTTCTCAATAAGATAAACGTTTCTGGTCGAAGAATTTCTGCCTATCAATTCGGCAATGAAACCAGCCAGAAAAAACTGAACCCCCATGATCATTGCAGATAATGCAATGTAAAATTCTGTGCGCTGAGCGATCAATTTTGCCGAACGATCAAAAAAGAGCTTATCGATCCCAATGTAGAAACTGAATCCGAAACCTACAATGAACATTAAAGTTCCAATGGCACCAAATAGATGCATAGGTTTCTTCCCAAATTTCCCCATAAAAACAACTGTCAAAAGATCAAGAGGGCCATTTAAAAATCTGTTCAGACCAAATTTGGTCTTTCCATATTTTCTCGCCTGATGGATTACCACCTTCTCTCCGATCTTGTTGAACCCTGCAAACTTGGCAAGAGGTGGAATATATCTATGCATATCTCCATAAATCTCAATACTCTTGACCACCACGTTTTTATAGGCCTTCAATCCGCAATTAAAATCATGCAGATGAATCCCTGTCAGCCTTCTCGCCGCCCAATTGTATAGTTTTGTTGGAATTGTCTTAGTGATCGGATCATAACGTTTCTTTTTCCATCCGGAAACCACATCGTAATCCTTTTCCATGATCATTCGATACAATTCAGGTATTTCATCAGGCGAATCTTGCAAGTCAGCGTCCATCGTGATCACCACGTCTCCATTTGCTATCTCGAATCCTTTTTGCAAAGCAGCTGATTTCCCGTAATTGCGTTGGAATTTGATCCCTTTCACATTATGATCACCCTCATGTAGCTCTTGGATCACTCCCCAAGATCCATCCTTACTTCCGTCATCAATGAACACAACTTCATAAGAAAATGAGTTTTCATCCATAACCCTTTTGATCCATGCATGAAGTTCAGGAAGTGACTCCACTTCATTAAACAAAGGGACAACAACAGATATGTCTACTTTTTTTGAAATACTCATTGAACAAAGATAATCATTGAACAAAACTGATTACGGCTGATTCAAGAAAGAGTTACTCTCGGATGATCTTAAACACCTCTTCCCCTATTTTCAAGAGATAAATACCTGCATTAAGATGACCTAGATCTAGCTTAATTGAACTGGACTCAAACAGATAATTATTGAGGATCTTTCCATTGAGATCCATCAGTATCCCTTGATTGCTTTGGACATTTTCTATGTACAGTGAATTACCGAACGGATTGGGGTACAACTTAATCTCCTCCTTCGCATCATCTGTAAGATCAAGCACTGAAGCATTGGAAATGAAGAAGTGATCAATTCCAGCCTCTGTTATATTCACATCAGGATCCAAATCAGATGTTCTGAAAATCACTTGCATGCTGGAAGTGATAGGCAAATAATCACTTAGTCGAATACTATGCGTGATCCACTGACCCCATTCATCCATATTATTCCCAAGGATTAGAATGGGTGCTGCTACAAAACCATTCGTAACAATGACTTTTAATGAATCCATCGAAGGTGTCCCATGAAAACAATAAAACCATCGTGCAAAATTCAGATAGGGATCTGAATATCCGGTAAGATCCATCGCTGGTGAGATCAGTGATACATATCCTCCATCTACATCATCTGCATCCGGATTTGGGTTTGGGTCGTTTCCAGTAACGTAGGCATTTTCTCCACAATCATATGCCGCATCCCATCCAGGAGCCGAACCACTGGAGCTCGCATTTGGAATTCCACGCTCCCAATTACCTGTATTGGCACTCCCTGTTGATATCCATGAAAAATCAAATTCGAAATCATCATAATACCCTTTCGTTAGTTCAACTGTGATTGAACCTGAAGTATTATCAATGTTTTGAGTAAAACAAGACGTTACATACCCCCATTTACCAATCAATACCTTATAATCTTCCTGATAGTAAAGGATGAAATCTTCGACGCCAATTCCATTCGTTACACCATTATGATCAAGGAGATCAGCTTGCACTAAAATTTGCGCATCACTTATAGGCGTTAGAGTCCCGGCATCGACAACGTTCACTGTGAAATTGAATGGCGGAATGGGTGTCATTTGAACATCCTGGATCACGATGTTACCGTTTGTTAGGGTCACCGGAATTGTTTGAGGGTAATATCCAACTTTAGAGTATGTTACATTGTAATTACCACCATTGACATATCCTGTAGCATAATCGCCGATAGAATTGGAAAGATCGATCTGATTATTTCCTGAAATCTGCACATTTACTGCATTTATTGCGGTTCCTGACCCCACTTCAGTGATATTTCCTTCAAGGTATGCCGCTTGAACATAAGTAGGCTGAAGTACAAAAAAACCTTCCGATATATCTGTCGCCAATATCAATCCTGAAGGAAGAAAAGGATAAGCACCCCAACAACCATCATAGCTCGTTGTCTGGAGAGGATATGTATCATATGATCCTACTTCAATAATATTGTGCGGATGGGTAATGTCATGTACGGTTACACCATCAGAATAATAACTTGTAATTAGATAGTTCCCATAAACATGAGCATTATGAGGTATTACACCTTGTCCAGGCGAACTTTGAATGCGATCAACCTCAACGATATTTAGAGGGTCCGAAATATCGTAGGCTGCTAAAAAAGCACCTGAAACTTCATCCGTAGTATATACGAACTGACCATTATCCGAAGGCCAAATGTTATGGGTAAAGTTATTTGGTGTTGTCTTGGTTCCTAAAAGAACCGGATTGGCTTTATCTGCAACATCGACTACAGACAAAAATCCTGCTTCGATATGTGCCAGATACATGGTATCATTTCTTACAAAACCATCATGTACATACCAATTGTCAAAAACACCCACTTCAATCGGAGCAGTAGGGCTGGAAGCTACATCAAGGATGATCACTCCTCCATTCCCTCTGTTTGCACCAAAAATATAGACATAACCGTTTTCGTCGATCCAAAGATTATGAGCACTTTGCCATTCTTGTCCTGTCGGACCGGTGTAGTAATAGGTTGAAAGAGCAGTTGAAGACGGAAGAGGCGAAAGATCGATAATTAAAAGTCCGTTTTCGGCCTCTGTCGTAACATATGCATAATCACCGAATGTTTTCAGATCTCTCCATATCGATTCCATTCCTGGCTCCCAAAACACCTCAACAGGCGCTGAAGGATCAGTCAGATCGACAACCGAAGTTCCTTTTGACGTTCCGACAAGTCCATACTCATTTCCAAGCTCATCGACGTAACCCCAGACGTCATTATTTTCCACCCCATGCAGAGCACCATAATCAAGGTATCCAACCTGCTGCATATTCAACTGAGCATAACTCAATCCAAGATTAAGAGCGAATATTATAAGGGGTAACAGCTTCTTTAGCATGTCAAAATAATTTACAAAATGAATAGAGCTGCGAGAATAAAAATCAGAATGAGGGCAAGATACTGCCATACATCCACAAAATAGGGATAGTACCTCTTGTAAATTTCCTTCATGCTCATAGCTCAAATGTACAATTAATAATCGTTTTTAAATAGCTTCAGGTTGGGTGATATGGCTCAATTTGAGAGCTTTTTATTATTATCTTTGCACACATCTAATTTACAGGCATGGCAAAAGAGCAAGTAGCGGAATCAACTCAAGTTCTTGATTTTGAAACATTCAGAAATGAAGTTCTTGAAGATTTTCGATTGGCAAACATTTCAAGGGAGGCCTCTTTACTGGGAAGAAAAGAAGTTTTAACCGGTAAAGCAAAGTTTGGAATTTTCGGCGATGGTAAAGAGCTTGCACAGATCGCGTTAGCAAAACAGTTTCGTGATGGAGATTTCAGATCAGGTTATTACCGTGATCAAACGATCATGATGGCTATCGACCAACTCAATGTTCAACAATATTTTGCTGGATTGTATGCTCATACGGATGTTGAAGTTGAACCTCAGTCAGCCGGTAGACAAATGGGCGGACACTATTCTACTCGTAACCTTGATGAAAAAGGTGAATGGAAGAATTTGATGGCTCAAAAGAATAGTTCAGCAGACATCTCTCCTACTGCAGGACAGATGCCTCGTTTACTTGGACTCGCTCAGGCCTCCAAATATTATAGAAACAACAAAGCCATACAGGAAATAGAAGAATTTAAAAAATTCTCGAATAAAGGAAATGAAGTAGCATTTGGTACGATTGGAGATGCGTCAACCTCTGAAGGACCTTTCTGGGAAACGATCAATGCTGCTGGAGTACTTCAGGTTCCTATGGTAATGTCTGTTTGGGATGATGGATACGGGATTTCTGTTCCAAGAGAATTCCAGACAACAAAAGGAAGTATATCAGAAGCGCTTGCAGGGATGCAACGCACCAAGGACAAGCCTGGATACGAAATATTCGTAACGAAGGGATGGGATTATGCTCATTTGTGCGAAACATTCGAGAAAGCAGTTAAAGTTGCCAGAGAAGAACATGTCCCTGTACTGGTTCACGTTAAAGAAGTGAATCAGCCGCAAGGTCACTCTACCTCAGGATCACACGAAAGATATAAATCAGTGGAGCGTATACAATGGGAAACAGACTATGATTGTATCAACAAGTTCAAAGAATGGATCCTCAACTTCAACGCAGACGGAAATGTAATCGCTACGCAAGACGAATTAGACAAAATTCAGAAGGATGCCAAAACATTCGTAAGAGATCAGAAAAATGCTGCTTGGAAGTCATTCACTGATAACCTGAGCACAGAATTGTCTGAAGCTATTGCTCTCATGAAGGCAGTTGCCAAGGATAGTCCTAATGGTGTCTTCATTGATAAAGAGGCAGAAGCACTTGAGAAGGCGTTTGAACCTATTCGCAAAGACATCCTAGGAGCTGCACGAAAAGTTCTTCGAATGGTGAGAGAAGAGAATTCTGCTTCGAAAGCTGCGCTATCTGCATGGATCAAAAAACAAATAAATAACAACTTTGATCGATATAGCTCTTACCTATATTCCGAATCAGAAAGATCTGCATTGAACATTGCACCCGTAGCTCCGGAGTACGATGGTACGGGAAAAATGGATGATGGAAGGATCATTCTTCGAGATAATTACAGAAGCATCCTTGAAAAATATCCAAACGCATTGGTGTTTGGAGAAGATGCGGGTAAGATCGGAGGTGTAAATCAGACACTTGAAGGGTTGCAGGCTGAATTCGGTGAACTACGTGTTTCTGATACGGGAATCCGTGAATGTACTATCGTTGGTCAGGGTATTGGAATGGCAATGCGCGGACTTCGTCCAATAGCCGAAATTCAGTACCTCGATTATTTACTTTATGCAATTCAGGTCATGTCTGATGATCTTGCAACAGTTCAGTATCGAACTAAAGGAGGACAGAAGGCTCCATTGATCGTTAGTACAAGAGGACACCGACTTGAGGGCATCTGGCACAGTGGTTCTCCAATGGGGATGATCATCAATTCATTGAGAGGTATTCACGTATGTGTGCCACGAAATATGACCAAAGCTGCAGGATTCTACAATACGCTTTTAAAATCAGATGACCCCGCGTTGGTCATTGAGCCATTAAATGGTTACAGATCAAAGGAGCTTGTTCCAACGAATACCGGAGAGTTTTGTGAACCACTTGGAATTCCTGAAATCGTAAAAGAAGGAAAGGACATTACGGTTGTTTCATACGGATCAACATTTAACATGATCCAGGCGGCAATCCCACAATTAAATGAACTCGAAATTGATATCGAGTTGATCGATGTGCAAACATTGCTTCCTTTTGATATTCATCATGCGATCCGTAAATCTATTGAGAAGACCAATAGATTATTGATCATTGATGAAGATGTGAGCAGTGGTGCAACTGCATTCATTCTGGATAAAGTACTTGTGGAACAGAAAGGGTATTATTTCCTTGATTCTGCTCCAGAAACTTTAAGCGCAAAGGATCATCGTCCGGCATATGGTAGTGATGGTGATTATTTCTCAAAACCAAACACGGATGATATTGTCGAAAAGATCTACTCTATCATGCATGAAGCAGATCCGGACAGCTATCCGTCAATCTATTAATAGAAAGCCCGTAATCGGGCTTTTTTTACATCCTTTTGTATGACTTTTGAAACTTATCTGGAACTCTTTAACTCAACTGATCTGGACTATCCAGAGCATCGATTGGCCTTTGTTCCAATTAACCATTCAAGAATGAACAGATGGCTGAAAAAGGGCCAAATTCATCCTGAAATGAAGGATCGACTTGAGCAGGTGAATGAAAAGCTGAATTGGATTTTGATTACTGAACCCTGGTGTGGAGACGCTGCACAGGCGTCACCGTTCATTTATTTGATGAGTAAATTAAATTCAAGGTTTACTTTGGAAATCCAATTGAGAGATTCTAATTCTGAGATCGAAAAATATCCTACCAATGGAAATCTTTCAATTCCTAAATTGATCATCAGAAATGAGAATAATAAAGATATCTTCATCTGGGGAGCTCGACCACAAAAGCTCGAAGACTATCGAAAATCACTATTAGAATCTGGGATCGATGCTCAAGAACTAAAGATCAAGGAGCAGCAATGGTATAATGAGGACAAAGGCGATAGCATCGTCAAGGAGATCGTTGAAGGCATTCTTTCAGGCTTATAAAGCCTTTCCATGAAACTCTTTCGTGAGTGTTTTATAATCTTCCGTATACGTACCGTCGGAATTCCTTAACGTAATTATACTTTCCTGAATAGTTGATCCTTCTTTTTTAAAGCACATCACAGACCTGCTCTTAATGTTTTTTTTTGAATTGACTGAGTAGTCAATCGAAAGGCTAAAATCCTGATTAACGGCTACTTTCAGGATCTCCTGACGGTTTTCGAAAGGATAAATGCACCAAAATTCTCCGTCCTGACACAAATGGTATTTAACATAAGAAAATAGCTCAGCTACAAACGCAACATCACTATGCTTGGCCTGGTTGATTTTATCGTTATCTGAAATCAGACCATTCAGATAAAAAGGTGGATTACAAAAGATGAGATCGTATTCACCCTGTACCTCCTTATAATCTCCTTGTATTGACTTTAAACGATCATTGAATGGTGACCTTTCAAAATTCTCTTTACAGTCCGCGTAGCTATCCGCATCAATTTCGACACCAGTCATATGAATTGTTGGAGACATCTGAGCAACCATTAGAGAAAGTACTCCTGTTCCTGCACCAATATCGAGGGCTTTCCCTTTTACATTTCGAGTGATCAACGAACCAAGGATCATTGCGTCCGTCCCAACCTTCAGAGCTGAGCGATCCTGTCTAACAATAAATTCTTTGAATTTAAAAACGGACATTAT
Organism: uncultured Bacteroidota bacterium; assembly: GCA_937899625.1. Taxonomy (GTDB): domain Bacteria; phylum Bacteroidota; class Bacteroidia; order Flavobacteriales_D; family Crocinitomicaceae; genus M0103. The sequence goes on from CALCCB010000077.1 coordinate 26,632, forward strand.
CCGAGGTACATTTCGATCAAACCTTCTGGTGCTTTGATCGTCATCTTTTTCCCTTTTCGATCAAGATCCTGAACAAGTCCATCAATCAGTGGAATCAGAACCTCTTTCTGGTCTTTCATGATCTGTAATAGTGGATTTGCTTGAAGATCAATGACCTCAACGATTTCCCCAACTTCACCGTAATTGACATCAACTACGCTATAGCCCAATACTTCATGATCGTAAAATTCTGTACCCTTTAGTTCCGGAAGGACTTCACTAGGAAGAAAGAGACTTTTTCTTAATAATAATCTGGCGTCATTTTCACTATCTACCCCTTCAAATTTAACCGCAGCATATCCGCGATTCTTCAATTTAAAAGTCTCAACAAAAAATGGGGTTAGCTGACCACCTAATTCGATAAAGACGGCATCGAGTCCGGCATAATCCTCCGGATTCGTAACGTCTAAAAACAGCGAAACTTCACCTTTAAATCCGTGAAGTTTCGCTACATATCCTAAATGAAAGCAATCTGCTTTATTCATTCAAGTAAAATTATTCTGCAGAAGTTTCCTCCTCTCCTTCAACTGCAGGAGCCTCTTCTGATGCTGCCTCTTCTGCATGAGCTTCAGTTGCTTCCTCTGCTGCCGCCTCAACTGTTTCTTCAGTCGCTGCTTCAACTTCCGGAGCTACTTCTTCCTCCACTACTGGATTATTTTTCGCTTCTACTGCCGCTGCTTTCGCATCCTTAGCATCTGCTTCAGCTTTCAAACGAGCTGCTTTATCTGCTGCTGCATTCTTTGCCAAACCATCTTTTTTACCAGTGATCTTAGTATCCTTCTCAGCTAACCATGCATTGAACTTAGCCTCAACTTGCTCTGCAGTTAAAGCACCCTTCTTTACACCATTCAACAAGTGGTTCTTATAAAGAACACCCTTATATGAAAGGATAGCACGTGCCGTGTCAGACATTTCAGCACCATTCTGAACCCACTTAAGTGTGTTCTCAAAATTAATGTCGATTGTCGCTGGATTTGTGTTGGGATTATAAACCCCTAATTTTTCGATGAATTTACCATCTCTCTTAGCTCTGCTGTCTGCAGCCACTAAATGGAAGAAAGCTTTTCCTTTCTTTCCGTGTCTTTGCAATCTGATTCGAGTTGCCATAATTTACTTTACAATATGGGGTGCGAAACCCCGGTTTATAAAAATTTAATTGGGGTGCAAAGATAGCTATATTTTTGAAATACAATTCCTTTCGGCAAATTTAATATTGAATCAAGAAATAGTAATTTTAGCGCTATGAAAAATTTAACGGTTTTCCTCCTTACGCTTGCCTATTCAATCTTTGGTTCAAATCAACTAAATGCTCAGGAACCTTTGCGTCTAACTGAGATCATGAAAGGCAATGATTTTGTCGGATATTCACCTGAGAATGTATCCTGGAATGTAATGGCTGACGCCATATTGTTCGACTGGAATCCTTATTCAGAACCTGGATATTCACCCTACAAAGTATATCCGACTTCCAAGGACAGAAATACTCTGGAGGTCAAAATAAATGAAGAGATCTCGTTCGACAGAAAACAACAAAAATATGCAACTCAATACAGCATTCTGGATCAAGCACTGATCGCCTTCAATAAAAAAGAGGGAAAATATAAATTGGTTTACATGGGGAATGGAAGGATCAGTGAAATTCAGCGGGTAGCTGATCCAAATAGCGTGTATTTCGTTCAGTCATCGAATTTGTTCCGATACAACGCTGATGGTTCAATTAAGCAGATCAGTAATTTTTTGAGTGGTGATGCCAAAAATTCATCCACTGATTCAACCTTTCTGATGAAACAATCCACTGAGCTCTTTGAATACATTAGGGATAAGAATGAAAGAGCCGATTGGAGAAATGATCAAAAAAACCCGATCTTCAACTTGCCAAATGCGCATTATTACGGGAAGAAATCGATCGACAATATTCAGGTTTCACCGAACGAAAACTTCATCACTTTCAGATTGACACAATCCCCGAAAGGGAAAGAAACAGAAATTGAATATTACATTTCAGCGGACGGACACAGCTACCATCAATCGGCAAGAGAAAAAGTTACGAATCAGGATGCAGAACATTGGCTGGGAATCCTCGATATAAAAAACGATACAGTTTACTATGTCGACTTTGCCTCTCTCCCAGACATCAGAAAACGACCTGAATATCTTTCTGATAGTTCCCCTTATGACAAGGACAGAAATATAATTATGCACAGCATCCACTTCTCTCCTAACTCCACTATTGGAGTTTGTGATGTTAGAGCCTATGACAACAAAGACCGCTGGATCGTTCTTGTCGATTTGACGACTGGCAAGATCGAGATAGTTGATCATCAGCATGATGAAGCATGGATCGGTGGTCCGGGAATATCGAGCTGGAATATGGTTGAAGGAACACTGGGATGGACAAACGATGCGGGCTCAATCTATTTTCAATCGGAGAAAACAGGTTTTTCTCACCTATACCTTTATTCACTCAAAACAAAAGAAATCTCTGCGCTTACATCGGGAGAATGGGAAGTTCATGAGGTACTACCTTCGTCAGATGGTAAGAAGTTTTACATTACTGCCAATAAAACACATCCGGGAAACAGAGATTTTTATCACTTGAATATTTCGGATAAAAAGTTAATCCCGATCCTTGTGAAGGATGGATATCATGAAGTTGTAGTATCACCCGATGAGACCAAACTTGCAGTAAGCTACTCCTACAAAAATAAACCGTGGGAATTGTATTATTGCTTGAACAAGCCCAATGCTGAGCTGATCCAGCTAACAACTTCCACTAAGAAAGAATTCAACTCATATAACTGGAGAGCACCAGAGGTTATTCAGATCAAAGCATCTGATGGAAAAATGATCTATGCTCGTCTATACAGACCTGTTAAAGAAGTTGCCAATGGTGCTGCTGTCCTCTTTGTTCATGGCGCAGGATATTTGCAGAATGCGCATAATTACTGGAGTACGTATCACAGAGAATACATGTTCCATAACCTTTTAGCCGATGAAGGTTTTATGGTTCTTGACGTTGACTACAGAGCAAGCGAAGGATATGGTAGAGATTACCGAACAGCCATATACCGACATATGGGAGGAAGAGATCTTCAAGACTACATCGACGCGAAGAATTATCTTGTAAACACACATGGCATAGATCCTATGCGAACTGGAATCTATGGCGGCTCTTATGGTGGCTTCATCACCTTAATGGCGATGTTAACTGAGCCTGAGGTCTTCAAGGCTGGAGCTGCTCTTCGTTCAGTTACAGATTGGGCACATTACAACCATGAATACACGAGTAACATTCTTAATTACCCAGAAACAGATCCGGAAGCCTACAGAAAAAGTTCTCCGATCTATTTCGCAGATCAACTGAAAGGACGATTGGTCATGTTGCATGGAATGGTTGATGACAACGTACAATTTCAGGATGTTGTTCGACTAAGTCAACGATTTATAGAACTTGGAAAAACAAACTGGGACATGGCGATTTATCCTGTTGAAGCACATGGATTCAGGGAAACCTATTCATGGGTTGACGAATACAGAAGAATTTTAGAATTATTCACTAAAGAACTACTTTTCATACGATGAGTCTCGTTGTTAAAGAATTAAAGACCCTTGAGGAAATGCTCGAGCATATTGATGTTTTGAATGAGCTCTATCCAACCCTCACAATGGATGAATACATAAAGGATCTCACCGATATGCTCCCCCACAATTATGGTCAGGTGGCGGTCTTTGAAGATGGAGTATGTCTGGGCCTCAGTGGTTTCTGGATAGGTAAAAAACTATGGTGCGGAAAGTACCTTGAACTAGACAATATTATTGTAAGATCAGCTGCAAGATCCAAAGGTATTGGTCAGATCATCTTTGATCATTTGTCTCAAAAGGCCAAGGAAAACGATTGCAATATGATGGCCCTCGACAGTTACACAACCAATTATAAAGCGCATAAATTTTTCTACAACAATGAATTCGCGCCAAAAGGATTTCATTTTATTCGAATTCTGAAAAAAGATCAGATCCGTTAAAAAGAACAGTCGTTTTTGGAACAATCCTTACCCAATTTACAGGTAGGACAAACGACATGAATATTCATGCAGAATTTATCAGAAACGGTATGGTCCTTATTTTCTACCCGTAAGGTTGTTTGACCATCATAGGATTCTCTTCCTGCAACCTCGATCATTCCACCTATTCGTACTCCTATTTTGTCTGCGTATTGAAGAAAAGAATTTGAATTATCCTTCACGGAAACCACCTTTCCGCTCTTACCGATCGAAACTTCGCTTAATAACCGCTGATATGGAATCAGAATTCTACCTTCTCTATCCGGAATTGCATCTCCGTGTGGATCAAATTTGGGATTCTGCAGAAAGTCATCCAGACTATTGACTAATTTTTTTGACTTGATATGTTCCAGCTGTTCAGCTACTTCATGCACTTCATCCCATGCGAAATCCAATTTTTCGACAAGAAACGTCTCCCACAGCCGGTGCTTTCTCACCACATCCATCCCCGCTTTTTGACCCTCTACTGTAAGACTAATCTTACCATACTTCACATAGCTCACAAGTGACTTTTCCCTCAACTTTTTTAGCATGTCATTTGCCGTCGCCGGCTTAACATTCAAATACAAAGCAAGTTCATTGGTACCTACTTCATTTCCCTGATCCCTAAAGTGAATTAGTTGGACTAGAGCCTTCAGATAATTTTCCTCTGCCTGTGAGAACATATTCAAAGGTATAGAAAAGTTTGAAACATTTTTTGTTAGGTCTACCTAACTTTATTATTTTTACACTCCAAACTATATGAAATACTTCCTTCAACTCATTTTAGTACTGTCCTGTTTCGTTTCAACAGGTCAAAATGAATTTACTTTTTATATCAAAGGATCTATAGGCCCAATTGAAGGAGCAACCATTCAAATAAAAGGTAAAAGTGAGATCTACTATTCGGATGCATCAGGTAAAATAAGCATACTAACAAGCACTGACAGCATACAATTCAGAGTTTATTTTTTTGGATACAAGCGACAAGACCACCTTATTTCTACAAAAGAGAAAAAGGAAATGACTCTATTTTTGACTCCCGAACTTCAAGAGATGGAAGAGGTAGTGATCAGTGGAACCTTGAATGAAATAAGTCGCTTAAAAACCTTAACTCCCATTGAAGTTTACAATAACTCCTTCATTGAAAAATCGAGGTCTCCTACAATTTTTGAGGCTCTTGGAAAAATTAGTGGTATTCGACCTCAGGTTAATTGTAATATCTGTAATACTGGAGATATACACATCAATGGTTTAGAAGGTCCATACACTATGATCCTGATCAACGGCATGCCGATTGTTGGTAGTCTTTCAAGCGTATATGGATTGCAAGGAATTCCGAATGGAATGATCGAAAGAATCGAAGTCATTCGAGGACCTTCTTCTGTTCTATACGGTAGTGAAGCTATCGGAGGTATTATCAACGTGATCACAAAAACTTCGTTACCCGGAAATAGAGTTTACGTTGAATCTTTCCTTTCTAGTATGCTTGAGAGCAATACTGACCTCGGGATACAATATGGAAAGAAAAAAAATGCGCTGTTGGGCCTGAATATTTTCCATTATAATTTTCCGATCGATCAGAACAATGACGGTTTCACAGACCTGTCTATTCAAAAAAGAATTTCACTTTTTCAATCCTTTAATTTTCAAAAGGTCAAGTTGATGGCACGATATGCCTACGAAGATCGTTGGGGAGGGCAAATGAACTGGACTCCAGAATTTCGGGGCGGCGACTCTATCTATGGTGAAAGCATTTACACCAGTCGTTTCGAATTGATTGGTCAGTATAAAATTTCGACTAAATTCAACTATCAACTTTCATACACCGATCATTCTCAAGACAGTTACTACGGTACAAATCCCTTTAAAGCGAATCAAAGGGTATTTTTCAATCAACTTGTGCATCATCTGAAAGTTGGAAAGCTTTCTTCGGTTTCAGGCGTTACTGCCCGAGTAACGTATTACAACGATGGAACAGTAGCGACCAGTGAAGAAATGGGATATCAACCAATCACTTTGCTTCCAGGCATATTTTCTCAAGGTGAAATTTCATTGAAAGAAAAGACCGCCCTTTTATTAGGCGCTCGAATTGATCATTCAAATATACATGGCATTATATTCTCACCACGTGCTGGATTCAAGTACGACATCAGCAGATTTCACTTATTGAGACTGAACGCCGGAACGGGATACCGAGTGGTAAATGTATTCTCGGAAGACCATGCTGCACTAACTGGTGCACGAACAACAATAATTGAAGGAGATA
>CALCCB010000078.1 GCA_937899625.1 uncultured Bacteroidota bacterium
CCGTTTAAGTGTATTGCTTAAATCATATTGATTGGATTTAGCAGCAGTCTTATGAGCAATAATTTGCTTATCTTGTTTAGAAACGCTTGTTGCGTTTGTAGCAACTAAAACTGGTATGAGTTTGATATCGTGGCTTCCTTCGTGGAAGTTTTTCAAATCAATAGTGTAATCAATTACCATAACCAACATAGCAGGATTAATCAAAATGGACAATCTAATTAGTCAACTGAACGAAATGCGTCAGCGCATTGAAACTTTGATGGAACAACTGTGAATAGCCCGCAAAGCTGAACAAGTCGCCGAACTCGAAAAAGAATCAGCCGCCAAAGATTCGATGATCAATGAATCACTAACATTTTTCTCAGAGATCCAGAAAAACCTGGCAGCAATTGAATTAAAGAAGGATGAAATCCGATTGATTTCTAAAGATGGTGAGATTTCTCAAGATGAAAAGGACTGGATCCTTGAGCAGATCAACCATATCAACTATTTAAGGGAAGAGAATCTGAAGAAGGTAAAATTCTTGAATGATCAGCTTAAAAAGAATAACCTGAAGATCAAGGAACTCGAAAATATGATCCAGTCATTACTTGAATCCATTCAGGAAAAAGATGAACAAATAGCAGTACTTCAAGGCGATCTGAACGCTTTAGACAAAGCATATTCAAGATTATTTGATGCCTACCAGGAGAAAGCTGAAATGGTTGAAGAACTGACTGAAGAACTCAATAAGGTATTCTATACCTATGGAACGGAAGATGAATTGGTTAAGAACAAGGTGATCGAACGTAAAAATGGATTTATCGGGATCGGCAAAAAGATCAATTTAATGGACAATTTCAATCAGAAGTATTTTGCCCAGGTCGATCTGACGGAAGAATCTGAGATATTCATTGAAGGTTCTGATGTAAAGTTTATAACTGATCATCCCTCTGCGTCCTACAAACTGATTCCCACTGGAAAAAACACCAAGATCAAGATCTTGAACGCTCGCGATTTCTGGAAAGTATCCCGTTATCTGGTGGTGATCATTGATTGATCATTACATATGATGGAATGAAAACTCCTTTGAATTGAATTCTTCTTCAAACAAATGAGGATAATACTTTTTCATTTCCTCATTCATCAACATCACAGGGACATCATTAAAAGTACCATAGTACTGAAGGTATTCCATAAACTTTTTCCCCTGATCAAATTCCTGGAACATTGAGTTCTCCTTTCCATTCCATTCCAAAGGAGCAACCCCTGAAATTCTACAGATTCTAGAATCGAAGGCCGGAGTGCATTTGACCCACTTATCATTCAAATAGAGCTCAACAAATCCATGAAAAACGATCTCGGGTCTTCGAAGATATCTCGTGAGTTTTTCTACGCCTATATGATTGGTTACAATTGCATACCCTAGACGGGAAGGTATATTGAATTTTCGTGCGCATGCAGCAAGCACGATTGCTTTTTCAACACACCAAGCTCTCCTTCCTTTTCGAATAATTTCAGACCCAACCAACGCTGATGGTCTAAGATCAAGATGATACGGATCATAAAGGAAAGACTCGCGGACCAAATTATACATGTGCACTGCCAAAATTGTTTGGTCCTCATTCTGAACGATATTCCCACAGAATTCATCGTACACAGGAGAATGGAAATCCAGAAAATATGTATCCTTTAAAAACTCTTCCATTATACTTATCACGTAAATATTTGCAATTTTACACAAAGGATGTCATCATTGAGTAATAAATATCAGGCAGAGAATAAAAAGGAAACAACTGTTTTAATTAAAATGAGACGGTTGATCTTAGGAGATGAGATTGCCGATCCATTCACTCAGGTTACTTTTTATATCAACTTGGTTTTCTGGATCCTTTTCATGGTTTGGTCGGTGGCCTCTCTTATTGCCTTCTCTCAGATAGAACTCATTATTAGCACGAAAGAAATTCCTGTTGAAGAAATTATTGACCAAAGGGGAATTCAACTTGGTTTTGAGCCTGGAAGATTCATTGATTCATTGATGTTCTATCAATACATTCGACTTTTCACTTGGATCACTTTCCTATTCGGCCTTATTTTGCTGTACCGAAAAATGAAGTCTTTCATTTATTTTACCTTGATTCCATTACTTGTGAATGTAACAGCGGTTTTATTTTTACTTGGGTACGAGTACTTCAGGAATGATGTAAGCACTTTTGACAAAATCTCCTCATTGATCATGGCAGTGAGTTGTGTCGTCTTTTATTTTTTGATCAGAAAAGAAGACGATGAGGGAGTCATGAATTTCTTTGGGGTTGAAGATACTGATGAATGATCTTTGGATCCTGCTCCTCTCTCTCCAGTATAAAATGTGCCATTCGATAATATTCTTCCCGCTCCGCCAGCTTTGTATCGATGTATTGAAGCAAATCTGCCTCAGATAATCCTTCAAGCAAGGGTCTCTGATTTTTAGCTTGCTTTAATCGCTGTGCAAGCTCTTTTGCTGATCTCTGAAGGTATAATGTAGTACCCAATTCATTTAACACGGACATGTTATCTGCAACACATGGCATCCCTCCTCCTGTTGCGAGAACAAAATTAGATTCTGGTAAAGAAAGGATAAATGAACGCTCAAGATTTCTGAAATAGGCTTCACCGTGAACAGAAAAGATCTTTCCGATCGACATTCCAGTGTTCCTTTCGATTTCAAGATCGGAATCAATGAAGGGAATAGCGAGCAATTTTGCCAATTTCTTACCTATCGTGGTTTTTCCTGATCCCATAAAGCCGACAAGTATAATTTTGTTCACCTCGATTGATTTTTATCAAAGTTAGGCAAAAATTATGGTGGCTTCAGGCTTGCATATCAATGGCTTATAAATTCGGGTTAAAAATTCGAGTAAAAAAAATTGCAATAAAAAATAATACGGCTATATTTGCACTCCCAAAAGGAAATGATTCCGTAGCTCAGTCGGTAGAGCAATACACTTTTAATGTATGGGTCCTGGGTTCGAGCCCCAGCGGGATCACAAGAAGCCTCTCAAATGAGAGGCTTTTTTGTTTTCCTTTTTTCAACGACTCAAATTTCGTAATTTTAGTACCCAATTAGAAACTATTTATTCTGAAAATGAGACTTTTACACCTTTTATTGCTTACTGTTTTAGTCAGTTCATCAACTTATGGACAAAGTCTGAAATGGGCTACAACAATTCCTGTTTCAACCACCTTTTCGTCTGCCAGAGCAACAGATCTTAATTCAGATGGCACTTCCGACATCGTTATTGGAGGGGGACTTGACGGTTTTCCAGAATTACATGGGGTGAACGCAATAAATGGAGTTGACGGAACGCTACTTTGGAATTTTCCAACCGATGAAGAGATTTTTGGAAGTGCTCAGTTTTACGATATTACAGGCGATAACATTGAAGATGTTTTCATTGGTGGAAGATATGCAGAATTTTATGCAATAAACGGAGCTACAGGAAACATGATCTGGGAATTCTTCCCGTACTCTCCTACTGCATCTGTAGATAGTGGTTGGTTTAATTTTTACAATGCTCAATTAATTCCAGATCAAAATTCAGACACCTACCCAGATCTATTAACTTCCAATGGAGGAAACCATTCATTGCCTTCATGGGATACTTTGAGAGAACCCGGGTATCTAATGATTCTCGATATTCTGGACGGTAGTTTAATCGCAAAAGACACAATGCCTGACGGTGAGGAAACCTATTGTTCACCTGTTTACTACAACTACCTGGGTACTACCTACATTATTTTTGGTTCAGGAGGTGAAAACGATGGCGGATCACTTTGGAGAGTGACACTTACTGAGTTAATGAATAATGACATTTCCAATGCCCAAATGCTTGCAACAGATCCAGATGTCGGATTTATTGCCCCTTCATCGTTGGCCGATATAAATGGAGATGGAGTTCTTGACATAATAAATCAAGCTTACGATGGGACCGTCAGAACATTTGACGGTATTACAGGAACTCTTATATGGCAAAACAATAATCCTGGGACTGAATCAAGTGCTGCACCAGCAATAGGTAATTTCACCGGAAACTCGACTCCTGACGTCTTTTGTGCTTTAAGCAAAGGAACTGGTCAGACATATACAGATTATTATCAGTTGATGATTGATGGTAGTACAGGACAGACAATCTGGAAGGACAGTATTGGTCAAATGCATTTTGCATCGTCCTCCGCAGCAGACCTAGACTTCAATGGAAGAGATGAGGCTATCATTTCGGTTAATTACCACAACGGAACAAACTTTAGTCACCAGCTGCATTCGATTGATTTCGATAATGATTTAGTGAACAATCTTTACCTTGCAGAAGGTGGCGTTAACCTCGCTAGTACTCCATTGATTGAAGATCTTGATGGGAATGGAATTTTAGATTTTGTTTTTGCTTTTCGCGCAGATAGCATTAATCCGATGGGCCAGAATGGTTTTAAGATCAGATGTATAGAAGGAACAAATTTAGAAACTGGAGTTGGAATTGCGTGGGGAGGATATATGGGAACAGGATATGACGGCGTGTACAATTATGAGGGTCAACCATGCGGAAGCGTAAGTGTATCAGCTTCTATCAATAATATATCTTGTAATTATTTCTCTGATGGTTCGATCTCATTGACTCCTATGAGTGGTATAGCTCCATTCACCTATCTGTGGGAGTCTGGACAAACAACGAGTGCGATCAGTAATCTTTCAGCAAACACTTATTCAGTGATAGTAACTGATGCCACAGGTTGCTTTACAGAGCAAACGTATACGCTGACAGATCCATTTGTCATTAGTATCGGAGGAATTATAACACCGACTTGCCCTGGAGATCTAAATGGACAGGCAACCGCCAATAGCTCGGGATGTCCTTGTACATTCAGCACCTGCATTTTTGAGTGGGATAATGGCGTATTGGGTAAAACTGGAACCGGTCTTTCAGCAGGTTGGAATTATGTGACGATCACCCACATGAATGGCTGCGTGCTGACTGACTCAGTATACATTCCTGAACCTTATCCTATTGTAGACAGTACAATTGTAACAAACATTCAATGTGCAACAGCTCCAGGAAACGAAGGAACCATTGAATTAATTCTAAATCAACCTGCATTCACAAATCTACTCTGGAACACAGGTGAGACTTCTACTTTAATTGATAGTCTTTCGGTTGATGACTATTATGTCTTATTAAGCGACAACAGAGGGTGTGCAGATTCAATTTTTGTTTCTATTACCTCAAACGATACTATAATCATTAACTATTCGGTGGATCAACCATTATGTTCAAATTCTGCTGACGGAATGATCACTTCGCAAGTCACTGGAGGAGTCCCGCCTTATTCCTACAATTGGTCCAACAGCGAACAAACCTCTCAAATCTCCGGTCTTACAGCAGGTAACTTTTCTCTGGAAGTAACGGATGATGTTGGATGTACTGTTTCTTCGGACAACATAGAAATCATCTCCCCTGAGCCGATTACAGTACAGTTCTCTTCCATTTTAAATGATGCCACAGGTAATTGCACAGGTTATGCTGAAGCAATAGTCGACAATGGAACACAACCATATACCTACGATTGGTCGCCATCGAGTTCGACAACCGAAATAAATGATAATTTATGCGAAGGATATAATGTCCTAGTCATTACTGATCAAAATGGTTGTACTGCTACAGATAGCGTTTTAATACTCAATACAGTTGGCCTTATTGAAAATGGTATAGATAATATCTCGATATATCCCAATCCATTTTCTAACCAACTACAGATAAATTGTGACCCATCAAAAGTCGAACAAATATCTGTAACTGACATTTCAGGTAAAGTAGTGTTTGAAAATGCAGCAATCGAATCGATAAATGTGATTGATTTGTCATATTTATCTTCTGGCTCATATTTTGCTGTAATAAAATTGAAAGATCAAACTAATATCAGTTTTAAACTTGCCAAGGTGAGTGACTATTAAAAACTAAACATTAGTTTTGATTACGTTCTTTGGGGTCGACATTGGATTTGACAGCGGTAGCGGTAGTCAAGTGTCAGCATGCAGAGCATTGCGGTGAAGCTCTTTAATATCTTGTCGCAAACAATAATTGACAACACGTCATACGCACTTGCTGCTTAATTTACTGAATGTAAATTGGCTTAATCCCGGTGAAGCACAGTAGCCAGGACAAGTACTTCCTCTGAGGTCCCGCCCGTTGACCTTAGTTCTTGGAAGTTCATTCCATCGGGCTGGCAGAAACGATTGTTCTACATTTCTGTAAGATCTTAGAACATAAGTCAGGGCTTTGGGTGCCATTGTCCGTACCCTGATCGAAAATCAATCACTGGATAAGCATGTAGAAAGCTTGAAAACTCATCGTTTGGACGAGGGTTCGAACCCCTCCGACTCCACTTTTCAAAAAGCGCAGGCCTCGATTTTTCGGGACCTGCGCTTTTTTATTTGTGCTTATCGGTAGAATCTCATGAACCAATAGCGGGTAATTTTCGTTATTTTTAGTGACTCAATATGATTCGGATAAACTTGCAATTCTTGAAGAAAAAACGATTTTGGAAAAGATTCTTTTTCATTACGCTTACATTGCCCATCCTGATTTTTTCTATTGCCATTATTGTCGTCTATTATAAGCAAGATCAGATTGTTCAGGAATTGATCAAATCCTTAAATGAAAACTTTGTAGGGACTCTAAAAATCAAAGATAGTCATATAGCACCTTTCGCCAATTTTCCTTATATCTCGGTTGATCTGGAAGACCTGGAGGTTTATGAAGGAAAAGAAATCGAGAAAAAATTCCGAATTGTCCATGTCGAGGATACATACCTTGGCTTCGATCTATTTGACATGCTAGGTGGTCAAGTAGAGATAAAAACGATCAAGCTTGCTAAAGGAGATTTAAAAGTAATCCAACATCTTGATGGTAGCTTAAATGTCGCCAACGCATTATCTGGAAAGAAATCATTAAAAGAGGTAAAGGAAGAGACTCATCTCGACCTTAAGTCAATTAAATTGAAAGATTTCGATATCTCCAAACTAAATGAGGCGAATAACATTCTGATAGACGCCTATGTCAATTCAGCTACTTCTCAATTCACAACAAAAGAAGAACACTTGTTCATAGGCTTAGATAGCCGTTTCCAATTAAGTTTAATAAAAGATGGTGATACCACTTTTATCAAACACAAACATTTCAGTGTCGACACAGAAATCGATCTAGATAAGAAAAAGCAAGTGCTTTCAATTTCTCCTACCGAAATCGAATTGGAAAAAGCCAATTTCGGTTTTAACGGAAAAGTTGACCTTAAAAATGAGATGGATCTTGATTTTCATTTTCACGGGAATAAACCTGATTTCAATCTCTTTTTAGCGATGGCACCAGAAGAGCTTATTCCTACGCTTCAAAAATTCGAAAACAAAGGGAAAATATTTTTTGATGCATCCGTTGTAGGTAAGTCCGCAAATGGAAAACAACCGGCAATAAATGCTCGTTTTGGATGCGAAAAAGGGTTTTTTAATAACACAGAATCAGGGAAAAAACTAGAAGAAATTGGCTTTAAAGGGAAATTCACCAATGGTTCAAAGAGAAACAGCTCTACAATGCGTTTTGAGCTGGAAAAGTTCACCGCCAAACCAGAAGCAGGAGTGTTTAATGGAAAATTAGTAGTTGAAAATTTCGACTCACCCGATATTGACATGAATCTAAATGCCGATTTCGATCTTGATTTCCTTTCTAGATTCGTAGGGTCGAAAGAACTGACAGGTCTATCAGGAAGAGTATTTCTTAAAATGAACTTTCACGACATTATAGACATCGACCATCCTGAAAAAAGTATCGAACGTCTGAACGAATCCTACTACACTGAATTATTGATTGAAAACTTAAAATTCAACAGTGAGACGCTTCCTGTCCCATTAAAATCCTTGAATTTACAGGCGACGATGAATGGCCATAAAACCATAATCAAGGACTTCAACATGAAAATGGGAGCCTCCGATCTTAAACTTTCAGGAACGGTTAGTGATTTACCGGCAGTGATTCATCACACAGATATCCCGGTAACAACAAATCTCAATATTCAGTCCAAATACATTAACCTTAAAGAATTAACTTCTTTAAAAGGGAAAGAAGGTATCGATGAAGAGATCCAAAATTTGAAACTTCAATTAAAGTTTAACAGCTCGGCAAAGGCAATCACTGAATCTCCAAATTTACCTATAGGGGAGTTTTTTATTCAAAATTTATATGCAAAGATGAAGCATTATCCGCATGTGCTTCATGATTTCCACGCAGACGTTTTCATTGATCATCATGATTTCCGAGTTATTGATTTTTCAGGCATGATCGATCGATCCGATTTTCACTTTTCCGGGAAATTGAAGAATTATAATTTATGGTTCAAAGAAAAACTACAGGGCGATACAAAAATCGAATTTGACCTAACTTCCGATCATCTTCATCTGGACAATCTTTTTACCTACAAGGGTGATCGGTTTGTCCCTGAAGACTATAGACATGAAGAGATCAAAGGATTAAAGTTGCATGGAAGTACCGCTTTGCATTTTAACGATGGACTGAAATCGACAGATTTGCGTTTAACGCATTTTGAAGGATCAATGAAAGTACATCATCTCCGTTTCGAAAACTTTAACGGTAATTTCCACGTGGATCATGGTCATTTAAGCGTGAAAGATTTCAATGGAAAACTAGGGCACTCCCGCTTTAAAGCTAATCTTGAATATACACTTGATCAAAAACTTTCCAAAAAACCCAATTCCCTATCCATCGTTGGACCACATCTGGATGTAGACGAACTTTTGAACTATAATCTAGGTTCATCAGCAGAAGGAAAAAAAGAAAATACCACAGATCATGACGCTGGATTCAGCCTTTATGATTTAGATTTTCCAGAAATGAGTTTTCATTTTGACATCGGTCATTTGAACTATCATCACCACCTAATGGATCATTTTAAGTCTGACTTCAAGACCACCAGAAATCACATGCTTCATTTAGACAAGTTGTCTTTTGATGCCGCCGGTGGACATTTTGACATTAAAGGCTATCTAAGTGGTAAGGATAAAAAACACATCTACTTCAAGCCCGATATACGTATTAAAAATGTAGACCTTGACAAGTTCATGGTGAAATTCGAAAATTTTGGACAAGATCATCTTGTCTCAGAAAACCTTCATGGAAAATTTACAGGGCATATTACCGGAAAGATCCATCTTCACGCAGACATGGTTCCAAAACTCGATGATTCCGAACTAAAAATAGACATGACGGTCATCAATGGAAAACTTGAGAATTACGCTCCAATTCAGGCTTTGGGAGAATACTTTGAAGACAAAAATGTCAATAAGGTCCAATTTGATACGTTGAAAAACACGTTGACAATGAAAAATAGTGTCATAAACATTCCGAAAATGACCATCAATTCGAGTTTAGGCTTCATGGAAATTCAAGGAACCCAGCGCATGGATGCTAATATGGAAATGGATTATATCATTGGGGTTCCCTGGAAAATGATCACTCAAATCGGTAGTCAGAAATTGTTCGGAAAACGAAAAGGAGAAGAGGAGAATGAAGATGAGATCAGCTATAGACAAAAAAATTCAAAATTCCTTTATGTAAAGATGACAGGCGATCTTGAAAACTATAAGATCTCTCTTTCGAGAAAGCCCAAATAGTATTTTTCTACCTTCTTGTGAATCTAACTGTTCTTCTGACTTCTGACAATATTCAATTCAAATCATTCGATTATGTCATTCATTTAAAGAGAAATAATCGTAAATTCAGACACCTACTTATTGCTGCCTTATGAAAAAAAACACGATCCGATATTTTTTGACAATTTGCCTTGTAGCAATGTCTCATTTTGCATTCGTTCAGTCAATTTTAGACCCAGTGGAGTGCATTGCTCCTTTTTATCACGGGGTGGCGTCCGGTGACCCTGAAAGTGATAAGGTAATGATCTGGACTAGGATAACTCCAACTGACTTCGGTTCTACTTTAACAGGAACTTACCAAGTTGCCCTGGACAACCAGTTTCAGAATATTGTTTCGACCGGCAGTTATTCTACAGATTCAACAATGGATTTCACCGTAAAAGTAGATATCACGGGCTTACAGCCGAATACATTTTATTATTATGAATTTCATTATGATGGATATTATAGTCAGGTTGGAAGAACTAAGACCTTACCTGTAGGCGACATTGAAAACATGAGACTTGCCATTGTATCATGTGCCAACCTTGAATCGGGGTATTTCAATGTTTATGATGCTATTGCTGAAAGAAATGACATCGATGCTATTTTGATGTTAGGCGACTATATCTATGAATACGAAAGCGGAGGATTTGGCCCAAATCCAAATGTTGACAGAAGCTGGGAGCCACTTGAAGAGATCATAGGGCTAAATGATTATCGATTGAGGTATAATTCCTACAAAATGGATCCTTCACTTAGGAAGCTTCATCAGAACTATCCATGGATCTGTATTTGGGATGATCACGAAACAGCCAATGATTCATACACAGACGGGGCTCAAAATCACCAAACGAATGAAGGCTCCTGGTATGACAGAATGAGTAATGGGAAGAAGGCCTATTTTGAGTGGATCCCTATTCGTCCGCAAATTGCCGATAGCCAGAAAATTTTCAGAACATTTGATCTTGGTAATCTGGCAAAACTGATCATGCTCGATACAAGGCTTGAGGGCAGAAATGAACAATTGAACCAAACTGATCCTAATTTAAACAACCCTGACAGAACGATTCTGGGCACAGAGCAAATGGACTGGTTCAAAAACGAGCTACTTACCTCTCCGCAACAATGGAAAATCATCGGTAATCAAGTAATGGTAGGTGAAGTAAAAATCTTGGGAATCCCTATCAACACCGACAGCTGGGATGGCTACCCTGCTGACAGACAGCGACTTTTTGATCACCTCACCACCAATAATATTGACAATATGGTAGTACTTACAGGAGATATCCATACCAGCTGGGCAATGAATCTGGAAAATGCCAATACCCCTGTTGGAGTTGAATTTGTAACTCCAAGTGTAACATCTCCTGGCTCACCGATTAATCTTTCCGGATTGATCACAATTGAAAATACGCATATTGAATGGGTTGAGCTTACTCAAAAAGGATTTGTACTGGTAGATATTGACACCAATCGTGTTCAGGGAGACTGGTACTTTGTAAATACCATCAACGACCCGGATCCATCGAACTATTGCGTAAAATCCTATTACTCGCCGGATGGAGTCAACTCTCTATCTGTCACTGGGATCCCTTCTGTTGGCCATGGTATATTTAATGAATCCTTAGCGGAACCCTGCTCGAGAAATGCCTCTACCAACAGCGCTGATCATGCGGTAATGATAGGGATATACCCGAATCCTTCTTCTTCAGAAATTAAGGTTCAAACAATTGACATCGACATAAGTAAGATTGAAATAATAAATACTTCAGGAGAGCGAATTGAACCTCGTTTTGCCTCGAGTAAATTGATCAACGGGGTAACGATCACCGCAATTGATATCGAAGAGCTTCCGTCAGGCAATTATTATCTTGTTGTCAATGGAGGGAAACAATTCACTCCAATTAAGTTTATAAAATTCTAGAAATCATTTTTGACTAATCGATAAATCCCCTTCGAATGAGTACATTTACTCAACTTTGGAAAACCAATCTATTGATCAACATTTATTTCTTTTGACAAGACTGCTTTTTTTATATCTATCTGTTCTTCTTCTCTTTTCATGTACGAAGGAAGTAGAAATTGATATTCCCGGATATCAGGAGCAATTGGTGGTTGACGGAAGAATTGAAACAGATGGTTTCCCAATTGTAATGCTGTCGAAATCACAAAACATTTACGCTGCAACAGATCTTTCAAGTTATTTACAATCCTTCATTGAAGATGCTCAAGTCATGGTGTCAGACGGCTCCCAATCCTATGAACTTCAGTTGATGTATGCCTCTGAGCTTCCAGAGGAATCTCAAAAGATTTTGGCAGAAATGCTGGATGTAGAATTTGATGAAGTATTCTTCTTCCCTATTCCAGTATATTCGACAATAGATCCAGGAGCAAAAGGTGCTGTGAATAAAACGTATACTTTAACGATCGATCACAATGGCAAAACGTATTCTGGAGAAACCACTTTATTCCCTCCAGTCCCATTGACCGAATTATGGTTCGAACCTGAATCTTCGAATCCAGACTATTCATTCCTGTACGCCAAATTATCTGATCCACCCAATCAGTATAATGCGTATAAATGGGAAGCGAAAAGAATTAACATTCAAGCCAATGGTGAAGAGTTGGATACACTATTCAGAACCCATATAAACGCCTATTTCGACGATCAGTTCTTTGATGGAATTACGTTTGAATTTGCTACTCCCAACAGACAAAAGAGAAAAGATCCTAATTTGCTATCCGACTATAAAAGGTATTATCACGTTGGAGACTCTGCGGTGGTTAAGTTTTCCAGAATGGATAGAAACGTATTCGATTTCTTTGAAAAAAAGGCTGAACAAGTTAATTCTTCAGGGAATCCATTTGCTACCCCGGTTAACATTCCAAGCAACATAAGTGGCGCTTTAGGTATATGGGCCGGATTTTCCCCGTGTTACGATACCGTATATTTTACTCCTTAACCATTCCCGATGAAACTTCAAGAATTGATTGTCACTAAAGCGAATGGTGAACAGGTACTCTTTTCACTTGATAAACTTCGTAATTCACTCGCTAATGCCGGAGCCTCTGAAGAAATCATTGAAAAGATCGTAAAAGACATTTCTCCAAAGCTTTATCAGGGAATTTCGACAAAAAAGATCTACCGATGGGCCTTCTCCAAATTGAAACAAAGGTCATCACACCTTGCTGCAAAATACAAATTGAAAAATGCCATCATGGAGCTTGGTCCGGACGGATTCACATTTGAACAGTTCGTTAAAGAGCTCTTCATCTCCATGGGATATAAAACAAAAACCGGTGTTATTGCTCAGGGAAAATGTGTGAAGCATGAGATCGATGTGCTCGCCTCAAATGAGTCAGAACATCACCTTGTAGAGTGCAAATATCATAGTCTCCCCGGAAAGATCAGCGATGTAAAAGTTCCACTGTACATCCATTCGCGATTCAACGATGTCGCCTTCAATTGGAAAAAGGACAATGCCTTTTCGGGTAAACAATTAGGCGTTTATGTGGTGACAAATACGCGCTTTTCTCCTGATGCCGAGCAGTATGCCCGTTGTGCCGGCTTGGAACTGATCTCCTGGGATTATCCGTTACACAAAAACATAAAAAGCCTGATCGATCAATATGGGCTTTATCCGTTAACGTGTTTAACAACATTGACCGAAGCAGAGAAAAAATCACTTGTCGACAAGAAATTTATTTTCATCAAGGAACTTTGGAAGAATCCTTCCATTCTAGACGTATTAAACTTGAGCTTATCTCGTTTGACAACTGTTAAAGACGAAATTGAATTAATTATTAACTCCAAATGACGCCTGAACAGGAAGAAAAGCTTAAGGAACTGATTGTCAAATACAATGACATCCTGATAAATTCCATGCGACTCGCTGTGGCAGAAGACCTGATCAATCTGATCATTTTGAATCGAGACGATTCTGATTTTAAATTAAAAGATACACTTCAGAATAAAGAGGAACTGAATCAATTCATTTTAAAAGAATTCCTCAAACAAAATAGTTCATCTGTGATCCATGAGTTAAAGAAAATGGACGAACGAATTCCGAAAATCAAAAAACCGTCGAAAGGGAAAAAGTAATTAAAAAGGACTTTTCCGAGGTTATCAACATTTTTTTTTGACTTTTTCAACAATCTATCAAGGACTGTTAATAATTTGTATTACATTTCGGAAAACGGCATTTTTATTGGACTTCATAGTAAATCTTTTCGGAAACGGGATCCGCTATTGGATTATTTCCAAAAATGATCCTGTCGTCAACGAACTTGGTAAGTTGAAAACCACACTTGGCATACGGTGGGATCAATTGCTGTTTGACCTTACCTTAATGAAAAGATTCGGTATTGACCATTGGTCAAATTTGACTGAAATTCCCGAGCAGTATGGTCTGATGTTAACCGTAAACGATCGAATTGAGATCAAAAACGGGATCAAGATCATTAAAAAATTCAAAGCTGCTGATTTAACAGACCACGACAAACTCTTTCCCTTATTCAACACCAGTATTTATCGTCCGGTCAAAATAAAAAATGAAGAAAATATCCTTTTGGTAGCTCAATACGAAACAGGATTGATTGCCAAATACCACTTCCAAACTTCAAAATTCGACCCGGATGAATTGGAATTTCATATTAGTAAACCTTTTGAAGAAACAAATGATCGACTGCTTCAACAAATAACCTACAACGGAATCTTGATCAACAAGCAGATGGAAGATACCGTGGTCAGAGGATTACGAGTTTTTGAATTCTAAATTTGATAAGGACTTGACAAATACCTAACTTTGAAAGGTGAAATCTACCCTACTTACCTTTCTGATTTTAGTCATCAGCTCAGCCTTCGCACATGACGATATTAAACTGACCATCGATCAAGTACAAATCATTGATCTGCAAGGATGTAAGGCTATCCAGGTCGAACTTACCAATCACTACCCTAAACAATTGTGGGACGTGAATTTGGAAATAGAGATCGCTAAAGGCAAACACAGAACTGTCCATATCGAACAAATTGATCCTAAAAAAAAGGTTCAGATCACGGAATCGTTTTGCAATGAAACAATCGAAGAAGCTTCTTTAAAGATAACGGTCAATCGTCTAATGGGGAAAGAACATGACTGGCTTGAGTGGTCGCCTAACCTCCTTCAAAAGCAAACAAACACTGCTTTTTCCGAATTTTATGTCGATGCTCCGTGGAGAATGAAAAAATTTGACGAAAATGGAGACCTAAATGGAATTCCTGTTCATTTCTTTCTTCATGACGCAGACCTGGTGCTTCTGATGGATATTCAGATCGATAACATCAATATCCGTATAAAGAATGCCTCAGATCCGAATTTTGGTCCAATACTGACGTTTAACTCATGGAATGCTTCAGATTTTGCGAATCTTTTTTCATGTGCTTCTCCAAATGATCCGGCATTAGACATCAAACCATTCAGTATTAATTCACTTACCCCTACCCCATCCCAGACATTTGATTTTGACATAGACTCTGACTTTTTTGGAGATTTTATAACGGTGACCGAGAAATACTGGTATTTCGATTTCACTATCCCCACTTCATTTCTTCAGGGAATGAGCGATGAGGTCGATATCCTTGTCCAGGTAGAATATGCGAATTTTTCGATCGCCGATACCTATTTCGGGTTAAGGGTGTTTAGAAAATCAGAATCACTACCAACGATTGATGGGTATTACAGAGGTGATACACATCTTCACTCAATGTACACGCAAAGTGATGCTGAAATTGGATTACCTCTGTGTTCTACGAAAAAAGCAGCTCAAATGATCGGAATTGATTGGATCACCACAACTGATCATACTTCTGATTTTGATAATTATGGTAATGGTATAAGTGCCAACTGGGATCGTATCCGAAGTGAAGCTCAACAATTGAATAGTGAGGATAGCTCCCTGATCTACATTGCTGGACAGGAAGTAGCAGCAAACAATGCCAATGACCGTTTGGTCCATATGTTGGCCTATCCTGATCCTGCAAATCCTTTTTCTTTACCCTTCATTGGAGATGGAAATGGAGACCTCTTCCCTACCAATGTAAGCGTCAAGAATGCTTTAGATAATATTTCAAACAACAATGGATTTGCCTATGCGGCGCATCCTTTCGCAACGGATGACGAATTACCATTGATCCCTGTAAATGGAGGGATCTGGAATCTTGGATCAACAGAATTCCCAGTGAATGGCTCAAACTTTCCTTTGACAGGGGGAAATATTATTTGTAACGACACTAATTTGGATTCTGATGTATTCTATCTTCCAGGGAACGATACGTTGATCTATCCTGGTTTAAAAGGTGGTCAAATTTGGAACGCGAAGAAGACTCTTAGCTCCACGGATGACGAATTGGATCCTTGGGATCTTCAAACAAATCAATCCGGATTTACGCCAGCAGATACTTCGAGTAATTCCTTTCATTGGAAAAGATTCAAACAGGGACAAGAAATTGTCAATACAGTTAACAGAATTGGGCTGATTGCGAAAAACAATAATTCTGCGACTGAAAACTGGAAAATGTACTATGCTGGAGGAAATGATGCTCATGGTTCCTTCAATTATTCAAATACAGATGACTTTGCTTCACTCGGCTCTATTTCGAACAATGCAGTCGGAAAGATCTCAACTGCAACCTATTGTCCAAATGGGATGGGAACAAATGGCGTTCATGTTCTGGACGCATTGAACAAAGGAAGATCGACATTAACGGATGGGCCTATCATCGCAGCATCACTTTCGAAAAATGGGAATAACGATCCAGAAGTTTTCATGGGCGATGACACCCGACTTGATATAAACACAGTGGACGATCAGTATGTAGTTATTGATGCCGCTACAACAGCTGAATTTGGTGCGATCAGGAGATTAACCGCAATCTTTGGAACCGAAGCAGGAGAAAGTAAAAAAGTCCTTACGCTATCTGATTCAACCGGCAATTTTAGTCTAAGCTACAAATTGACAGACCTGATTGATTCCATTATTCCAGGGTTCGTTCTACCACAAGAAAAATATATGTATATCAGGTTTGAAGCGGAGTCATATAGAGATTATTCTTTCGAAATATATCAGAATCTTCAGTATGAAGTATTTCACACGGTTACCAATCCGATCTGGTTCAAATATGATGATCAAGCTTTTATCAATGAAAATGATGAAATCGAATTTAAGCTGTATCCCAATCCTACTTCCGATATGATAACTTTGGAAACGTCACTGGATAATGGAAGATTAGTTATAAAGGGGTTAGACGGAAAGATCATTGATGAAAGAAATATTTCCAAAGGGAAAAATCATATTGATTTCCATAAATTTTCTTCTGGAATGTATGTCTTTACCATCCAATTCAATAACGGACTGATCAGTAAGAGGGTTATCAAATTGTAAATTCCGGTCAGGTACAGCTAAATCAATGGTTTCAGCAGTTCAATAATTCACAGAATATTGACAAGGTGTTTCAGTTTGTCGTACTCTTTATTCCGTAAATTTAATGCGTTAAACTGCGCACAATTATGAACCATTCCTTTTTAGGGAAAGTTGCTTTCCTTGTTTGTACGACCTTATCTATTTCCTTTTCAGTCAATAGTCAGATCACAGTAAATAATGGGTACACCGCCCAACAGCTGGGAAATAACTTGGCTGGAAACAATGTCAATATCTACAACGCCACCATTTCTGGGGGAGCCATTCAATATGGTCTTTTTCAATATACCGGTACTGATCTTGGGTTGAATTCAGGGGTCATCTTAAGTACAGGAAGTATTTTCGATGCTGTTGGCCCCAATAATCAGGGAGGTACATCTACGAATGTTGGAGGTCCCGGTAATGCAGATCTGACTGCATTAGCAGGTTTTCAAACCAACGATGCAGTTGTTTTCAACTTTGACTTTGAGGTTCAAGGTGATGAGATCGAATTTAAGTTTGTCTTCCTTTCTGAAGAATACAACGAATACGTAAACTCAGGATTTAACGATGTTTTTGCTTTTTACATCTCCGGGCCTGGTATTACAGGTCAGCAAAATTTAGCTGTAGTTCCTGGTACTACTACTCCTGTTACGATCAACACCATTAACAACAATTCCTTCTGGCAGTTTTACAACGATAATACAGACAACGGAACCAACATCGAATATGACGGATTCACAACATTGATGACAGCTTCAAAATCAGGTCTGCAACCATGTGGGATCTATACTTTATCCCTAAGAATAGCGGATGGAAGTGACTCAGCATTCGACTCGGCGGTACTACTTCAGGAAAACTCTCTAGTTCAGTCGAACATTTCAGCTTCGAGCAATACTTTTTCTGGAAACAATACCGCTTTGGAAGGATGTATCGAGGCAAGTTTCACATTTGCTCTGGATAGCGCACTTTCGTATGATGTAACTATTCCGATTGGAATTGGAGGTACAGCTACAAATGGCGTAGATTACAGCTTCATTGATAATTTGATCACCATCCCTGCGGGACAATTGTCCTCTACACTAATCATTGATGCCGTTGCAGATGGTTTGACAGAAGGACAAGAAGTGGTTGAGCTTTATTTCACTCCTTCTCCGTGTGAACCTGTAGATACCGTTTTGTTGTATATTGATGATTACATTCCTCTTGAATACAATGTTGACCCTACTGATGTGACATGTTTCGGAGCAGATAACGGTCAAGTTGACCTCACGGTTTCTGGTGGTATTTCACCATATACACTTACTTTAACTGACTCTTTAACTGGAGATGTGAATTCCTTTACCACCTTTCCTGTTGCCGGACTAACACCCGGAACGTACTATGTCGACGTGATTGATGGTTATGGATGTTCTGCAGAGGATATTATCGCAGGAAACATCTTTGATGCAGGAACCACATTCATTCCTGATGGTCAGGGAGGTTCATACAGTAGCACCATAAATCTGGGAGGATTCGGGGCATCTCAATCGATTCAAAGTCCCGATCAGATTCAGTCAATCTGTGCCACTCTTGAACATTCAAGAATTGGTGAATTAGAAATTACGCTAACTGCTCCAAATGGTCAAATGATAACCCTTAAACAACAACCCGGAGGAGCAACTTGTAACCTTGGTGAACCTTGTGCTGTTGGTCCTACAGATGGTGGTTCAGGAAATTCGAACACGGATCCCGGTATTGGTTACAATTACTGTTGGCAGACCATTTCTACCTATGCTACAATGGTGGGTGAATCGAACAACTTCACATACACGTATACAAACCCATGTGACGGAAGTCAGCAGAGTGATAAATATCTCCCATCAGGATCGTATCAACCCTACGAAGGATTTGACAATTTTATTGGTGCGCCATTGAACGGAGGTTGGACAATTACCGTTACTGACCATATTCCAAATAACAACGGTTATATATTTGACTGGAGTATTGTCCTTCAGGCTAATCCGCCAGATTCAGTATTTACTATTTTGGAGCCTGCTGGACCAGCTATTTCACATACAAGTGTTTCTCCTGCTTGTGGTGCATCCAATGGTTCCATCAACTTAACAGTAACAGGGACAGGGCCATTCACTTATTTGTGGAACAACGGTGCAACAACCCAAGACCTTACTAATATCCCTGCAGGAGCTTATGCCGTGACAATTACGGGTCCTAATGCATGTACCTATTCATATGAGGTTGATCTTTCGAACAACGGAACTTTGACTATATCCGGTATTGTTACGAATGAGGTTTGTGCATCCCAAAACAACGGAGCTATTAATGTTACGGTTGCGGGAGGAACAGCTCCAATTTCATACAACTGGTCGAACGGCTCAATAGCTGAAGATGTTTCAGGATTGTCACCTGGATCATATACGGTAAACGTGACAGACGCTACAGGATGTTTAGGTGTACAAACGTACAATGTCCTAGGAGCATCAAACATTAATATTTCTGGAACCACGGTGAATGAAACGTGTGGTGACGAAGACGGATCCATCTCTGTAACGGTGAATGGAGCAGTTGCCCCAATCACTTATTCATGGAGTAATGGCTCAACAACTGAAGATCTTGACCAGATCAATCAAGGGACTTATGTTTTAAGTCTTACCGATGCCAACGGCTGCAGTGCGACTGCTTCTTATAGCATCGTTAACCTTGTTGGTAACTGTGTGCCAAACTGTGATCTCGCAATCACCAATCAAACGGTTACGAATGAATCTTGTGGAAATTCAAACGGGTCAGTTAATATCACGGTATTTACTACCAACGGACCTGCGCAATACTTATGGAATAATGGTGTAACCACAGAAGACATAAGCGGACTTCAAGTTGGTACTTATGCGGTGACCATCACGGACAATGAAGGTTGTACTGTAAATCAACAATATACAGTGAGCAATCAGTCTGGTTCCCTTTCAATAACTGGAATTAACACGACCAATGAAAACTGTGGGAATAACCAAGGTGGAGCTGACGCTACTATCACAGGAGGTGTCCAGCCTTATTTTTACTCATGGTCAAATGGCTCAACAACTCAGGATCTGACGGGTGTTGCGGCAGGTACTTATACCCTTACCGTGACTGATGCATCTGGATGTTCGGTTTATCAAACAGTAACTATTCAGAATATCTCTGGAACTCTTACACAAACCTATGGAAATGCAGTGAATGAAGTATGTTCAAATTCAGCAGGATCGATCGATATTCAAATTTCAGGTGGTCAAACTCCATATACCTATTTATGGAGTAACGGAGCGACAACTCAAGATCTAACAGGTCTTAGTGCAGGAACATACTCTTGTACAATTACTGATAATAATGGTTGTACGATTAATACGCCAATTTATACTGTTGGAAACAATTCAGGAACACTCGCAATTTCGAACATTGACACTGACAACGAAATATGTACAAATGGACTTGGTGATATTACAGTGACCATTTCGGGAGGAACGGCGCCGTATACATTCCTTTGGAATACAGGGGCAACAACGCAAAACCTTCCTAATCTATCTGCAGGAACCTATTCATTGACAGTGTCTGACAACTCAGGTTGTTCGTTGAACAGCGGAAATCTGGTTATCCTGAATGAAAGTGGAACACTACAGTTAACCGGAGTGTCGACCTTTGATGAATTGTGTGGAAATGGAACCGGGTCTATCAATGTCAGCGTTACAGGTGGAACAGCGCCTATATCGTATTTATGGAGCAATGGATCTACCTCACAGGATATTACCAATCTATCCGCTGGAGACTATTCACTGGTAATCACGGATTTAAATAACTGTCAAATTGATGTCAGTACATCCATTAATAATGATCCAGGTAGCTTAACCATCGACAACATGGTGACTACGATTGAACTTTGCGGTCAGATGAATGGCGCCATAAATCTTGTCTATTCTGGAGCCGGTGCACCTTCCTCATTTAACTGGTCGAATGGAGCTACTTCAGAAGACATTACTGGAATTTCTGCAGGAACATACACCGTTACAATAACCGATGTAAATGGTTGTCAGGCAAGCTCAAGTGCTGTTGTAAACAACATTGCCAATGGAATGACGATTGCATCATCCATCGTGGAAAGTGAATTCTGCGGAAACGGTGCAGGTTCAATCAATTTATCGATATCAGGTGGAACTGCGCCATTGACCTACTTATGGAGCAATGGTCAAACGACAGAAGATCTGAGTGGATTATCAAGTGGCATTTATTCGTGTACAATTACAGATGCAACGGGATGTGAATTGAATGCGGGGCCATTTGAAGTGGTAAATTCGCCAGGAACTTTGAATGTATCTGTTCAAAGTATCATTAACGAGGTTTGTGGAAATAACGGTGGGTCGATCAACGCATCTGTAACAGGTGGAACAGCCCCTTATTCCTACTCATGGTCAAACGGTGCAACTACTGAAGATATTTCAGGACTTTCTGCTGGAACATATACATTGAATGTAACCGGAAGCAATGGTTGTACAGATATGGTAAGTGCTGTTATTGACAATTTATCAGGAACACTAACCGCATCTGCTATCATAAATGACGAAATCTGTGGAAACAATAACGGAAGCATCAACCTTACTGTCTCCGGAGGAAATGCCCCATACACTTATTTATGGTCTAATGGAGCAACCACACAGGATCTTTCCGGTTTATCAGCTGGAAACTTCTCTGTAACTGTTTCAGATGCTTCTGGGTGTTCATTTGCAAGTGGTAATTACGTCATAAACGACAATTCAGGAAACTTCGACGTAACAGGAATAAACGTAACGAATGAAGTCTGCGGTGACGGCATGGGGTATATTGACCTCATCGTTGCAGGTGCAAACGGAACTGTTTCATATTCATGGAGCAACGGTTCGACCACTCAAGATTTATCTAACCTTTCGTCAGGTACTTATTCAGGAACTGCAACTGATATCTCAGGATGTACGATCAGTTTCTCGGCCAGTGTATTCAATGAAGCGGGCCAAATGAATGCTTCTTCTGTCAACGTCTCTCCTACTTGTAACACAGCAAACGGATCAATCGACCTTACAGTCCTTAATGGATCTGCTCCATTAAGCTTCTTATGGTCCAATGGATCTACTACTGAAGATATCGCATCGATTCAAAGTGGAAACTACACGGTTAACATTACAGACAATAATGGATGTATGTTGACTTACACAACAACATTGTCTGATCAGGGAATACCAACAATTGGAGGTATTTCCATTACAGATGAAACTTGTGGTAACTCAAATGGTTCGATCACAGTGAACGTATCCGGAGGAACTGCACCTTATACCTACTCCTGGTCAGGTGCAACGTCGAATCCATGCTGTTCATATACGCTGGACATGCAGGATCTCGGAAACAGCTGGAATGGAGCTTCGATCGATGTTCTAGTTGACGGAACCAATGCAGGAAACTTTACGGTATTCGGTGGAGGTCAGAATACGGGAACTTTCAATGTTTGTGCAGGAGAAAGCATTGAATTGATATGGAACCCAGGTGGATTTGATAATGAAGTATCATTCGATCTTCTTGACGGATCAGGAAATATTGTCTTCTCACAAGGAGCAAGTCCTACTCCAGGGACCATTTTCACAGGCACAGGATCATGTGTCACACAACCTTTAACAGGCCCTTCAATTTCGAATTTACAAGCTGGAAACTACAATGTCACGGTTACAGACGCAAACGGATGTCAGGATAGCACTGTGATTACTGTTAATAATACCTCAGGAAATTTACAGATCACTTCTGAAGTCGTTTCAAATGAAACATGTTCTGATAATAATGGTTCGATTAACATTTCGGTTTCAGGAGATGCTCCATTTGTGTATTCATGGAACAATGGTTCAGTTTCTCAGGATCTAAGTGACCTAAATGAAGGCCTTTACACAGTTACTATTTCTGATCAATCAGGATGTTCATTGACTGAATCGTATACGATCAATAATATCACCAATGGGCTAGTACTTGACAATGTTGTGATTTTAGAAGACAACTGTGGACAAGGAACAGGATCGATCGATATCTCTGCTTCTGGAGGAGTTGGATCTTTGTCTTATATCTGGAACAACGGGTACACCGCAGAAGACATTTCTAACTTAGCAGCAGGATCTTATAGCGTAATCATCTCAGATGGCTCGAATTGTTCACTCGAAGAAACTTTTGTTGTCACCAATAATACAGGTACTCTGGTTGTTTCGGAGGTGACCTCGAATGAAACATGTGGTTCCGGAAACGGAACAATTGACATTACAGTAACCGGAGGGGTTGCACCTTATACTTTTGACTGGTCAAACGGTGCTGCAACGGAGGATCTTGGAGGACTAAACAGTGGATCTTACGAGGTTGTGATCACAGATAATAACGGATGTATCTTCTCGTCGAGTTATTCGGTTATTTCGGCAAGTAGTGGTATACTTCTAACAGCTACTACGACTGGCGATAACTGTGCAAATAATTCAGGCGCCATCAACCTAACGGTATCAGGAGGTACTTCTCCTTATACTTATCAATGGTCAAATGGACCTACAACTCAGGACATGAACAATCTTTCTTATGGTCCTTACACGGTTGTTGTAACAGATGCCAACGGATGTAGCGAAACGGCAACCTACGCGGTTCAGTCTACCGGAAATATCAACCCATCAAATGTGGTGATCACTCCAGAAACCTGTGGAAATTCAAATGGAGGAATAAATCTTTCGTTTGCCGGTCCAGGCCAACCAAATCAATATTTGTGGAGCAACGGTGCAACAACTCAGGATATCACAAATGTACCTGCCGGTTGGTACTGGGTTCAAATGTCAACGACATTTGGTCCGGGTGGTGGATGTACTGTTATGGACTCTTTCTTTGTTGCTTCTACTCAGGGAACGTTATCAATTGATTCTTTGATTGTCACTCATGAAACCTGTTCATCTGGAAATGCAGCTATAAACGCATATATTTCTGGTGGAACTGCTCCTTACAGCTACCAATGGTCAAATGGGTCAACGACAGAAGATCTATCTGGAGTATCGGCAGGAACATTTGCTTTAGTTGTTACGGATAATAATGGTTGTGAATCAACTTTATCTGAGGAAATCCTTAATCTGACTTATGGGTTTGGTGTTTCTGCTTCCATCATTGCCAACGAGCAATGTGGTGATGCATCAGGAGCGATCGATGTTACCATTTCAGGTGGTTCTGCTCCATATATTTACTTATGGAATAACGGAGCAACAACTGAAGATCTAAGCGGATTGAATGGTGGAACCTATTCCCTTACTATCACTGACAACAATGGCTGTTCTGTAGATAATGAATTCGTTGTTACCAATAATACGAATGGTTTTGAGATCACTTCATCAGTTATCGACGAAACTTGTGGAAATCAAAATGGAGCAATTGACCTTACGATTTCAGGAGGTTCTTCTCCGATCACTTTCAACTGGTCAAATGGATCAACTACAGAAGATCTGAGTGATTTATTAGGAGGAAACTATACATGTGTAGTAACGGATAATACAGGATGTATCATTAACATTGATGAAACTGTTCAATCGTTCAGCTCGACATTTACAATGGGCACGTCGATCATTACAGATGAAAATTGTGGTGATGCTACCGGTAGTATTGAACTTAATCCAACCGGAGGAACTGCACCTCTTACCTATTCATGGGATCTATCGAATCCATGTTGTTCATACACGTTGAACATGTATGACTTAAATAACAACGGATGGGGAGGAACACCAACGCCAGGAGTCATTGTATCTGTAAATGGAAATGTAGTTGGAACGTACATGGTTCCAGTTGGAAACGGTAACTCATTTGAATCAGTGACCATTCCAGTGTGTACAGGTGATGAAATAAGCTTCGAATATGTCGCTGCAAACCAGAATCAAAACAACACTTATGAAGTTCTTGATGGAGATGGTAATGTGATCTTTGAAGATGGCCCTAATCCATTTGCTGGAGTTGCATTCACAACAACATCGGCTTGTTCTTTTCCAAATGTAAATGCGCTGACAGGATTGAACGCTGGTGATTATCCGGTTACTATTACTGACGCTTATGGTTGTCAAGTGACTGATGTATTCACTGTGAATAATATTACAGGAGACTTTGCTGTTACAACAACATCGATTGGAACAATTTGTAATGGAGATCAAGGATCGATTGACCTTACGGCAACAGGAGGAACATCACCTTATACCTACCAATGGTCCAATGGTCAAACCACTGAAGATATAACTGCGATAACTGCTGGATCGTATGATGTAACAGTAACGGATAACGTGGGTTGTATGATCAACGAGACAATTGTGGTAGGCAATACTGGCAATCCAGTTGACTATACAGGAGTAGTTATTTCACATGCTACATGCGCAACTTGTAACGATGGTTCGATTGATATCAGCCTAGCCGGCAACTCAGCTCCTTATACCTTCTCTTGGTCAAGCTCTGAAACGACAGAAGATATTTCAGGTCTTACACCGGGTGATTATTCGGTTACTGTAACCAACGGCGACGGATGTGACACAACGATCACCTTCACTGTACTCAATACTGCTGGATTGGATGATATTACTAATATTCAATATCAGATTACTCCAAACCCTAACAATGGTCAATTTACCCTAACAGCTGTTAACTTCACTGGGGATCAGCTTGTTGTAAAAGTATTTGACGCAACTGGTAGAATCGTATACGATAGTCCATTGAAGTATGTGCAGGGAGAGTCAATCGACATGAACCTTCAGTTCCTTGAAGCTGGTTCTTATATGCTTTCTATTGAGGGATCAGGTAGAATATCCCAGAAAAGAATAGTCATTTATTAATGATCGGTTGATCAAATCAAAAGGCGGTTGATAACCGCCTTTTTTTTATTCGTAAGTAAATGAATAAGGATAGTTACCAAAATACCCTGCAAGTCTTGGTACTTGATACACTACTTTCGTATATCTGTTCGAAATAGCGATAACACATGCAGTGTCTGATCTGAGTGAAGCATAGCAACCAGTGTTCCCATGCCACCATCCTGTATGAAAAAAGTACGTGTCCTTGCCTTTATCTTCAGTGATCCGAATTCCAAGTCCATAATTTGATTTCTTATGACGCTGTCTGCTATATCCAGTGTACATCTGGGCTTTTAACGAATCAGAAATAAACCCCGGAATATATGTACCCCTATCCATCTTTAAAAGATCTCTAGCTGTTGTATACATATTTTTGTCTCCGTAGATCGCATCCATATAGGAGAATGGTTCCACCCTGCCCCTTTCGTCATAGGACTGAGCCACCGTTTCAGGATCAATTCCAATATGCATAATGAAACTGTGTTCCATATTCAATGGTTCGAAGATCAATCGTTTCATTATTTCAGGAAATTTTTCATCGGTCACTCTTTCCGCAATCAATGCCAACAGCGCAAAATTCGTATTACAATAATCAAATTTCTTTCCTGGAGGAAAATTCAAACGAAACTTATGCTTCACAATGAGATCCAGAACATCCTTATTTGTCATGGTCGTACCTAAATGCCATGTTCGGAGCGTGAAATAACCATAATACTGAATTCCGCTCCGATGGTTTAGGAGCATACGCACAGTAATGCCGTCGTAAGGTAATTCAGGTAAGTATTTTCGGACATCTGCGTCCAGATCGATCAAATTTTGGTCACATAACCTCAAAACAGCAAGAGTGGTTGCCACTTTACTTATTGACGCCACGTGAATTGGAGTCTCTGCCGTTAACTTTTCTTTCTTTTTAGCATTCGAGTATCCTGTCGTTCTTTCGAACATCACATGTCCATTTTTTGATACTAAGAACATGCCCGAAAACTTATTTCTCGCAATCTCATGACTGTAAAATCTAAAGAAATACGATCTACTTTTCCTTACGTACCATTTATCAAGTGGAGGGAGATCAATTAATAATGAGGTACTATCCTTCTTTTCAATAGCAGGCTCATTCCTTTTTCTCAAGCCATTTTCTGAGCATGAAAAAAACAATACGAACAGACACGAAAAAAGGAGAATTCTTTTCATTCCGCGGCAAAGATAGCATTGTTTCAAAAAGTCGATCGAAAGGATACAAAACAAAAAAGCGGCTTTCGCCGCTCTTACTATTTCATTTTCTTTTTATCTGATCTTAGACTGCAAGGAGGCCCAGCCACCGCCGTTGTGCACATCTTCATATCCTTTTGATATCAGAATGCTTTTCGCGGAAGCACTTCTCATTCCTGATGCACAGCAAGTAATGATTGCCTTGTCCTTTTTAAGTTTTCCCAGATTTTTATCCAGTGACTGCAATGGAATGTTGATAGAACCTTTAATGTGTCCACCATTGTATTCTGCAGGCGTTCTTACATCCAGGATCACAGCCCCATCCTTGACCATTTCTTTGAAGTCAACCTTGGTTCCTCCAAAAATACTACTTAACAATCCCATTATTTATTGAGATTATAATTTACATCCAACCATGAACCACCATTTTCACAGCTAATACCTTGTGCCTTAAAATACATGGTCGCTTGTCCACTTCTATTTCCACTAGCACAACAGAAAATGATCGGTTCTTTCATTTGCTTTAATTCATCTGCTCTGTCAACGATCTCCTGAAGAGGAATATTAACTGACCCCGCTACATGTCCTCCCATGTACTCTGCTCTAGTTCGAACATCTACAATTGTAAAATCTCGGTTTTCCATACTACTTTGTTTTTGACTTTCTTTTATTCAATTCTGTTTCAATGATATTGAAGAACAATCCACCTAAAAACAACCCATATCCCGTCATGATCAAAGGATTCGATCTGATCATACATCCATCCTCACATCCATAGATCGTAGCAAAAAAATACCCTACAAGAGCACCCAATACACTTCCGATCAATGTTAGTTTGTTTTTGGCTATCAGTATTCCCAATTTCATCGATACAAAAGTACAACAGTCACTTTTTCAATTCTGTATCATTGGTTACAATTAAGCTCCTGAGTAAAGTATTTCCATAGAGGATCCTCCGGAACCGGCGCTGTAATTGAAATTTGCTCTTTGGTAGTTGGATGTATAAAGGATAGCTCCCTGGCATGTAAACTAATGGAAAGATCTTTATTTGGCCTTTTGGCTCCGTATTTCACGTCTCCTTTGATTGGACAACCAATTGAAGAAAGCTGTGCTCTGATCTGGTGATGTCTCCCGGTTTCTAATTGAATTTCGAGTAGATAATAATTATCTGAAGATGCAATTACTTTATAGTTCAGAACAGCCTTTTTAGAACCAGGCACTTCGGTTGAATGTACGTATGACTTATTCTGACTCTCATTCTTTTTCAGGTAATTAATGAGGGCTCCAGTCTTTGGCGATGGTTCATTTTCCGTGACTGCCCAATAGACTTTGTTCGTCTCCTTTTCTCTGAATTGCTTATTTAATCTCTCCAGCCCTTTACTGGTTCTTGCAAATAAAACGACACCACTTGTAGGCCTGTCAAGACGGTGTATAACCCCACAAAATACATTGCCCGGCTTCTGATATTTTTCTTTCAAATACTTCTTGATTCGATCCGGAAGCGTTACATCACCAGTCTTATCTCCCTGAACAATCTCAGAGGCTTTTTTATTAACGGCGATCACATGATTGTCCTCGTACAGGATCTCAAGTGTATCTTTCATCAATACTGTTCTTTGTCATTAGGGAAATCACCGGAACGAACATCATTGATGTATTCCTTAAAAGACTGCATCATCTGATCGTACAAATTATTGTACTTTCTCAAAAATCTTGGATTGAATTCATTATTGATCCCCAACATGTCGTGTACCACAAGAACTTGTCCATCAACACCATTTCCAGCACCGATACCAATAATTGGAATTTGAACTTCTTTCGCAACTTTTACTGCTAATTCAGCAGGAATCTTCTCAAGTACAATTGCAAAACAACCGATCTCTTCGAGCAATTTAGCATCCTCAATAAGCCTGTTCGCCTCTTCTTCTTCTTTGGCTCTTACTACGTAAGTACCGAATTTATAGATCGATTGAGGCGTCAAGCCGAGATGCCCCATAACCGGTATACCAGCCGTTAGGATTCGGGTAATCGATTCACTAATCTCACGACCGCCTTCCATTTTAACAGCATGAGCACCAGATTCTTTCATTATTCGGATTGCAGAAGAAAGCGCTTCTTTTGAATTTCCCTGATAACTACCAAATGGCATATCAACCACAACCAAAGAACGATTAACTGCTCTGACAACTGCTGAAGCATGGTAGATCATCTGATCAAGAGTGATGGGCAAGGTAGTTTCATGTCCCGCCATAACATTGGATGCAGAGTCTCCTACAAGGATCACATCAATACCTGACTCATCGATGATCCTAGCCATTGAAAAATCGTATCCTGTGAGCATGGATATTTTCTCGCCAGCCACTTTCATTTCATGAAGTGTATGAGTTGTCACTCGTTTTACATTCTTGTGAACAGACATAATTCTCTGATTTAAGGATTCAAAGGTAGAAAAAGAGATTAACTTAAGCCTCCCTGCCTATATGGAATATCGCGTCCCCCTTGTACACAACCGGAGATTCATTGAGACAGATTAAATATCCTGCCTGCGCTGCCTTGATCTTTTTCTCGAAATTTCCATAGGGATCTGTAACCATACCAATGATATCACCTTTATTCACTTTAGCTCCGTTATCAACCAGAGCTTGGAACATTCCTGAATTTGGCGACCTCATCCATTTACTATCTTTCAAAATTACGGGCTCTCTATCTCTTGAAATGTCTATTTTGAAGGTACGCATTCCCAAATGGCTTAATAGTCTCTTAACTCCGTTTAGTCCTTCTTCAACGATCAATTCTTCGATATTATTTGTCTTTCCTCCTTCAAACAACAGCATGTTCTTCCCTAGCTTATTGATTGACTCACGGATCGTTTTTGGAATATATGATGAATTCAGAATAAATGGTGGGTTAAAGATCTTTGCCAGATCCAGATGTTTCTCGTCTTGTAACACACACCTGATCTGAGGGTAATTATTTCGTTGTGCTGACCCTGTGTGAAAATCGATCACGTAATCCACATGTGGAGCAATTTCCTTCATAAAATGAAAGGCAAACTGCGCTGCCAATGACCCGCTTTCACTTCCTGGAAAACTCCGGTTCAGATCTCTACCATCCGGTAATTCTCTTTTCACGTTCAGAAATCCGAAAATATTGAACACCGGAAGACAAATGATCGTTCCTATTTGCGGTTTATTGAATCCCTTTCGAAGCACTCTTCGAATGATCTCAATCCCATTTATCTCGTCTCCGTGGAGGCCCGCCATTAACAAAACTGTAGGACCATCCACTTTTGCTCTTTCGATGATCACTGGAACAAGAATTGGCGTAGTTGTATGAAGCTTTGCTACATCAAGATTGAGTTGCGCTCCTTTACCAGGTAAGATCTCCTTCCCAAGGATCACCATTTTTTTGTGTTTCTCGGACATTAGCGTTTAACGTTCCTTTCGATGTAATTAATTATTTTACCCGCTATGTCAACATCTGTCGCTTTTTCTATTCCTTCAAGTCCAGGTGACGAATTGACTTCAAGAACTAGCGGACCTCTTTCCGACTGAAGAAGGTCAACACCTGCTACTCCTAATCCTACCGCTTTAGCGGCTAGTATTGCCGTATACTTCTCTTCCGTCGTCAGTTCGATCATCTGAGAAGTTCCTCCTCTATGTAGGTTAGACCTGAATTCTCCGGGTTTCCCTTGTCTTTTCATTGCTCCGACCACTTCACCATCCACAACAAACGCTCTGATATCTGCACCTTTTGCTTCTTTAATGAATTCTTGTACGATCACCCTTGCTCTCAAACCATTGAACGCTTCCAAAACAGATTGTGCTGCGTTTTCATTTTCAGCCAATACAACTCCTAGTCCCTGGGTTCCTTCCAATAGCTTTAAAACCACAGGAGCACCACCTGCACTTTCTACAACATGCTTCACATTTTTCGAATAGTTCGTGAACACCGTTTTGGGCAAACCAATTCCTTCCTTGGATAGCACTTGTAAGCAACGCAATTTATCTCTGGAATGAACGATACCTCTGGAACCTACTACAGAGAACACGTTCATCATTTCGAATTGACGAACCACCGCAGTACCATAGAAAGTAACCGAAGCTCCAATTCTTGGAATGATCGCATCAAAACCGGTCAGGTAATCGTCACCATAATATAAGGCCGGACCTGTTTGTTCGATCTCAATATTGCACTTTAAGTGGTCGATCACGTGAGCCTCATGCCCCTTTGCTGTGGCTGCCTCAACTAATCTTCGAGTCGAATATAAATTCGCGTTTCGCGATAAAATTCCAATTTTCATTTTACTTTTTATGAACGTATTTAAGTGATGTATCTACCATAAAATTCTTGTTCAACAGTTTCCGTCCAAGCAAAATCGGGTATCTCATTCCTGATCGCTGAGTAAGTGAGAATTCGGTTTTTATTAACCTACCAGCTATTCTGATCCTACCAAACACAAAATACCTTATTTGCTCCTGCCCTGTCGAACTTTTTACTTTCTTTCTTCTAAAATTTTCAAAGTGTATTTCTTCACCTGTGTAAGACTCGAATTTGTCATCTAGAAAGATCACTTTCAGAATATCTTTTCCATCCTGCTGCTCAAGATTGCATTTGCTAACATGAATACTCGAGGTATATGCCCCAGTATCCGTTTTAACATCGACTCCAGACAAACCAAAATCAGGGAGATCAGCCATCTCTCGTCTACCTATAATTGACTTTTCTTTTGAGGCATTCATTTTTCGAAGAATAAGCATGTAAATCTATTAAATTTGCAGACTCACAAAACCCAATTCTCACCAAATCGGCGAATTGTGATTTTTATTGAAATATTTTTTAATAAAATCTTTTGTTTGAGAATTATTTCGTAATATTGCACCCCGTTTTGCGCGGTTGAACAAGAATTTTAAGAGTCATGGATATTATAAGAGAAATTCAGAGCGAGCTTGTTGAGGTGAAGGAATTCCCAAAGTTCGGAGCAGGTGACACAATCACTGTATCATACAAGATCAAGGAAGGAAATAAGGAGCGTATCCAGCAATTCCAGGGTGTTGTTCTTCAGCGTCGCGGATCAGGTGCAACTGAAACTTTCACAGTTCGTAAGATGTCTGGAAACGTTGGTGTTGAGCGTATCTTCCCAATCGCTTCTCCTTTCATTGATGCAATTGCTGTAAACAAGAAAGGTTCAGTGCGTAGAGCACGTATCTTCTACTTCAGAGAAAGAACTGGTAAATCAGCTCGTATTAAAGAAAAGAGATCTTTCAATTAAGAAACGATTATATCAAAATAATAAGCCTTCCATTTGGAAGGCTTTTTTTATTCCCATAGGGACAGAATCATTAAACTACCAAATAAAGTGAAGCTCCCAATTTTTTATTTCTAGCGAAAATTAGACCTGAACTAATTACATTTAGCTAATGAAAAGCAGAAAGAAAAATATTAAAAAAAGAAAAGGACTCAAACTCCTTTTACCTTTTATTTTCATTCTTCTTTGCTGTGCTGGTCTCTTCTATTATTATTCTTCCGACAAAAGCATCAGAAGCGCATCAATTAGAGTTAAAAAGAGTGCATTCCTATCGATGGTGCCAGATGGATTTGAATCGATAGGAATTGATATCTCTCATCACCAAGGATCAATTGACTGGGATAGA
>CALCCB010000079.1 GCA_937899625.1 uncultured Bacteroidota bacterium
TTAACACTACCATAATAGTACCCTTTCGTTTTAAGGTATGCTTCAAATTGTTCGATTGTTTTACGGTATGGAATGCTATCAAATACGACTGGAGGCCTACCAAGTTTGTATTTGTACCACTCTCTAAAAAACATCCTTGGATCGGCTGTATCTTTAAGTTGAATGGTTTTATGTGTGTAAAATTCTCTGTTTTTATTTGTTGCTTTAGCAATTCTTTTGGCATTAATTCGATCCTCTCTAATAAGTCTTTTTTTATTTTCCTCTCTTAGTTCAGTATTCTTTAGAAATCGCTTATTTGCAACTTTAGCAGAATCTATGGCGTTATATGCCATCAACTTCCATTTTACACCAAAACTTCTATAATTTGGTTTTTGTCGAATTATTTCTTCTAGCTCATAACCATCTAATTTATCTCCCGATTGAATTATCTCATTTTTATTCAATAAGAATCGGCCTGCAGGCACATACTTAGTTTGTCGACAACCTATCAAAAGGAATGTGCAAATTAAAAGAATATATGTAAGTTTGAATAGCCTCAAGAGGTTCATTTAGAAGCAAAAATAATACAAAACAATTGGTGTCAGGTATTTCAAAAAATAAGATCAAATTTATTCGTTCGCTACATAAAAAAAAATACCGCGATGAAAACCGCCTTTTTATGATTGAAGGCGTCAAAATGATTCAAGAGGCACTTCGAGATCGCAATGATCTCATTCAGGAGATTTACACAACGGATCCTAATGTTTTCGAGGACGTTCAGAAGGAACGAATCCATGTGATCTCCGCAAAAGAATTAGAACAGATCTCTGCCTTAAAAACACCTCAAAAAGCATTGGCAATCCTTGCGTACAAAAAGGACAACGAGGTGGATACAAATGGCATCATACTCGCCCTGGATGGCATTCAGGATCCGGGAAATTTTGGAACCATCTTGCGAACCGCAGAATGGTTCGGAATTCAAACCATCATCTGTTCTGAAGATACGGTTGATCAATACAATCCGAAATGTGTTCAAGCCTCAATGGGGTCTATGCTCCGATTAACGATCTCGTACAAAGCGTTAGCACCATTCATTGAAAGCTACGCTAATCCGGTTTATGGAACTCTGTTATCCGGTAACGATTGCTACAAGGAAGACATTACCGAAAATGGAATAATCGTGATGGGAAATGAAGGAAACGGTATTTCGGATGCTATACTGCCTTTGATCAATAAACCTTTACTGATCCCCGGTTCCGGAAAAACTGAGTCCTTAAATGTGAGTATTGCTACAGGGATCATATTGAGTGAATTTAAACGAAGGAGGTTGCTATGAGATTGATGAATGCAGAAGAAGCCCTTCGGAATGTCAGATCGAACGATCACATTTTCATTCATACAGGTGTTGCGATTCCTCAAAAGTTGGTCGCTGAGCTTGCCTCGAGACATAATGAATTGAACAATGTCACGATCTATCAACTACATACAGAAGGAGAAGCACCTTATGCACTTCCTGAAATGGCTGATACCTTTTGCATCAGAGCTTTCTTTGTAGGAAAAAGTACACGACATGCCGTGCAATCGAACCAAGGCAGCTACATACCGATATTTCTAAGTGAGATTCCCAACTTGTTCAGAAGTGGAAACATTGATCTGAATGTAGCACTAATCTCTGTTTCTCCGCCTGATAAGAATGGCTTCTGTTCACTGGGACCGTCAGTAGATATATCTCTGGCAGCCATCGAAACAGCCGATCTTGTGATCGCACAGATCAATAACTTTATTCCTCGAACGTATGGGGATGCTCTAATTCCTTCAAGTCTGATCGACATTGGGGTTGAATACAACGAAGAACTTCCCTATTCATCCGAATCCGAGATCGGAACCAAGGAACGAGAGATCGGTAAACACATCGTTGAATTGATCGAAGATGGATCTACTTTACAAATGGGGATCGGTGCCATTCCCAACGCGGTGCTTGCCAGTCTTGGTAACCATAAAGACCTCGGTATTCACAGTGAAATGTTCTCTGATGGAATTCTTCCTTTGATCGAAAAGGAAGTCATCAATGGGAGATTGAAGAAATTCGACATAGGATTTATCGTAGGTTCGTTCGCTATTGGAACGAAAGCATTGTTTGATTTCATGCATGATAATCCGATGATCAAAATGATGGATTCTTCCTATGTTAATGACACGGATGTGATCCGGACAAACCCTAAAGTCGTTGCCATCAATAGTGCGATCGAGCTGGACCTTACCGGACAGGTATGCGCTGACTCGATTGGGAACTGTATTTTCTCGGGAGTTGGTGGACAAATGGATTTCATTCGTGGTGCTGCCCTATCAGAAGGAGGTAAGCCGATCATTGCACTTCCGTCTGTCACTAATAAAGGTGAATCGAAGATTGTTCCTTATCTAAAAACCGGAGCGGGCGTGGTAACGACGAGAGCACACGTGCATTGGGTGGTAACAGAGTACGGTGCAGTCAATTTGTACGGGAAGTCGATCCAAGAGAGGATAAAGCTCTTGACTTCCATAGCACATCCCGATCATAGAGAGGATTTGGAACGTTCTGCTTCCGAAATGAAAAATTGACTTTTTTTTGGACAATCCTTAATTTAATGTTAAAATCGACCACTATAACCTTCATTAGGAGTCGTATAGGAGTCGTACTGAAGTCGTAAAGGAGTCGTAAAGGATATTCAGAGACGAATTGAAACCTCTATCTCAACACCTTCTTTGAGGTCGATCCTCTTTCTTACATCCGTTTTTAAGGGGAGCAAATAACAATTCAACTTCGTATCAAACCAAATGGCCGTGCCCCATTGACAACCTGCGATAGTGGCTTTGACTTTCAATCTTCCCCACCCTTCTTAAAACATTGATTACCGGATCGGATCTCTTGGGAAAGGTCTGCAGGGATTGATACGAAGAACCAGCCTCCGGGGGAGTTATATTTCCGGATCAACCCGGAAAAACGATATTCAATTGATCCCATTGGAAAGTTTCTTCTTCAAGGTGTATTCTACGAATACAGATCCTTCTTCTTTTTTTCGCATCATAAAATGGTCACCCCAGACATTCTTGATGATGTAAAGTTCTGGTGCCTCCTTAGCATTATCCGGGTAAAAATAGATCTTTCTTCCTTTCCTTTGGTATTCTCCCTTTTGCTCTACAAGCGTAAAAAGGTTAGCATCGGAAATGAGCACCATTTGATTTGAATCCAGAAAATGAACTTCATGTTTGAAATCCATCGTGACATAAATCCCATTTTGCTGGGCTTTCATAAATGCTGGAATACACAAGAAGAGAAAGACAATGTTCTTCATAGGCTTTATTCGTTCATTCCAAATTGTAGAACGGTAGATCTAAAATAAACCTATTTCCATTTGAAACCAATTCATCCAAATCATAAAAACCTGTTAAATCGAGAAAAGTCAGCGTTGAACCTTTTAAATTGTCAGAATGAAAATTGCCTTTCTCCATTATATCACTCTATCGTTGGCTATCGCCATGCAATCGGTTCTTTGGGGTCAGGTTAATCCAGCAGTTGTACAAGTGAGTGATGGAGGAAAGACTCCTGAGATCTTTGCTGTGGCAGAGAGTCAGTTCATCTTTGAGCACGCTGATACTGTCATAAGCGTTTTGATCATTTCAGATACCACCCAATGGCACATCAAACACACGGACCATTATTACGCGATAAGTCCACGAGTTTTCACTCGTTCGAATTACGTTGATTTTGATTCTATTGTTCAATTACGAATAACCCTAAAGAACGGTTCATGTTATACTATGTCCGCTCCGATCAAACCATTTGGAGAGGTAAAAGTCATCGCTTATTCCACTAAATATGATTACAATACTTCCAATGAATTGAAGTGTGATGATCAGGTAGCTTTCGGCGCGATCTGGGTTTTTCCTGAATATGTCAAAAAAACATCCCGTGTATATGTGATCATGGACATGAGTGTAGAAGGCGACGGTCAACCGCTGCACGGATTCACGGCTTGGTATGATGCCGGGGATCGATCAAAGCTTCAGGATCTTTCGCAATACCAGAATTTTAAAGAGGTAAGATTCAAGATCTATCGTTTAAAAACCCTCCATAACATTTCTCAAAATGGCATCAGAGTGAATATTTCTTTGGGAAAAGGATTCATTTCTGAGTGGGTATTAATTCCTCCAGATTGTAATTAGAA
>CALCCB010000080.1 GCA_937899625.1 uncultured Bacteroidota bacterium
GACCCCGGTTATTAAGATCAATCTTCGTTTAGACATAACTGAAACATTACTTCATCAATACGTTCTTTCTTGTGAAAGAACCAATTCTTCCTCCTTCCCACCTCCGTAAATCCGCATTTATTGAATAGTGACAAGCTTTCGTGATTATCCGCTTGCACAGAGGCATATAAATTCTCTAAAGACAATAACTTTCTGGCATAGACAACAATCAAGTCAAGAGCCTCGCTAGCATATCCTTTATTTCTATGTTGACTTTCACCGATTAAAATCCCTACAGCTGCTCGTGAATGTCTAAAATCAGCATCGTAAAGATCTATAGCTCCAACTGCTTCGTCATTTTCGTTCAAACAGATCATTAGTCGCAACATTCCAGTCGATCTGATATGCTGTTGCTGTTCTATTAACTGAAGAATCCCTTGCATAGAAAAAGGCACTTCAGTATCTGTCACCTTCCAGTGTTCAGGATTATTTTCCCAAAGCATTAAACGTGTGGCATCAGAAGGCTCAACAGACCTCAGGTAGATGCTTTTTCCCTTTAGCATTTTTCAGATTCTTTATTCGTTGATTGATTACCTCTCGATCATACTCCTCGAGCCCCTTGTAATCTTCATTTAAATGTACTGCATAAATTGATTTGATCTTATTGGCTTGAAATAGATTGTCCAATAAAATATGTAAAGTGATCTTTCTATTATCGTTGAAAACCATATCAATTAACGGAGTTAAACAAGTAATATCTATTCCGTCTGCACTTTGATAATCCTTGAAAAATGGTTGAATAGATCCAACCTGAAGATCACAATGAACTAAAAGTGATGGGATTTTTTTCTTTGAGAGAATCTCGAGTACTTTCCCAACAGGCAAATTGGAATCTTTTCCATTTGATTTAATACTGAAATAGTGTTCCCCTTGAGAAACCCCGATATGTGGTGGGATTTTATCGGCATGCCAAACCCAAAGATAGATTCCTGAAGTTAATTCGATCTCATCAACCGAATTTTTATGCACTACTTTATCAATCCAAATAGAACTCACCTTCAAAAACCAATTGAGCCGGACCAATCAATCTGATATTATTAAATCCTTCAGAACTTGATCCAGTAAAAGAAACCTTC
Organism: uncultured Bacteroidota bacterium; assembly: GCA_937899625.1. Classification (GTDB taxonomy): domain Bacteria; phylum Bacteroidota; class Bacteroidia; order Flavobacteriales_D; family Crocinitomicaceae; genus M0103. The sequence continues at coordinate 1,116 of CALCCB010000080.1, forward strand.
AATTTACCACCTTCAACATCAACATCGATCGATTGATGTCCATTCATATTTTCTTTAACAGCGTACGCTAGAGCACAAGCAGTTGCACCTGTACCACACGACAACGTCTCGTCCTCCACACCTCTCTCGTAGGTCCGGATCTTTAAGCCATTTCCTGTGACTTGTGAGATATTTACATTGATGCCTTCAGCTTTATATCTCTCCGAATATCGAATTTGTTTCCCAAACGATACAACATCCTCCTTTCTCACATCCTCACAAAAGTGGACATAATGAGGTGAGCCAGTATGAAGAATATAATTCTGGTTATCTTTTGCAATGTTCTTCACAGGAAGCATTTCTACCCAATAACGATCTCCATCTTTACCACCTCTATGAACCCCGTCTATTGCACTAAATTCGACTTCCTGAATATTGATTCCTATAGATTCAGAAAATGCAAGAGAACATCGTGCACCATTTCCACAAAAACTCTTGGAACCATCCGAGTTAAAATAATCTACTTCAAACGCATTAACAGAGGAACGATTGATGCGTATTAGACCATCCCCACCAATACCAAATCTTCTGTTACAAATTCGTTGAACGTGATCCACACTGATAAAATCATACTCCCCATAAATATTGTTGAGCATAACAAAATCGTTACCGGTACCTTGATATTTTGAAAAGTAGATTGTCTTCATTTATTAGAGCAAATGTAGTGTTTATACCCCATATTATCTGAAAAAGCGCTTAACAATCTTTAACATGGAACCCTGCAACATATGGCAGAGAATTTGCGTTATTCGTATGTCAAAATTTAAAATCAGGACAGTATGAAAAGTAGTTTAAAATCAATTGGACTAGGGGTGTTAGGAGGATTATTGCCTCTGGGGGCTTTTCTGATGATCAACACAACCGAATACAGCAGCCTCTCAGACAAAGTGATCGATGGAAACAGAGAACATTTTGGTAGACTTACAAGTTTGGATAATTCTCTAAACATGCCAAATTTCGTCGATGCATCAGAGAATACCATTAATTCTGTTGTTCACGTCACAACAAAAGTGGTTAAGACAAGTTTTCAGCGAGATCCCTTTCAGGAATTCTTTTTTGGCCCTGGTGCCGGAGGACGTGAATTCAAACAATATGGGGCTGGCTCCGGTTCAGGGGTCATTGTTTCATCTGAAGGCTATATCGTAACCAACAATCATGTTATAGAAGATGCCAGTGAAATTGAGGTCATACTAAATGACAATTCAAAGTATACGGCAAAGATCATTGGAACTGATCCTTCCACGGATATTGCAGTCCTTAAAATTGAGGGCGGTGACTTTACTCCTATCGCCATAGGAAACAGTGACAATCTTAAAGTTGGAGAATGGGTACTTGCCGTTGGAAATCCATTCAACTTAACTTCTACGGTAACAGCAGGAATTGTATCTGCCAAAGCCAGAAACATCAATTTGCTCGCCGACAGAAGCTCAGGCTCGAGTGTACCAATTGAATCATTTATCCAAACTGACGCTGCTGTAAATCCAGGAAACAGTGGAGGAGCTTTGGTAAACACCGAAGGAGAGCTGGTCGGAATAAATACGGCAATAGCATCTAATACAGGCAGCTATTCGGGGTACTCATTTGCTGTGCCTGTCAATCTGGTTCAGAAAGTGATGAGAGACCTAATTGACTTTGGTGTTGTACAAAGAGGATATCTTGGAGTGCAGATTTCAGATGTTAACCAGGAATTAAAAGAAAAAGAAAGTCTTCCAAATTTAAAAGGAGTATACGTGGCCAAAGTGATTGAAGACGGATCAGCTGATAAGGCAGGCGTTAAAGAAGGTCAAGTGATCCTTAAAGTGGGCAGTAAGGAAGTGAACTCAGTAGCCGAACTTCAGGAAGAAATAGGTAAAAGACGACCTGGAGACAAGGTAACTCTTACCATTAGAAAGAAAGGTGGCGATGAAGAGATCAAAGACCTCGTTCTTCGAAATAAAGATGGAGACACAAAACTTGTATCCAAGGAAGAGATCAGAAAAAATGTAGCCTTGGGAGCAACTTTCATAGAACTCACATCCAAAGAAAAGAAAGAACTGAATGTGACGAATGGAGTCAAAATAGAAACCTTGAATGCAGGTAAATTAAAATCACTTGGTCTTCAAGAAGGAATGGTAATCACAAAGGTCAATAACGAACCGGTTGAAACTGTTGAACAACTTACTAACAAGTTGAATAGCAAAAACAATGGGATCCTTTTAGAAGTTCTCACTCAGAGTGGCAAAAAAGAATATGTAGGTTTTGGTCTTTAAAGAATTAAGGGCACACTTTTTGTAAAGGTGCGACGCTGAAAATAAATGATTTTTTTATTTGGAAATCAGTTTCATTTCGTCGTACCTTTGCATCCGTTTTTCACATTAGTTATTAGACAAAAAAGGGGATCAAGCAGAGGATGAGACAGCTTAAAATTACCAAGTCGATTACAAATCGCGAAAGCCAGTCACTAGATAAGTATCTACAAGACATCGGTAAAGAAGAACTAATTACAGCAGAAGAAGAAGTTGAATTAGCAAGAAGAATTAAGCAAGGAGATCAGAAAGCTTTGGAAAAGCTCACAAGAGCAAACCTTCGTTTCGTTGTATCCGTTGCAAAACAATACCAAAATCAAGGACTTACATTACCTGACCTTATCAATGAAGGTAATCTTGGATTGATCAAAGCTGCTCAGAAGTTTGACGAAACAAGAGGTTTTAAATTCATTTCATACGCTGTATGGTGGATTCGTCAATCGATCCTTCAGGCGTTGGCTGAACAAGCACGTATCGTTCGTCTTCCATTGAACCAGGTTGGTTCACTAAACAAGATCAACAAAGCGTTCTCAAGACTTGAACAGGAGTTCGAAAGACCACCATCAGCAGAAGAACTTGCTGAAGCACTAGAAGTTCCAGAAGACAAGATCAAGGAAAGTTTGAATGTTTCTGGTCGTCACGTATCAATGGATGCACCACTTTCTACATCAGAAGACGGAGGTACATTAATGGATGTTATGGCAAACAGCGATTCTCCAAAAGCAGATCACGCATTGATGGCGGAGTCTCTGCAAAAAGAGATCGAAAGATCATTGAGTACTTTAACAGATAAAGAACGTGAAATCATCAGATTATTCTTCGGAATCGGAATGAACCATGGACTTACACTTGAAGAGATCGGAGCGAAGTTCAATTTAACAAGAGAACGAGTGCGACAGATCAAGGAAAAAGCGATAAGGAGATTGCGACACACTTCGAGAAACAAACTCTTGAAAGCATATTTAGGATAAAAATTAAGGCTGTCTGTGAAAACGGGCAGCCTTTTTTGCATTATAATTTTCTTTAACCAAAATCAATTAGAATTAAAAAATGGAAGCTGCAGTCGGATACGAAAAGGAACTGAAGTCGCACGTTGAAAGAGAACGTGCAGCAGTAAAACTTTCAAGCCACGTTGGAGAGTTACTTTATGACAAAGGAGTAGAATTGGTTCTTTTCAGAAATCACTTAACGGATGTTTCGATCTCTGAGATTCTGAATCTACATGAGTATGCTAAAAATGTGGTTAACCGTCCTATCGACGTATTTACAACTTCAGAATTGGCTGAGGAAATCCTTAAAATGGACATCGCTCCATCAAAACTTGACATTGGAAAGCTGGCAAGTGAGTGGTTAAATGAAAAAGACAAGTATGCATCGAAAGCAGAATTCCTGAATGGAAAGCTGGCAGGTTATGAAGCTTCTAACGGAGGTTCATTAGAACCTAGAGATGTAGTTCTATATGGTTTTGGGCGTATTGGACGTCTTGCAGCAAGAGAGTTGATCAAACAAGCTGGTAAAGGTCAGCAATTGAGACTTCGAGCTATCGTTACCAGAGGAGCTTCTGATCAGGATATTATCAAAAGAGCCTCTTTATTGAGAAATGATTCAGTGCATGGTGCTTTCAAAGGATCCGTAAACGTAGACCTTGAAAACAAAGCGTTGATCATCAACGGACAGATCGTTAAAATGATCGATGCAAGTAACCCGGAAGACATTGATTACACGCAGTATGGTATCAATAACGCTTTGGTGATCGACAACACAGGTGTATACACCAACCGTGAGGCACTTAGCAAGCATCTTAAATCAAATGGAGTATCTAAAGTTTTATTGACTGCTCCTGGAAAAGAAATTCCAAACATCGTTTACGGAATCAATCAGGGAACTCTTGATGTAGAAAGTGAAACGATCTATTCAGCAGCTTCATGTACAACCAATGCGATCTCTCCTGTCATCAAAGTTGTCAACGACAAATTTGGTATTACAAAAGGACACATCGAAACAGTACACGCTTATACAAATGACCAAAACCTTCTTGACAACATGCACAAAAAGCCAAGAAGAGGTCGTTCAGCTGCAATCAATATGGTTATCACTTCTACAGGTGCAGGAAGTGCTGTTACGAAGGTTATTCCGGATATGAAGGATAAGTTGACTGCCAACGCTGTACGTGTACCAACTCCAAATGGATCATTAGCAATCTTAAGTCTTGAGCTGAACAAAACAACTACGATTGAAGAAGTTAATGCTGTTTTAAGAGATGCGTCTTTGAATGGAGATCTTGTTAACCAGATCTACTACTCATACGATCCTGAGCTTGTGTCAAGCGATATTATTGGGAATACGTGTTGTTCAGTTTATGACTCACATGCAACCATCGTATCTCCAGATGGAAAGAATGTTGTTCTTTACACATGGTATGACAATGAGTTTGGATATACAAAGCAAGTAATTCGTCTGGCTAAACATATTACAAAAGTTCAGCGCAAGATCTATTATTAATGAACATCGATTGCTTTAATTAGCAATTCAAACAATAAAAAAAGCCCGCTGAATCTTTTCAGCGGGCTTTTCATTTTTACGGTTTTAATGTCCACCGCAGTGAACATCATAGGTTGTACCTGTACTATCGGTATAACCGTTCTTTTCAATGTCCTTAAGATCATCTCCACAATATTCTCCGAGCTCGATGTCTTCATTGTTCTTGTAATAGTCACATGTTTCGCACTTGTTTTTTCCACAAGAGGACAACACTACAATTGATAAAACAAACGTGAACCCTACGATTCTTTTCATTGACTTTTTCATATTTATCTATTTTAATTATCTATTTATTTGGATTTGAAATCTACAAATTGAAAAGTTGCACTCAAGAAGAAATTTCGTCCTGGATGCGGCAATCCAATATTTTTTAATCTTGACAAATGATCAATGTAATTCTCATTCAACAAATTTCTTACACCTGCTTTTAAATCAATCGTTACTCTTCCATTAATTTTTGCATCAACTGAAGCATTAAACAGTTGATATGAAAGAGATGTCGATTCTGATTGAGCCACCCGTGTTTGCTGAAAGAGGTAAGAATATTGAACAGAGATCCTCTCAAAATAAAATTTACGTTTTGATTCAGTGAAATTGAAATTGAGAAGATTTGAAATTCTGGTCTGAGGGATCAGTGAGGTGTAATTGTCACTTTTATCCTTTAGATCAACATATGAAAAGTTCCCCTCCCAATGGATCCAGTGAGCAAAATGTGGATGATAGTGTAGACTTAGGTCTACCCCGCTTAGTTTCACCAGTTGGTATTGTTGAAATTCAAAAACAGGAAGCCCCGCAATAACTGTATCCTTTGGTTGCAAATAAATGAAATCGTTGATCAAGCCAACAAAAGGATTGAAAACTAGTCCAAGATGCTCTCCTTTTTTCTCATATGTCAGATCAATCTGATGAGCGCGTTCCGCTTTAAGCTCTGAATCACCTATTTCATAGCGCAGTGCCCCATGGTGGTAACCATTGGCTAATAATTCAGAAAGATGAGGAGCTCTGAATCCGCTCGAAAGATTTAATCTGAACGTATTTTTCTTCACCGACCTAACAGCACCGATAGAATAATTCAACCCTTCATAAGTTCTTGTAATGGGTTGTTGCCCTTTGAATTCATCCAGAGATTGGATAACTCTTTGATCAAATCGTATACCTCCCTGAAAATTCCACTTTCGCTTTTCATAATTCATAATCATAAACCCGCCATTATCTATGCTAAAGGCATTAGGCAGAAGAAACTCTATTGCATTTGGGTCATTATTATTCATTTGAAACATCCCCTGATATCCTGCAATAAGAGTAAGGTTTTCTTTCAGATAATATTTATACCGAAAAGTTAGCAGTGTGTTAAATAAATCCATACCAACACTTGAGATCGTAATTTTATCTGCAAACTCCCTTAACCTACTCCAGGTTTGACCTACTAATAGTGAGGCTTCATTTCTTTTGTTAAACCATTTATTTTCGAACGAGAAAAAATGATTGTTTGAGTATTGAACAGCTAAAACACGATGTCGTTCCTGCTGATCAACCTGAAATGACGAGGGATTGATAATGGAATCATGTGTATGTCCGGGAATTCCAACTCTTGTTCTGGAGAAGCTATACCTCATATGCATTGACCAATTCTTTTTGTTGGTCCCAAGCGACAACCTAAAGACGTTATCACTAAATCTTGAGTTTTTAGCAAATTTCCCATTGGGCAATAGATAATCTGCATGATTTGTATATAATCCTCCAACATTCAAACGCAACTTGTTTCTCGATGTTTTATATAAAAAAGAAGATCTATTAGATAAACTGGCAGATTCAAATTGTACCTTTCCCTGATACTCTGAACTATTTATTGCCGCATAAGGCTCATCAACAAAATAGATTACTCCTCCGAGAGCATCTGCACCGTACAGCAAACTTGACGGGCCCTTTATAACTTCAACATTCCCAACACCCAATTCCGTTACAGGCATTCCGTGGTCTCCTCCCCATTGCTGATTTTCCAATCGTAACCCATTCAACATCGTCACTACCCTCACCCCTTGCATTCCTCGTATAACTGGCTTTGAAATACCTGTTCCTGTTGAAGCATTATAAACTCCAGGGATTTGCTCCATTATTTGCATCAGATTAGTTCCAGGAATAGTATTCAGCTCACTCAATTTTTTAGTTTCGACATGAATAACATTGAATTTCTGAAGGGTTGATTGATTTCCGGATACTACGACCTCTTCTATCTCCAGGTGATTGGAATGAATCAGAAGTAATAAATTCAAATTTCCGGACTCGATCTTTTCAATTGTTGATTCATATCCAGGCATCGAAACTCTCAAGCGAACTGATGACGGCAAGGATATTGTAAATTCAAATTTACCCAGTGAATCAGCAACAGTACCCACCTCAAGATCTAAAATATAGACCTTGGCGAATGGTAGGATTTCTTTCGTATCCACATCCTTCACTTGACCAGCCAAAGTTTGACTTTGAAGATCAAATCCAAAAAAGATCACCACTATAAACGCGGTAATCAGATTCTGAAAAATCATAAAATAATTGTAAAAAGTAATTTATATCAACTGTAATGTGCCTTTAGCATTAGATCATGCAACAGTTGGGGGTCCCCTTAAGGATTGAAGTAAGACTGCACTTTCTACAATGCTCGTCACGTTGATAATAAATTGATCGAAAGGAATAGTTCGATCCGCTATAAATAGAGGCGATTGAGGTCCAGAACATACACCCAGCTCCATGTCACATGCGAAGCAATCTTTCTGAGTGAGTTTTTGAGTATACGGATCATGCTGATCATGTGAAGCTGAATGGTCACAATCATGCCATAGATCTCTGGGCGATAACAATACCACCAGATTCAACAATAATAGAAAGGCAAATAACCTATTCAACATAGTGTAAAAATAAACACTTTGTTCTGAAAAATGTTCTTAGACTACTGTTTAATTCCTGCCTCTCTTAGACAACGACGAACTTTTTTCTCGTGAAGAGCTCTTTCTTCAGGTGTTCTATCGGCATCTTGGATTCTAAATGCCTGACACTTTTCGTCGATCTCATCAAATCGTTTAGACAAACGATCAAATTCTTTATCCGGAATATTTGGCTTCATGAAGGCTTTGTTAATTGAATCACCTTTAACTACGCAGTCACAAAAATCCCATTGTTCACCGTATTTTGCTTCGATCTTTTTAATAGACTTTTTAAGATCGACACTATCCATCGCTGGCTTCTCTTTCCTATCTGCGCTTTTTAAGGCGTCATCCAATCCCATTTCAACAGAATCCTGAACGAGCTCATCCGTTGGTTCTGTATTAGTCTCATTCCCTCCACAGGAAATTAACATCAATAATAGGAATGGTACTATATAGCGCATTGATTAGGGTTCATCAACTAGGTTTTCCAAAGATAAGAACTAATGGAAACAAAAAAAGTGCTTTGAAAAGCACTTTTTTGAACTATTGTTTTTTTTTATCCTAACAGGTGATCTGTCGAGAATTCAATTATTTCGCCATCAATTGATCCTCTGAAGATTGCGCAATAGCAGATTTATCCAATCTGATCTTACTTCCTTCAGAACTGATCAAAACAGTTGCATCATTTACCTCAAGGATCTTCCCATGAATTCCTCCTATAGTAACCACTTTATCACCTGTCTTCAAGCTTTCTCTAAACTTCTTCAATTCTTTTTGTTTTTTCATTTGAGGTCTGATCATGAAGAAATAAAACACGATCAAGATCATTCCAAGCATTATTAACTGCTGCATAACTAACTTTGTTTGTATTATTTACGTTTTACTTTAGCCCGGATTATCACCTCCGTAATTGACGGTTCTGTATTGGCTACGATACGAACCGATTTCGCGATCATTGATCCCGAAGTTTTGTCTGTATTAACTTTTGCCTTGATAACACCCTCTCCTCCTGGCTGAATAGGCTCAGTTGGCTTTTCAGCAACCGTGCAAGAGCAAGATCCTTGGACTTCTGCGATCACCAAAGGATAATTCCCGGTGTTTTTCACTTTGAACTCTGCATCAATCACTTCTCCTTTCATTACCGTTCCCGCGTCATAAACAGACTCAACAATCATTGTTGTTTTGTTGCCTATTTCAACCTCATTACTTCCGCCACAAGCAGAAATCACAGAAATGATGAATAAAAACAATAACTTTTTCATCGCATTAACTCATTAATCCTCTTCCAACCTTCACGATCTTCTTTTCTTTCGTCAATCGATCTATCGCTTTATCGAGGATTCCATTAATAAATCCATTACTCTTTGGTGTACTATAGAATTTAGAGATCTCGATGTACTCGTTCAGCGTCACCTTCGTTGGAATATTCGGGAAGACCTGAAGTTCGGTAACCGCCATCTTCATCAGAATCACGTCCATTTTAGCAATTCTATCCAACTCCCAATTCTCAGTTAATTCATCGATCAATACTTCGTTGGAACTATTCATGTCGATGGTCTTTCTCAAAAGTTCGATAATAAATTCCTTTTCATCATCCTCCGGTTTATAGAGTGGAAGTAATTCCAAAGACTCTCCTTCTTCCATCGACTTTAACGTTTTGACCACCATAGAACAAGTGAGATCAATATCGTCCATCCAGAAAATACTTGATTCTTCAAAGAAATTGAACAAAAGAGGACTATTCGCTATTTCTGCTTTGAATATTTCAATTAAAAACTGACGATCTTCTTCATATCCTTCAATCCCATTATTCATGTGGATGGTGAAGGTTTCGCTTTCTCGAATTGAAAGAAGCATTTTACGAAACATCTCCTTGTTTAGGTCTCCAACCCAATTCACTTTTCTTGTTTCTGAAATCTTTCTTAACTCTGTAGAGTTATCAATCTGCTCAATAAGCGAGTTGTTCACGAACTTCATATTCGGATTTAGATCATCTTCAGCGGGCATCAACTTCTTCTTATTCTCTTCAATGCGATGTAGTGCAATGTTTCTGATCTCATCGAAGGTTAAGAATAAATAAATGTATAGATCGTGGATCTTTTCAACAGACGCCAACAGCTCCTTTTCTGTTCGGACATAATTTTCTTCATCCGATTGAAAATATGCGTACAGGGCCTGTAAGACCTTAATTCTTAAATGCCTTCTGTTCAGCATGCCTTATAGGGGAAGTTTAACGTTACCAATAGCCGCGATTCGTTCCTCTGCCATTTTATTAGCGATCTGATAGGTCGGAATATTTTCAGCACTTGATCTTTTAACAATGTTTTCAATCGTATTATAGATCTCTTCTGCTTTACCCATTGCCCACACCGATGATAATCCTTTTACTTCAGAGTAACAGTTGATTACACCACCTGCGTTGATTGCGAAATCGGGAGCATAAATAATCCCTTTATCCATGACCATACGTCCGTGAACCGTTTCTTTACGCAACTGGTTATTTGCCGCTCCAGCAATAATTGAACACTTCAATCTCGATAATGTCTCATCGTTCACTGTTGCTCCTAAAGCGCATGGAGCGTAGATATCCATATCTACATCATAGATCTCGTCAAGGCCAACTACATGAGCTCCGTACTGCTGTGCAACTCTCTTCAAAGAAGGCTCATGAATATCAGAAATATATATCTCAGCATTTTCTTTTGCCAACGCCTCAACAAGATATTCTCCAACGTGTCCAACTCCCTGAACAGCAACTTTTTTACCAGTCAATGAATCAGAACCATAAACATTCTTTGCACAAGCTTTCATTCCAACATAAACACCATGAGCCGTTACAGGTGATGGATCTCCACTTTTTCCTGGAAGACCAACCACATGATCTGTTTCCATACTCACATAAGTCATATCTACTGGAGAAATACCAACATCCTCTGCAGTAATGTATTTACCAGCAAGAGAATTAACGAATTTCCCGAATCTTCTGAACAATGCTTCAGATTTCATCGATCTTGCATCACCAATGATCACAGCTTTACCACCACCAAGATTTAATCCAGAGATCGAATTTTTGTAGGTCATACCTCTTGAAAGGCGAAGAACATCATTCAATGCCTCCATTTCGTTGTTATACGCCCACATTCTCGTACCGCCCAAAGCTGGCCCTAGAACTGTATTATGTACTGCGATGATTGCTTTAAGCCCCGTCTCATTATCATTACAAAACAATAGCTGTTCGTGGTTATACTGGCTCATCTGAGCAATAACCGGATTTTCCGCGAGGTTGGTGTCCTCAATATTCTTTACCTCAAACATAATGATTACGGTAAGTGTTATAAAGTTATTTCAAGTTGAATCTCTACTTTTGCAACGTCTTGCAATTGTGCAGGCAAAAATAGGAAATTATCGCATGAAGTCGCTGAGCTATCTCAACAAATATTTCTTAAAATATAAATGGCGCTTGATCCTTGGTGTCATTTTCATAGCTATCTCAAATTACTTTGGTGTGCAAATACCATTATTTGTAAAGACCACTGTTGATAGCCTCATGACAACAGTCAAGATCGAAGGACTAGAAGATGCGATCACTCTATCATTAAAGATCGGTGGTATCTACATGTTGTTATCGTTAGGAAAAGGATTCTTTCTTTTCCTTATGCGTCAAACCATCATTATCATGTCGCGCTTTATTGAGTTCGATCTGAAAAATGAGATATATGAGAAATACCAGAAACTGGACTTCACTTTCTATAAGAAGAACAGCACAGGAGATCTAATGAATAGAATTTCTGAAGATGTTGGACAAGTCAGAATGTATCTGGGACCAGGGATCATGTACACGATCAACCTGATCATTCTCTTCTTCATGGTCATCTTTCAAATGATCAAGATCAGTCCAACAGTGACTCTATTTGTTTTGATGCCTTTACCAATCATGTCATTTCTGATCTATAAAGTTTCTTCACGTATGAATGCGTTGAGCACCGAAGTGCAGAAAGAGCAATCTATGATGTCTACACTCGCTCAGGAAACGTTTTCAGGGATCAGAGTTGTAAAGGCCTATAGCAGAGAAAACGAGATCCACAATAAATTCAATGTGTCTGCTGAAAACTACAAGATGAAGACCATGAGACTTGTCATGGTCAATGCCCTTTTCATGCCAACTATCATTTTCTTGATTGGCCTGTCTACTTTACTTGCTATTTATCTTGGAGGGAAATTGACTTATTCGGGAGAGATCAGCCTCGGTGATATTTTAGCATTTATCTTTTATGTAAACAGCTTGACTTGGCCATTTGCCAGTGTTGGTTGGGTTACATCTATTATTCAGCGAGCTGCGGCGAGTCAGGAAAGGATCAATCAATTCCTGAAGATGGATGCTGAGTTCAAAAATCAGAACAATGATCCATTCTACCTTAAAGGAGAGATTGAATTTCAAAATGTGACGTACACCTATCCGAATTCTGGAACAAGAGCGGTGAAGGATCTTAGCTTCAAAGTAAGGCCAGGAGAAACTTTAGCAATTATCGGGAGGACAGGATGTGGTAAATCCACGATTCTTAATTTATTGATGCGTAATGTCGAACCTGACAGTGGAAAAATTCTGATCGATGGTGTCGACTTGAAAGATCTTAACCTTTCAGATCTCAGGAAGCAAACAGGAATTGTACCTCAGGATGTGTTCTTATTCTCTGACACGATCTCCAACAACTTGAAATTCGGTTCGAACGAGGACGATGTAACGAATGCTCAACTTGAGGAGGTTACCAAAAAGGCGCACGTTCTACACAATATTGATCAATTACCAGAAAGATTCGATACTTTACTTGGAGAACGTGGGGTCAACCTTTCAGGAGGACAAAAACAACGTTTAAGCATTGCCAGAGCATTACTCAGGGACCCAAAACTTTTATTGCTAGATGATTGTCTATCTGCTGTAGATACAGAGACAGAAGAAGTAATTTTATCTAATCTGAAAAAAGACATCAAAGAAAAAACAACGATCATTGTTTCCCACAGGATTTCCTCCCTACGAAATGCAGACCATCTTATTCTTCTCGAGGAGGGGGTAAAAACAGAGGAAGGAAATCATGCTGATCTGATAGCCTTAAACGGGGTCTATGCAGAGATCTATCGCAAACAACTCGCCGAGGAGATTCAATAATTTGCGAAGGAAATTGGATTATTCAGAAAAATAATCCAAATTTGTTTGAACCTAAAAGCAGAAGAGGAAATGGAAAATGACAAAAGTGGAGAAGTTTATTCCAAAGTTGTTAGAGCGGGAAAAAGGACTTACTTCTTTGATGTAAAGTCTACCAAAGGAAATGATCTATACATCACGTTGACTGAAAGCAAGAAAACGTTTAATGAAGATGGTAGAGATAACTACCAAAAACATAAGATCTTCTTATACAAAGAAGACTTTGAAAAATTCAGAGAAGGACTTGAAGACGTGTTATCAAAGATCGATGAATTGAGGACTGAAGGAAATTTCAATTCCGAAACTTCTGACACAAGTGCATACAGCGCTGTATCGTTTGAAGATCTATAGATCTGTACAAACTTCGTTTTAACATTTTATTCGTTGATAAATTGGGATAAATTTCTGATTTGTTCCCTTTGTCATTTCGTATCTTTACCGTTCAAATAAGGGCGAATGGGAAAAACTATTGCAATAGCAAATCAAAAAGGAGGAGTTGGAAAGACTACCACAGCAATTAACCTTGGTGGTTGTCTCGGTGTTTTGGAATACAAAACATTGATCGTTGATGCCGATCCCCAAGCGAACGCCACATCAGGAGTGGGACTTGATCCGAAGAACTCTCGTAATATTTATGACTGTTTGATCAATGAGATCAATCCTTCGGAACTGATCATTAAAACGGAGAATCCAAATCTTGACATATTACCTTCACACATTGATCTTGTCGGCGCTGAGCTTGAGATGATCAACCTGCCGAAAAGAGAACACATGTTAAAAATGGCGCTGGATAAGATCAAAGATCAATATGATTTTATCCTGATTGACTGCTCCCCTTCTCTTGGATTGATCACTGTCAATGCATTAACTGCTGCAGATGCCGTAATGATCCCGGTGCAATGTGAATACTTTGCTCTTGAAGGACTAGGAAAACTTTTGAACACTATCAAGATCGTTCAGGGTAGATTAAACCCAGAGTTGGAGATCGAAGGAATCTTATTAACGATGTATGATACTCGTCTTCGACTGGCAAATCAGGTTGTAGAAGAAGTGAAAACACATTTCCAGGAATTGGTTTTTGATACTGTTATTCATCGTAACACCAAGCTTGGTGAAGCACCTTCCTATGGTGAAACGATCGTGATGCATGATGCAGCTAGCAAAGGATCAATCAATTACTTGAACTTCGCCAGAGAAATACTTCAGAAAAACAATTTAACCAAGATCGGAAACGACGATAAATTTATTCAGATCAACGATGAACTCTAATTCAAAAAAGCGTCCTCCGCTTGGAAAAGGACTTAGTGCTCTATTAGAAAATTCAGACACAGACATCACCTCTAAGTCGTCAAATGCCGGTTTAGTAGGATCTGTTTCTATGCTTCCAATCGAGAGTATTGAGGCTAACCCTTTCAACCCAAGAACAAATTTTGAAAAGGAAGCGCTGATCGAATTGAGTCAGTCTATCGCGATTCATGGCATCATCCAGCCACTTACTGTAAGAAAGCTTGGAAGAGACAAATACCAGCTGATCTCGGGAGAAAGAAGATTCCGCGCTTCTCAAATGGCGGGACTTACCGAAGTTCCTGCTTACATCAGAGTAGCAAACGACCAGACTATGCTGGAGATGGCACTTGTTGAAAATATTCAACGAGAAGACCTTAATTCAATTGAAGTAGCTCTGTCATACCAAAGACTCATAGAAGAGTGTTCACTTACTCAGGACCAATTGAGTCAAAAGATCGCGAAGTCAAGATCCAGCATCACAAATCACCTTAGACTCTTAAAGCTCCCTGCAGATATTCAGGCAGCAGTGAGAGACAATCAAATTTCGATGGGACATGCCAGAGCGCTTGTATCTGTCGGTGATGAGGAACTTCAAATGGCAATTTATACAAGAATTGCAGAAGAAGGACTCTCAGTTCGTGATACTGAAGCACTTGTAAGAGAGGGCTATGTTGAACCAAGAGATCCAGGAACAGTTCAAACAAGAAATAGAAAAGGAGCGGAGATCACGGACAAACAATTTGTTTTCAAAGAGCACTTGAGCGATAAATTGTCCACGAGAATTGAAATCAAGAAATCACCAGCAGGATCAGGAAAGATCCTTGTGAATTTTAATTCGGAAGTGGATCTGAACCGCATCATCGAGTTGCTAAGCAAGTAATGAAGTCGATTGCTCTTCTGATCAGCCTATTTTCAATTTCATCCTTATTCTCTCAAGAAAATACGGATACCGTAAAGGTGCATTCTGTCCGTAAAGCAATGATTCTTTCTGCAGTTGTGCCGGGTGCCGGTCAGGTATACAATCATATTGCTATGCCGAAAGGAAAAAAACGTGCTCACATTAAAGTTCCACTTATTTATGCTGGACTTGGAGCTTCAGGGTATTTTCTTGTTACCAATCAACAAACACAAAAAGCACTGAAAGCCGAATATCAAAACAGACAGGACGGCAATCCTACTGATCCGAAATGGCAGGCATACGATGATGATGGAGTTTTAACTCTTTACAATCAGTATCTAGACAGAAGAGACCTTTCCATACTTGCACTGGGAGCAGTCTATTTGTTTCAAATTGCTGACGCCGGGGTTGAGGCTCATTTTGTTCGTTTTGATATATCTACAGATCTAAGTGCTTCGATCAAACCGATTGTGTTCACGGGCTATCATCCAGGACTAATGTTAACATTTAATTTTCGTTAAAATCTGTCACACTCGGTAGTTAACCAATATATTTGTTCAAATGAGAATTGCACTTATCGGATACGGAAAAATGGGGAAAGCGATCGAAGAGATTGCACTGAGCAGAGGTCATGAGATTTCGTTTAGAGCCACTTCATCACACCCACTTAAAGATCATGACCTAAGTCAGTCGGATGTGGCCATTGAATTCAGTCGTCCCGAATTAGCTGTAGATCATATCAATACATGCATCTCTAATTCACTACCAGTAGTGGTTGGAACAACAGCCTGGCACGAACAACTGCCTGGTGTAATTGAGAGAACTCAGAAAGAAAATGGATCAATACTGTATGCAAGTAATTTTAGCATAGGAGTAAACATTTTCTTCGAGATCAATAAAAAGCTGGCATCCCTTATGTCAGGACATAGCGAATACAAGGCGTGCATCGAAGAAATTCATCATTTACAAAAGCTAGACGCACCAAGTGGTACCGCAATTACCCTTGCAGACCAAATACTTGAGAACAACGAATCATACATGTCGTGGGTGTTGGGAGAAGAGAAAGCACCACATACCAATGACGGACAATTAGGAATTACTTCCTTTAGGAAACCAGATGTTCCTGGGACACATACAATCACTTATGCATCTGACATTGATTCCATTACTATTACTCATGAAGCACACAATCGGAAAGGATTTGCTTTAGGAGCAGTAATCGCTTCTGAATTCATTTACGGTAAAAAAGGGATCTTTACAATGAACGATGTATTAAATCTATAATTAATGAGCTTTATTTATTTCTACCTTCTGATACTTGTACACCCATACCTCGCTATGTGGTGGAAAAGTTTTCCACTTGCCGGACGACCTTCATGGGAAGCACTGGTACCAGGATATAACTATTTTATAGCATTCAGAGTTTTCTGTCACAAACCATTCTGGTCCTTATTACTTTTGATCCCAGGGATTCACTTAGTAATGCTTCCATCATTGAATGTAACCTACATCAGAAGATTCGGCTATTATTCATTCACGGACACCGTTCAAGGGATCTTTTTTCCTTACCTGATCTTTATGAAGATCGCGAATTCAGGAAATGATTTTCTACCTGAAACGAACTGGGCAAACAGCAAGGACACTGAAATCAGAAAATGGGGAGACCACCTTGTACTTTTCCTGTGCTTGCCAGTAATTGGACATGTTATCGCACTTGGAATAGGAGCAGTCACAAGAGAAAAGCCAGGGAAAAAATCAAAAGTCAAAGAATGGGGAGACTCGTTATTGTTTGCATTAGTAGCAGCAAGTATTATCAGAACTTATGTTTTTGAGCCTTTTCAGATTCCAACCGGATCCATGGAAAAAACTTTACTTGTAGGAGACTTCTTATTTGTGAACAAACTGGCATACGGACCTAAAGTTCCTTTAACCCCACTCTCCTATCCACTTGTACACAACACAGTTCCATGGGTAAAT
>CALCCB010000081.1 GCA_937899625.1 uncultured Bacteroidota bacterium
AAGTACAGGGGCAATTCACTTCAGGAACGTGTTCCATCACACAGAAGGCAAGTATTGCTGCAATGAAAGCCGACCCTTCGGTTTTGAAAGATATGATCCAGGCATTCAGTAACCGAAGAAAGCTGGTCTTGGATGCTTTGAATCAGATCCCAGGGGTAAAGTCGAATGTTCCGGATGGAGCGTTCTATGTCTTCCCTGATGTATCTCATTTCTTTGGGAAATCATACAATGGAACAACGATCAATGATGCCAATGACCTTTGCATGTATCTTTTGGCAGAAGCATGGGTAGGTTTGGTTCCTGGTGATGCGTTCGGTGATGATAACTGTTTGAGGATCTCTTATGCTGCTTCTGAAGAAACCTTAATGGAGGCAATGAGTAGAATAGCAAAAGCACTTAATCAATTGATGTAATGGAGCTAACGTCATATTTCAAAACATTTGAAGGGAAACGCATTCTTGTTTTGGGTGACGTAATGCTGGATTCATACATCCGCGGTAAGGTTTCAAGGGTGAGTCCTGAGGCACCTGTACCAATCGTTCAACTTGAATCTCGTGAGGACAGACTGGGTGGTGCTGCAAACGTAGCACTGAATCTTGTTGCTCTTGGTGCAAATCCGGTGATCTGTTCAGTGATTGGGGATGATGCTCAATCGGAAATGCTGATCGCTCTGCTTAAAGAATCAGGAATCTCTGCTGAAGGGGTAATCCAATCCAAAGGGAGAAAGACGACGGTTAAAACACGAGTGATCGGAAACCATCAACATCTATTGCGTGTCGATGAAGAACAGATCGATCCGATCAGCGCAAGCGAGGAAGAGCAGCTGATCTCAAAAGTAGGTGAATTGCTTACGCAGGCTGACGGGATGATCTTTGAAGATTACAACAAAGGTGTTTTGACCGGAACTGTGATCAGATCATGCTCGGCACTGTCGAGACAACATAAGGTATTCACTGCTGTCGATCCGAAAAAAGAGAACTTCTTTGAGTATATGGAAGTGGATCTTTTTAAGCCTAACCTGAAAGAATTGAAGGAAGGGCTAGGAGTCACCTTTGAGTTCAAATCAAATAAAGAAGCATTTCTGGAGGCGGTCAATGAGCTGGAATCCAGATTGAACAATAAAATTTCACTGATCACTTTATCCGAGCATGGAGTCTTCTTTAAGGAAGGAGAAAACCTGAAGTTCAGTCCTGCACATATCCGCAACATTTCAGATGTGAGTGGAGCAGGAGATACGGTGATCGCTGTGGTAACCCTTGCGATGGTCTCCGGAATGGGGATCGAACTCGCGTCTAAACTAGCGAATCTGGCAGGTGGATTGGTTTGTGAGAAGATAGGAGTAGTTCCGATCGACAAAGATCAATTGTTAGCTGAAGGAGAACGATTAATGTAAAATGGACGTTAGAGAAGTACGCGAACGAATAAACCTCTGGATCTACGATTCTAAACCGAAAGTTCTCGCTGTTTTGAGCGTTATGAATGTTTTGGTGTCCTTGATGTCGATCGGAATTCTGATCTACTATTACGGATTCAATCTGACAAACGAACAGAAGGATTTTACATTTCACTTGATCCAGGTGAGTTTCGGGT
>CALCCB010000082.1 GCA_937899625.1 uncultured Bacteroidota bacterium
ATATTCAAAAGTATTTTTTAGTATTAATTGCAGGAGGAGCATTGGGTAACTTTTATGATAGAATAGTTTATACAGCTGTTCCTGATTTTATTGATTTTCAAGTGCTTAACACCATTCTCGGAGATTACTTTGGGAGCCGCTTGATGTCAAATATTCGTGAAGACAAAGGGTATACCTACGGAATCGGATCTATGGTGGCAGAACTGCACTATTCAGGGTATTTTCTCATTGCCACAGAAGTAGCTAAGGAAGTGAAAGATGCCACGATTCAGGAAGTAAAATACGAGCTAGAAAAGTTGAAAGAGGAACTTGTATCTGCTGAAGAGCTTGAACTGGTTAAAAATTACATGTTGGGACAACTTCTGAAAAGTGCTGATGGGCCATATTCGATGATCGATCTATACATGGGACTCGAACCCTATGATATGGAAATGGAATTTTACAATCGATCGATCGATTCGATCAAGGCGATCACTCCTGAAAGAATACGCGAACTAGTAGTAAAATATCTTGATTGGAATGATATGACGGTTGTGGTTGCCGGATCCTAGGCAACGAAAGGGTATTCAACATCGTTTATATACTACATTCCTTTAAACTACGTTTAAAAGACGTGCTGAAAAAAATAGGATTCATATTGGTCTTTTTGTTCGCATTTCAAACTGCGAAAGCTTCCCATGTTATGGGAGGAGAGATCACGTGGGAATGTTCCGGCGAACAATACGTTTTTCAGCTTATATTTTACAGGGATTGCAACGGTGCAGAGGTAAATACCATCTCAGAGAACATTGCGGTTTGGAACCATCCGACGCTGACCCAAATAACTGTGAACTTCATCTCCAGAACGGACATTAGCCCGACATGTAATCCGGTAAGTGGCTCACCTGTCCCACTTGACTGTGGAACTGGAATGGGCGGAGGAAACGGGATCGGAGCAATTGAAAAGATCGTTTACCGAAGTGCACCAATATCAATTCCAGGAACCCCTTCGGCATCAGGATGGGTCTTCACCTATGAGAATTTTTCGAGAAGTAATTCTCTCACCAACATTTCCAATCCGTCCACTTACGGGATCACCCTTGCTGCTAAAATGTATGCCATCCCCAATGGAACTGCAGGAAGCTGCGTGGATAATTCACCTGTTTTCCTTCAGGAACCATACATGGTGACTTGTGCCGGAACTCCTTATGTGTACAATATGAATCCGATCGATCCTGATCTTGATTCAATTCATGTTCAGTTTGGTATTCCATACAATTACCTGAATGGGGGCATCTACAATCTGCCGAGTAATCCGGCTCCAGTGCCTTTTGAACCTGGATTTTCATACACTTCTCCAACTCCAGGTCCTGGTGTTAATCCTTCCAATGTGAGTGCTCAGGTCGACCCTGAATCCGGAGAATTAACTTTCACGAGTTTTACAGCGGGAAACTATGTGTTGAAAGTCACCATCCGTTCCTTCAGGTATGGCGTTTTAATCTCAGAAGTTGAAAGAGAAATGCAAATTGCGATCACCGCATGCGCAGGTAACAATCCTCCTGTGATCAGTCCTCCGTTTGGTGGTGCTTCATTTGAAACAACTGTAATCGCTGGAACAGTAGTAAATTTTTCTCTCGTTTCAACGGACAATGAAAATCTTCAGGATGGCAGTCCACAAAGTAATTTACTTACCGCTTCCGGATTAATGTTCGGTACCAACTTTACCTCTAACACTGGTTGTGCAGTTGCTCCTTGCGCTACACTCAATGCAACTCCTATAATTTCTGGGGTTCAGGGAGTAACTGCGGATTTCAGCTGGCAGACCAGTTGCGATCATTTGGTGGGTGCTGACGGAAACGCGCTTGATCTCGTACCTTATCATTTTGTATTCAGAATTCAAGACGATTACTGTCAGGTTCCAAAGGTGAGTTATGCGACAGTAACGATCAATGTCCAAAACCCGGGTGTAATTCCTGCTCCACAGATTACGTGTATAGAAAGCGATAATGCTGGGAATGCAATTATCAACTTTTCGCCGGTGACCGATCCATCAGGAACTTTTATTCAGTATGAATTACATTCTGATCAATCAGGATTGATCACATCATCAGCTGTGCTAGGAACAAGCTCATTCACTGTTCCTGTTGCGTCTAGTGAGGACATTTATGTCGGGGTTGTATCAGGCTGTAACGGAAATACTACTCGATATAGTGATACACTATCGAATATCTTTTTGACATTGAATAATCCGACGAATGGAACGGCGATCCTGCAATGGAATGATCCTGCCGATGTTGCCAGTTCAACCATGGGAGATTACTATTACATCATGCGTGAATATCCAGCAGGAAACTGGACGTTGATCGATAGTGTACCTTATGGAGTTAACTTTTACAAAGACACGATTGATATTTGTCAGGCATTTTTAAACTATCAGATCATTCTTCCAAATTCACCTTGTGATTTTACTTCGAATATTGAAGGTGATGATTTTGAAGACATGCTTACTCCTGACATTCCAGTCATTCAATCAGGATCAATCGATACGCTTACAGGGCAATTGAATCTTACTTGGAATCAAAATAATCAACCGGATACTTACGGCTACGTTATTTACACGTTCGATGCCAACGGTTTCATCTATGAACTGGATACTGTTTGGGGAATTTCGAATACAACTTATTCCTATTCTCCGGACATCAACTCAGGTCCATTAACCTATTCTGTTGCTGCATTTGATTCGTGCTGGACTCCGGCCGTTCCTCCAACTTATCAAACCTCAGCT
>CALCCB010000083.1 GCA_937899625.1 uncultured Bacteroidota bacterium
GGTGTTACAAACGAAGATGAGATCAACGACGGAACAGATCCAAACGATCCATGTAGCCTAGATGTTGCAAGTCAAACTGTAGCGCCATCTGCAGGATGGAACTCTGCAGACTGTGACGGTGACGGTGTTACAAACGAAGATGAAATCGCTGACGGAACAGATCCAAATGATCCATGTAGCCTAGATGTTGCAAGTCAAACTGTGGCGCCATCTGCAGGATGGAACTCTGCAGACTGTGACGGTGACGGTGTTACAAACGAAGATGAGATCAACGACGGAACAGATCCAAACGATCCATGTAGCCTAGATGTTGCAAGTCAAACAGTAACACCTGATGCATCTTGGAGTGCATCCGATTGTGATGGAGATGGAGTTTCCAATGGAGACGAGTTAGCAAACGGTAACAATCCGTTTGATCCATGTGATCCAAAACCATGCAGTTTTGAAATCCCTCAAGCATTTACCCCTGATGGAGATGGAGTTAATGACAATTTTGTAATCACTGGTATTGAGCAATTCCCTATGAACGAACTCATTATCTACAACAGATGGGGCAACATCGTCTATCAAGCTTCTGATTACCAGAACAACTGGGACGGAATTTCAATCAGCAACTTCAATTTCGCTGGCGAAGCCCTTCCAAGTGGTACATACTATTACCTGTTTGATACTAAAACAGAGGAATACAAAACGTTAAAAGGTTTCATTTATCTGCAGAGATAATATTTAAAACATTGAGTTATGAAAAATTGGAAATTAATAATTAGCGCAGTCCTTTGTTTGGTTATTGATCAAATGGCAATTGCGCAACAGGAGCCTCAATTCACACAGTATTTTGATAATACATTGTTTGTGAATCCAGCATATGCTGGTAGTCGTGGAGTAATGAACATGACTGCAATTCATAGAGAACAATGGGCTGGCTTCGATGGACGCCCACGTTCTACGACTTTTAGTTTGCATTCACCACTAAAATATGAATCTGTTGGTATAGGTTTGACAATGGTTAATGATCAGTTAGGGCCAATCACTCAACGAATGGTATACGGTGATTTTTCTTATTCCTTGAAGTTTAAAAACGGGGATCGTAAATTATCGTTCGGACTTAAGGGAGGAGTCAATATGATTTCTGTAGGTACTTCTCAATTAGTAACAACAGTTGATAATGATCCGAAGTTGATCCAAAACATTAGAAATAGTGTCAATCCAAATTTTGGATTTGGAATGTACTATCATTCACCAAGATTTTTTGTTGGATTTAGTTCACCTAGGATTCTGGAACAGAGTTATGGGGGAGTTAGTTCAACTAACATCGAGAGACGTCATTACTTCGGAATCATCGGAGGTGTTATTAAAATGAATCCAGATTGGAAGTTGAGGCCCACGGGGCAGATTAAAATAACCGAAGGAGCTCCAGTGAGTATTGATGCCAGTTTAACAGCAATTTTCAAAGATAAATTTTGGTTTGGTGGAATGTATCGATTAGATGCGGCTTATGGTATTTTCACACAATTCGTGGTGAACGATCAATTTAAGATAGGTATTGCGAGTGATTTTGGAACTCAAGCCTTGAAAAATTATAACTCAGGGACTTTCGAAATGATGCTGTCATACGACTTCAATTTCAAGAAAAAGGGGATTCGTTCTCCTAGATATTTCTAATCTATTAATGCGAAATCCTATGAGAATATCAATCATAACAATAGCACTTCTTGTTCTGGGACAAACGGTAAGTGCTCAGCAATCAAAGATCAATAGAGGCGATCAACTTTACAGCTTATTAGCTTATTCTGAAGCAATTCCGGAATATGAATCAGCCCTTTGGAAGAAAGGTTCAACTCAAGATGTATTATCTCTGAAACTTGCCAAGAGTTATTACTATTACGGTAATCTTGAAAAAGCTAAAAATTATTTTTCCGATGCTGATGGACTGAAGGCTTCATTTTCTGCAGAAGATTGTTTCGTGTATTCTCAGTGTCTGAAACAACTGGGAGATTACTCTGGAGCAGATCTATGGATGAAGAAATACGACTCTATGATGCCTGGATCATTGTCTGTAGGTGATTTCAATAATCATCTTGATTATTTGGAGGCAATACGAAATGCCCAAAAACATTTTATAATCACAACAGTGAATTTCAATTCAAAAATGAATGATTTTGGAGGTTATGAATATAAAAAAGGTCAGGTTGTTTTCATTATTTCAGATCGAAATTCAACACCAGTGAAAAGAATATATGGCTGGAATAGCATGAACTTCCTTGATTTCCTTGTGGTAAGTAACCAAAACGGTTCCAAAACAAAAATCTCCAATCATTCAAGTGGTAATTCAAAATACCATGAAGGTCCACTTTGTTTTACCTCAGATGAGTCACGAGTTTATTACACAAGTAATAACCCTGCTAAAAGTACAGAATCTAGTGGTCAAAAAGGAATACAGAACTTGGTGCTTTATACAGCAAAAGTTTCTTCAAAAGGTAATTGGTATGAACAAAAAGCCTTGAAGATTAATTCGAAAGAATATTCTGTTGGCCACCCAACACTTTCACCGGATGGTCAGTGGTTGTACTTCGTTTCCGATATGCCTGGTGGTTTTGGGGGCTCAGACATCTACAAGGCACAAATCATGGCCGATGGAGAACTTGGAAGCCCTATTAATTTGGGACAAAAAGTAAATACAGAAAAACAAGAAGTGTTCCCATGGATTTCAACCGAAGGTCAACTTTTCTTTTCTTCCAATGGTTTAACAGGACTTGGAGGACTTGACATATTCGTTGCAAATCTGGGTGAAGATGGAATGGTCAAGGCTGTAAAGCACACTGGGCCTGAAATAAACAGCGCAAAAGATGATTTCGGTGTGATTTTCACTTCTGAAGGAAAGAAAGGCTACTTTTCTTCGAATCGTGAAGGTGGAAAAGGGAATGATGATATCTACGGGTTTGAATTAGTTCAGCCTTTCAAATTTAGTATCAACTTGGCAGGAACTGTAACAGATCTTGCTACAGGAGACATCTTGAAAGAAACAGAAGTAAAGTTGATGGATGACAATGGTAATGTTGTACAAACCGTGAAAAGCGACGAAAATGGAAATTATCATTTTGATTTAGAGCCAGGAAAGAATTATTCGATCTCTTTCGCTCAAAATGGTTTTACAGACCTGAAAAAAGAAGTAAATGTTGCTCCTCTAGAACAAGATTTAACTCTAAACGCCGCTCTTGCAAAAGTGCCTTCTTTCGGGTTATTGTGTAAAATAACTGAGGCTGAATCAGGTAAGGTTTTAGATGGAGTTGAGGTTAAAATCTTCGATCCTAAAACTGGAAATACAATA
The DNA here is from genome assembly GCA_937899625.1 of uncultured Bacteroidota bacterium. Lineage (GTDB taxonomy): Bacteria > Bacteroidota > Bacteroidia > Flavobacteriales_D > Crocinitomicaceae > M0103. Next base: position 3,329 of record CALCCB010000083.1, read on the forward strand.
ATGGATCAACTGACATCTCTTGAAGGACTGACTGAGACTGGTTTGGAAAATATCAAATTAGGCGATCAGTTGAATTTGAAAGTTACCATCTCTAAAGAAGGATACTTGTCGAAAACAGTAGACCTAAACCTCAAGATCATAAAAGAAGGAATATACAATGTTCACGACATGATCGATGCCACCATCGGTAAAATGGAGGTGGGTGTTGATCTGGCATCATTAATAGATATAAAGCCAATTTATTTCGATTTAGGCAAATACAATATCCGAAAAGATGCTACTATTGAACTAGACAAGATCGTTAAGATCATGAATGAATATCCAACTATGGAAATAGAGCTTGGTTCACATACTGATTGTCGTGGGTCAATAGCTTCTAATGAGAAACTATCCTCTAATCGGGCAAATGCGTCTGCTGATTATATTAAAACAAGAATTAATAATCCTGAAAGGATTTATGGAAAGGGTTATGGTGAATCAAAATTGAAAGTGGATTGCCCTTGTGAAGGAGCAGTAAAATCAGATTGTCCGGAGTTGGAACATCAAAAAAACAGAAGAACTGAATTTGTGATAATTAAAATGTAAATCCATCCAAATAAAAATGGAAGGGTCGAATCAAATAGAAATTGATTCGACCTTTTTGTTTATAAGGGTTTCTTGCTAATTTTACGTCGCAACAAAAAAAAATGAATAGAACCAAGATTGCAGATTTATTAAATGATCCGAAGATCGGTCAGGAATACTTAGTGAAAGGCTGGGTACGTGCCTTCAGAAGTAATCGATTTATTCAACTGAACGATGGGTCTACCATCAAGACACTTCAAGGAGTAGTTGATTTTGAAAAAATGGATGAACATACCTTGAAAAGGATCACTACCGGTTCGGCCATCAGTCTAACAGGGACATTGATAGAATCTCTAGGGTCAGGTCAATCAGTAGAGCTTCAGGTAAATGAAGTTGAGATCATTGGTGATGCAAATCCCGATGACGTTCAGAAGACGGTTATGCAGCCAAAGAAGCACAGTATGGAGTTTCTTCGCGAACAGGCTCACCTTCGATTCAGAACGAATACTTTCAGTTCTGTATTCAGGATCCGTCATGCAGTAGCATATGCGATCCACAAGTTTTTCAATGACAGAGGATTTTATTACATCCATACTCCGATCATCACAGGTTCAGATGCTGAAGGTGCAGGAGAAATGTTCAGAGTTACGACTTTGGATCCTGTTATCCCGCCATTGAATGAGGATGGAACAGTTAATTTCAAAGAAGATTTTTTCGGGAAATCAGTTAACCTGACGGTCTCTGGACAATTAGAAGCTGAGCTTGCTGCTTTAGCTTTAGGACAAGTGTACACATTTGGGCCAACGTTCAGAGCAGAGAATTCAAACACGTCAAGACACCTTGCTGAATTCTGGATGATCGAACCTGAAGTGGCATTCAATGATATTCATGACAACATGGATCTCGCTGAGGACATGTTGAAATATATTTGTAGTTACGTAATGGAAAATTGTGCGGATGATCTTCAGTTCCTGAACGACCGTGAAGCTGCTGAACAACAATCTAAGCCACAAAATGAACGCAATGAGCTTTCTTTGATCGAACGATTGAAATTCGTCACTGAAAACAATTTCGAAAGGATCACATACACGAAAGCGATTGATGTTCTTCGCAACTCCAACCACTACAAAAAGAAAAAATTCCAGTATGAAGTGGAATGGGGAACTGACCTTCAAAGTGAGCACGAAAGATATTTAGTAGAAAAAGAATACAAGCGTCCGGTGATAATTACGGATTATCCAGCTTCATTTAAGGCATTCTACATGCGCAGAAATGATCACAGTGAACCGGGTAAGGAAACCGTTGCAGCGATGGATATTCTATTCCCTGGCATTGGAGAAATGGTAGGAGGATCACAACGTGAAGAGCGATTAGATATATTAAAAGAGAAATGTGCAGCATTCCATATCGAAGAGCAAGAATTGTGGTGGTATCTTGAAACCAGAAAATTCGGAACAGTGCCTCATGCAGGTTTTGGCCTCGGATTTGAAAGGATGATCATGTTCGTAACCGGAATGACCAACATCAGAGATGTGATCCCATTCCCTAGAACTCCATTGAATGCTGAATTCTAGATGGAATTTTTGTATTTTTAACTGAAACCTGAACTATGGCATTGAAACAACATCTGGCACAAAAACTTGAGCAAAGGCTCTCACCTCAGCAGATCCAGCTGATGAAACTTTTGCAGGTGCCTACTATGGAGTTGGATCAACGTGTCAAACAAGAGATCGAGGAAAATCCCGCATTGGAAGAAGGGGCTGATTTTGAAGAGGATGATTTCGGTGATCAGCAAGAGGATGATTATGACGATAACGATGATCTGGAGTTTGATATTTCAGAGTACATCGACGAAGAAGGATCTGACTACAAAACAAGAGCCAACAATACCAGCAAAGATGATGAGGAAAGAGTCATTCCTTTATCCGGAGAACAATCTTTCCAGGATCGTTTAACTGAACAATTACATCTTCTTGATCTGAACGAAACGCAATTCATGATCACTGACACCATCATAGGAAACCTGGATGAGTCTGGCTATCTAAACAGGGAAATTGAAGCGATCGTTGATGACCTTGCGTTTTCAGCAAATATTTCGACAACAGAGGAGGAAGTGCTTGAAATGCTTCAAGTGATACAGGAACTTGACCCGGCAGGTGTTGGAGCAAGAGATCTTCAGGAATGCCTATTGATCCAGATCAACAGAATGCAGGATGGAGACATCACAAAATATACTTCAAAGATCATTCTTGAACAGTGTTTTGAAGAATTTACAAAGAAGCACTACGATAAGATCATAAAGAAGCTGGAGATCGAAGACAATGATCTGAAAGAGGCAATCGACATCATTCTAAGATTGAACCCGAAACCAGGAGGTTCAATGAAGGAAGCCTCTAAGAATCATCAGCAGATCATTCCTGACTTCATGATAACAGAATTTGAGGGCACCTTGGAACTTTCTCTTAACGGAAGAAATGCTCCTGAATTGAAGGTGAGTCGAGAATATGAACAGATGCTTCGTACATATGCAGAAGGAGCAAAAACATCTCGCTCTGATAAAGAAGCTCTAATGTTCGTTAAGCAAAAACTGGACGGAGCAAAGTGGTTCATCGATGCTATCAAACAAAGACAAAATACATTGCTTACAACGATGCATGCGATCATGGAATACCAGAGAGAATATTTCCTGACTGGTGATGAAGTGAATATGAAACCGATGATCCTTAAGGACATTGCTGAGATGGTTGGACTGGATATTTCTACCATCTCTCGGGTGGCGAATAGCAAATATGTACAAACGAATTTTGGGATTTTCGCTTTGAAGTATTTCTTCTCAGAAAGTTTGAGTACTGATTCAGGAGAAGAGGTATCAACAAGAGAAGTGAAGAAGATCCTTACTGATGCGATTGAAGCGGAGAATAAGCGAAAGCCACTGACCGATGAAAAGCTTATGGAATTGCTAAAAGATAAAGGCTACAATATTGCACGTAGAACAGTGGCCAAATATCGCGAGCAATTGAATATCCCTGTTGCTAGATTGAGAAAGGAGCTGTAATGAAACAATTGGCAGAAATAATTTCCTGGATCTTTATACCCTTGTTCATGCCCGTATATGGTTTATTACTGGCGATGTACATCCCAAATAATCAGGATTATTTATTCAACGAAGACAATCTGTTCTTTCTGACCGATACGGCAAAGTATGCCATACTATACATGTTCTTTATCTTCAGTGTGCTTGCTCCATCTCTTTCCTTTATTGTCCTGAGAAGAATGAATGTTATTTCTACAATTGACATGGAAGATAAGAGAGAACGTGCAATACCAATGCTGATCATGTTGGTGTATTGTCTTCTTCTATACTTTTTATTCATCTATAAGGCACAGAACAATATTTTACCCAAATACATCTACGCTTTGCCTCTGAGTGGAGTGTTTGTTACAGTAACATATGCGTTGATCAACCGATGGATCAAGATCAGTTTGCATGCAGGTGGTGCCGGAATATTATGCGGATTCCTACTTGCATACGGCATTGCTCAAGCGGAATTCAATGTTTGGACATTGATATTTGCTGTGATCGCATCCGGTCTTACACTTTCGGCACGATTGTTTCTTCATAAACACAGTCCTTTGGAAGTGTATTCAGGTTGGGGACTGGCAATGATATTGACCTTTATTATTAATTTTCTTTATCCAATTAATTAATATGTTCTCCTTAAGATTCAAATTTTTCTCAGCAGTATCACTCGCCATTTTTTTGGCAGCATGTGGTAACATGAAAGGTGGTTCCGGAAAAGGAATCAATTTGTTTACGATCCAGCAAGACAAGGAGCTTGGTGCTCAAGTTGCCGCTGAGATCGAGAATAATCCTCAACAGTATCCGATCCTGGATTCAGCACAGAACAAGGCAGTTTACCAATATTTATACAAAGTCAGAGATAAGATCCTGAATTCAGGAAATGTTGATTACAAGACTGAGTTCCCATGGAGACTGCGTGTCATAAAAGATGACACAACTCTTAATGCCTTCTGTACTCCTGGAGGATATATCTATATCTACACCGGAATTTTAAAATTCCTGGATAATGAATCTCAGTTTGCTGGTGTTCTAGGACATGAAATGGGACATGCCGATATGAGACACTCAACTCGTCAAATGACCCAGATGTTCGGTGTTCAGATCCTATTAGACGTACTTGCAGGAGATAGAGCAGCATTAAAGCAGGTAACTGGTGGATTGATCGGATTGAAATTCTCAAGGGGGCATGAAACTGAGGCAGATGAGCGTTCAGTACTTTATTTGTGTCCAACCGATTACGATGCGGCTGGTGGTGCAGGATTTTTTGAAAAGATCCAGAATATGGGTGGAGGAAGACCACCAGAATTCCTAAGTACACACCCTGACCCAGGAAACAGAATTGAAGATTTTAAAGCCACCAAAGAACGCCTAGGTTGTAAAGGAGATAAGACCTTTGAAACCGAATACAAAGCAATGGTATCAAAATTACCGAACTGATCTATGAAGGCTAAAAGAGTTTCACTTGACGATATTGCCAAAGCACTTGGAGTTTCCAAAGCCACTGTTTCTGTTGTACTTAACGGACGAGGTGACGAGTTTAATATCAGCAAGAAAAAGCAGGTGCTGATCCATGAGAAAGCAAAGGAATTACAATATGTTCCCAACTTTTTCGCAAAAAGCCTTCGTCAGGGAGAAACAAAAACAATTGGATTAGTGCTTGCAGACATTTCCAATCCATTTTATGCGGAGATGTGTAAGATCATTCAAGAAACATTGTATTCCAAAGGATATAAAACATTTATCGTCAACACGAATGATGATAAAGAATTGGAGAAAACGTTGATGAGAGAGCTTATTCAGCGCTCTATTGATGGGATGATTATTTCGCCTTGTAATACGATAGATGCACTGATCCCAATCCTTCATGAAACACACATTCCTGTAGTTTTTTCCGACAGACCTGGGGATGAAAATGCTGACTTTGTTGGAATTGACAACATGAAGGAAGCTTCATTATTGATCGGCAAATTCAAGAATACACCCAAGAAGATCCTTGCAATCAGTCAGCATGATGCATCCATTCAAACGATCTCTGAGCGATTACAGGGACTAAATGAAGCTTCTAAAAAATCTGGGATTGAGTTAATGCATATCAATCTTTCTTCTGATCGAAAAGAAGCACTGGCACAAGTAAAAAATGAACTCTCCAATCATGTTGATGCGATCATATCATTGAATAATATGGTCGCTTTAGTTACATTGGGAATCCTTCAGGAGTTGAAGATAAATGTCCCTAATGACGTTAAATTGATCTCATTTGATGATCATGAAGTTTTCTCCTTTATGACCCCTTCCGTTACTGCATTGAGACAGCCGGTCAACAAGATTGCGGCTTTTAGTGTAGAACGAATGATGGAGCGTCTTCAAGAATCAGAGGTTCCAGGAAAACATCAGTTACTGGAGTGTGAATTCATAGAAAGGGGAAGCCATTAATTTTTTATACCGGAAAGTTCTGTCGGTTTCATTCCTCCCATTAAAAGCCTAATTTTAAGAAGATACCAAACACCCATAGTTGCATTGCTTCTTTATTTGGTTTATGATTCTGTGATATAGTTTACAACAAATAGAATCATTAACTTTAGCAATATGAGAGTGTTGTTACTCATCCTATTGATCTATTCACAAAGTCAATTACTTTTTGGCCAATACCCTGCCTTTTTCAATTACACGATAGAAAACGGGGCTCCCTCTAATGAAATATACTGTTCCATTCAGGATTCCAAAGGATATATCTGGATCGGTTGCGATGCCGGGATATTCAGATACAATGGTGTAAGGTATGAGCAGTTTCAGTCACAAGATCTATCGGCTCGTTCAGCAACCGGGCTGATTGAAACGTTGGATGGTAAGATTTATGGCTATAATTTCAATAATCAGCTATTCTATATTGAAAATGAAAAACTGATCGTTCATCACACCTGGAATACGTTGATCAATTCAATGGCTTACGATAAAAAAGGTTCCCTCTGGATCTCAACCCAAAAAGGACCATTTATACTGGACGTAAAAAGTGGTAAATGGAAACAAGTTTCAACATCCCATCACACATTGGGTCCATTTGGAGAAACATTCACGAGCGGAATAAGATCCGACCAGGAAGGCACCATTTATTACCACAATTACAACAAGATCATTACATATAAAGGCGACGAATTTAGTGGGTTTCAGATACCGGAAGAATTCTACGACAAACCCATGATCATTTCCAATTCATCAGGAAAACCATGGTTATTTGATAGACATGGAGCCAGTGTTTATCGTGAGGATCTTGACAAATGGACTCCCTATTCAAATGAAGAGCTAATCAAGCTTTTGAAAGGAAGAAAGATCACGAAGGTAAATGAAATAGAACCCGGAATCCTATGGATCTGCACCTATTCGGGAGTTATCCGCTTGAATACCTCCAATGGTCAGGCCGAACTGATCTATGAGAAATTGTCCTTCTCGGATATTCTGAATGACAACGAAGGGAGCTTATGGTTAACTACTCTAAGCAATGGTATTCTAAGAATTCCAAACATAAAAATTCGTGTTTGGGACCAGGAAAACTCTGGCTTGATCAATGACAACTATAAACAAGTTTTAAGTACCACTGAAGGAGTCTTTTTATCAGGATCATCAAGTGAGATCATTCATCTAACAAATCAGAAAGAACTTCGTGTAATTACCAATTCAGCACGATCAGATGTAAATGGATTGTTCTTTGACGGAAAAAATAAGGTCCTTTATTATCACATATCAGGGAAATTATACGCTTTAAAAAATGACGAGATCTTATACTCTGTATCAATGCCTCGTCCAGTCAAATCTATTATTCAGTCAGATAATGGTTATTTTGTTTTGACCTCTCAGGGAATGTTTTTCAGCTCAGACCTTAGAACTGATCTGGAACTAAAAAACAAAGTGCTCAATGATTGGTGCAGACAAGGTGTCAAGATCCCCAATAATGAAAATTTTCTGATCGCAGGAAACAAAGGTATTCATGAGATCCAGAAAAAGAAGAACCGATGGGTCTTTAAAAGGACCTTTCTTCCGGGAAAACAGATCATCTCTTTATGTGCTGACCATATCAACAACAATGTCTATTTCCTGAGCTACGATGGTGCCATCTACCAGAAAAGCGGAACTGGAAAGCCTTATCAGATCACGCGATTGAATGAAGAATGTAAAGGGAGTAAAATCTTTTTTTACCGAGACCAAATTTACATCGCATCAAACAAAGGGATCATCAGCTTCAACCCCGAAAATAAATCATCGATAACGATCAACAAATATTATGGCCTGAATTCAAACAACATCAGTGATCTAAGCTTCAAAGGTGATCGCTGCTGGGCTGCAACAGGAAAAGGGATTCATATGATACCAATCTCTGAATTCAAAAAAAGAAAACCGGTTGGGAGTCTGCAGTTTCGATCAATTATTGTAAATGGCAAAAAGAAAGACTATTCGTCTCCAATGGTGCTTCAACACAACGATGAATTATCGATCATTCTGGATGGATTGATCTACAGTTCTGAAGATAAGTTTCAGTTTTACTATCGATTCAAGAATGGGAGTAACAAATGGATAAGGGCCCCAGGTTCAACACGAAGGATATCTATCTTACAATTGCCTTACGGTGAGGTAGACTTTGAGATCGTACTCCTTGACCATGAAGGAAACAAATGTGGAGTACCTTTAACTTATTCATTTAAGGTAATCCCTCCGTTCTGGTATCGATGGTGGTTCTACCTTGCTTTGGGACTATTTGCTGCGTTAATCACTTTTTTGATCTTCAAATACCGAGAGATCAAAATTCGAAAACAACAACAAGCCGAGCTTGCTAGGGTGAATCTTGAAAATGAGCTTCGACTTAGCCAGCAGAATGCACTGAAATCGCAAATGAATCCTCATTTTCTGTTTAATGTCCTGAATTCGATCAAAGGATACATTTATGAGAATGACAAGTCAAATGCTGTTCGCTATTTAAGTGATTTTTCGAATCTGGTACGAATGATCCTTGAGCAAAGTTCATTATCGAATGTAACACTGGAGAAGGAATTGGAAACCCTCAAGATCTACATAGAGCTGGAGTCCATGCTTCTGGACGGAGAGTTTAAATTAGAACTGGACATTGAAGATCAACTTGACATATCCAGTATTCAAATTCCCGCACTCTTATTACAGCCTTATGTTGAAAATGCTTTTAAACATGGGCTTAGACACCGTAAAGGAGAAAAATGGATCAAAATGAAGATCCGCATGAACGAGGACCTTCAAATGATCGAAGTGAAGATCACGGATAATGGAATTGGAAGAAAGGCATCCATGAAGCTAAACAATGAAACGCACAAGGATCATCAATCTTTTGCTACCAGCGCCAATGAAAAGCGCATAGAATTACTGAATTTTGAAAAGGAAGGTGTTGTTGGAGTGATCTATAACGATAACTTTGACACCGGTGGAAGTCCTAACGGAACAACAGTAACGATTCGCGTCCATGTCTGAAAAAAGCTCGATCAAAGCACTTATAATTGACGATTCAAAGCAAGCAAGGAAATTGCTTCGCTTGATGCTCATTGAACTTGCCAATGATTTTCAAGTGATCGGAGAAGCTGAGGACGCAGAAAAAGGACTTCGTTTGATCAAAAATGAACATCCCGATGTAGCATTTCTGGATATTGAAATGCCGGGGAAATCTGGAATTCAACTCGCCGAGCAGATCTCACAGCTACAATTGAAAACCAAAATTGTGTTCACGACTGCATACAATGAATATGCGATCAAGGCATTTCGTCTTTCTGCCGTTGATTATTTATTGAAACCGATTCAGGAAAACCAACTGATAGAAGCGACGGAAAAGTAAGAAGTGAAGTGAATACAACTGATCAGATCAATCAGTTGATGGCCCTATCTCAGAACTTGCAAGAAGATAAAAATGACGTGCTTGCAATTCCGATACAGGGAGGATTTGAATATATTCCTTTGAATGAGATCGAATACCTGGAAGCGGATGGATCCTATGTACAGATCTATTGCAACAACAACAGTTGTAAGACAGTATCCAAGAATCTCAAGTACTTCGAAAACGCTTTGGCTGATAATTCCAATTTCATTCGTCCTCACCGATCATTTCTGGTAAACCTGGATTATGTCACCAACTACTCCAAATCAGAAGGAGGGTATTTACTGCTTAAGCGCAATGTTCAGATCCCAATTTCAAGAGAGCGAAAACAGGCTATTCAAGAGATCTTAAAATAGACTAAAACAATATCAAAAGGAACCATAATTTTGAAAACGGCGATGGTTTATTGTTGTTTAAAATGCTGTTCACAAACTCAAACCTACCATTCACAAATTCTGTACATACATTTCTTAGTATTCTGCCTACTCTTGAAATGTAGTTTGCGGAGTAGTACTAAACTATAATGGTGTACACCATTGCTAGGTTAAGAAAAAAGGCGGTAAGTGATCACCGCCTTTTGAATTTATTGTTTTCTATTCTTAAGCCAATTCTACTGTAAGCGCAGCATCCGTCTTTACCACTTTCAACGCTCCGTGCTTCGTCAGTGATTTAATACTAACATCCCATTGCTTGTTGCTCAATCCAGCTTTCGTTTTCAAATCATTCAGATCCATGGCTCCTTCCTTCTGAACCATTTCAAAGATCATCTTTTCATTTTCGGTTAGCTCCAGCTTGTGTGATTTTACCTCAGGTCTCATCTGCGGGAAGAAAAGTACTTCCTGTATCGATTGATTATCCGTTAAGAACATGATCAGACGGTCCATACCGATTCCCAAGCCACTTGTTGGTGGCATCCCATATTCAAGTGCACGCAAGAAATCCTGATCGATGAACATCGCTTCATCATCTCCCCTTTCAGAAAGTCTCAACTGATCCTCAAAACGCTCGCGCTGATCGATCGGATCATTTAACTCAGAATATGCATTGGCGATCTCTTTTCCACACACCATTAACTCAAAGCGCTCTGTAAGCTCAGGGTCATTGCGATGTGTTTTACACAATGGAGACATCTCTTTCGGATAATCGGTAATGAATGTTGGTTGGATGTAATTTCCTTCGCACTTTTCACCAAAGATCTCATCGATCAATTTCCCTTTCCCCATTGTATCATTCACATCAATCCCCATTCCTTTAGCAGCTGCAAAGATCTCTTCTTCCGTTTTCCCCTTGATGTCAAATCCGGTAAACTCAAGAATTGCATCGCGCATGGTTACACGCTTGTACGGTGCTTTGAAATCAATATCGTGTTCTCCAAAACGAGCTTTTGTCGTTCCATTCACAGCTAATGCACAGTGCTCCAACAATTGCTCAGTAAAGTCCATCATCCAGTTGTAATCCTTGTAAGCTACATAGATCTCCATAGCTGTGAACTCCGGATTGTGCGTTCTGTCCATCCCTTCATTTCTGAAGTTCTTCGAGAACTCATACACTCCATCAAATCCACCTACGATCAATCTTTTCAGGTACAATTCATTGGCAATACGCATGTACAAAGGAATATCCAGTGCATTGTGCTGAGTAACGAACGGTCTGGCAGATGCTCCACCCGGTATTGGTTGAAGGATCGGTGTTTCAACTTCCATATAACCTGCATCGTTGAAGAACTGACGCATCGCATTGAACAACTTTGTTCGCTTGATGAAAACATCCTTCACGTGCTGATTTACCACAAGATCAGCATAACGCTGACGATATCGCAATTCAGGATCTGTGAATGCATCATGGACTTTCCCTTCAGCATCTGTTTTTGGTAATGGAAGTGGTTTCAAAGACTTGCTCAACAAAGTAAATTCCTTCACATTGATCGAAGGCTCACCTACTTGCGTCGTGAACAATTCTCCCTTTACTCCGATGAAATCACCAAGATCAAGGAAACGTTTGAAAACCTCATTGTAAAGTGTTTTGTCTTCTCCCGAACAGATTTCATCTCTGTTGAAATACACCTGGATTCGTCCAGTTGAATCCTGAAGCTCAGCAAAGGAAGCCTTTCCCATGATTCGCTGACTCATCATTCTACCTGCAATACATACCTCTTTACCCTCAACAAAGTCTTCTCTAATCCCTTGCGTCGTGTGACTTACAGGATATAATGCTGCAGGATAAGGATCGATCCCGAATTCACGGATCTTATTCAACGTTTCTCTTCGCTGGATCTCTTGTTCAGATAGTTCAAAAACACTCATTTTCTTACAATTGAGGTGCAAAGATACAGAAGGATTCGGAAATATACTTTAAGGTGGCTAAACGGTGATGGTAATCATGGTTAAATTCCTAACTTTACCCCATGGACTACCTCGATATTAATGTATTGAAATCCCTCCACATCATCTTCGTTGTAAGTTGGTTTGCAGGCCTTTTCTATATCGTTCGTTTGTTCATTTATCATACGGAGGCGCAGACCAGAACCAAAGAAGAGGCAGCGTTGTTGTCTTCTCAGTTCGAGATCATGGAGTGGAGGCTATGGTATATCATCACCACTCCGGCAATGGTTCTCACCATTCTGTTCGGAACGCTCATGATCCTTAAATATCCCGACCTGTATTTCTTTGGCGAACATGCACGTTGGATGCACATCAAGCTTGGATTTGTGGGTATGCTGCTGGTGTATCATTTCGTTTGTCAGAAGATCATGAACGATCTGAAAAAAGGAAAATTCAACTGGACTTCAGGAAAGCTGCGACTCTGGAACGAAGTAGCTACGCTTGCGCTGGTTGCGATCGTATTTCTGGTCGTGATGAAAAACTCAATGGACTGGATCAAAGGCACAGTAGGTTTCTTTGCAGTTGCCATTTTGCTGATGATCCTCATTAAAATTTATAAACGTTTACGAAAATCATAATAGACATGTACAATAATCTGCTTGTTGAAAGAAAGGGAATGATCGAGATCATTACGATCAACAGACCAAGTCAATTGAATGCCTTGAACAAAGAAACCATCCAGGAATTGAATGCTGCTTTAACAGCTGCAAACGACGATAAAAATGTAGGAGTGATCATCCTTACTGGTAGTGGTGAAAAGGCATTTGTTGCCGGAGCAGATATCAAGGAATTTGCACATTTCTCAATTGCCGAAGGTGGAAAACTGGCAGCAAATGGGCAAGAATTATTGTTCGATTACGTTGAGAATTTAAACACTCCTGTCATCGCAGCAGTAAATGGATTTGCCCTTGGAGGTGGACTCGAATTAGCGATGGCATCCCATATTCGCATTGCATCATCCAATGCAAGAATGGGGCTTCCTGAAGTTTCTTTGGGTGTGATCCCTGGATACGGAGGAACTCAGCGCTTGGCTCAACTTGTTGGTAAAGGAAAAGCCAATGAAATGGTTTTCACAGCAGGGATGATCAAAGCAGAAGAAGCTCTTACCTGGGGATTGGTCAATACAGTTGTTGAACCTGAAAATTTGATGAATGCCGCGGAAGAAATGGCAGCCAAGATCCTGAACAATTCAGGAACGGCAATAGCATCAGCGATCCGTGCGGTCAATGCCGGTTTTAAAGATGGTGTCGATGGTTACCAGGCTGAAATCGAAGAATTCGGAAAGTGTTTTGGAACAGCTGATTTCAAAGAAGGAACAACTGCTTTCATTGAAAAAAGAAAAGCTAACTTCAGAGGTTAATGTCTAATCCTCTAAAGCGGTTATTTGGTCAAACGGCGATTTACGGTCTTTCGAGTATCGTTGGTCGTACTTTGAATTATTTACTTGTTCCGCTTTATACGCACGTCTTTGCAGATCCATCTGATTACGGCGTAGTGTCTGAGCTTTATGCCTGGGTAGCCTTTTTGATCGTCTTTCTGACCTTTGGAATGGAAACTACTTTTTTCAGATTCATTCAAGATCATGAAGGAGACAAGGAAACGGTCTTCCGAAACAGCTTCTTTTCAGTCATCGGGATCAATGCGATCTTCTTTCTGTTGCTGATCTATTTCAATGAGGATATTGCCGACTTGATGCTGTACTCTGGTCATAATGAATACATCATTTTACTGGGAGCAATCGTTTGTATTGATGCCATTTCGGCACTACCATTGGCCAAATTACGCGCTGAAGAAAAGGCACTGAAATTTGCAGGTATACAGTTTGCAGCGATCGGGGTGAACATCCTGATCAACCTCGTTCTAATGCTCGGAGCATTCGATCCAGAACGACCTGAAGAAGGAGTTTTATTCATCCTTTTTGCTAACTTATTCTCTTCGTTGATGAAGCCTTTATTGCTTTACAAGGATTTCATGAACATCTCCTTCAGAGTAGATAAGGAAATGATCAAACGAATGTTATGGTATGCATTACCGCTGGTTGTTGCCGGTTTTGCGGGGATCATCAACGAAACACTTGACAGAATCCTATTGAAGCATATGCTCTATGATGGGATGACTGCCGAATCGCTGAAATATGCAGAAGGACAAGTGGGGATCTATAGTGCTTGCTACAAGCTTGCGATGCTCGTTTCCATCCTGCTACAGGCATATCGATATGCAGCTGAACCCTTCTTTTTTGCACAGCTTAAAAATGAGGACAAGAATAAGATCTATGCGAAGGTGATGAACTTTTTCATCGCCGCCGTTGCCCTTGTATTCCTGGTCGTTTCATTGAACATTGATATCTTCAAATTATTCATAAGAAACGAGTCGTACTATGTCGGATTGGGAGTGGTTCCAATTCTTTTATTAGCGAATGTCTTCCTGGGGATCTACTTCAATCAAAGTATCTGGTATAAGTTAAGCGGTCAAACCAAGTATGGTGCGTATATCGCAATCGTTGGGGCAACCCTTACCATTCTGATCAATGTGATCTTCATACCTTACTTTGGATATTTCGCCAGTGCATGGGCAACCTTGATCGTTTATGCCAGCCAGATGGTCTTGTCATACTACCTTGGTCAAAAGCATTATCCAATCAAATACAACCTAAGAAAATTCGGACTTTACCTTGGTTCGGCATTACTGATCTACCTCATCGCTTCATTGGTTGATCTCGAAAACGGGACACTCAAATTCGTCATCCATAATATCCTTATTCTGGGATATATTGGAATGATCTACTCTTTTGAAAAAAAGAATTTCCATCACGCTTGAGTTATTCGCATTCCTTTGTTCATTAAAGTAGACGTTTTAACCCTCCTCACCCCTCAGTTTTGTTAACTTTGAAGGTTGAAAATTCGATCTGAATGAAAGTTAGAATTATAAACCAGTCAAAAAACCCGCTACCCGCATACGAAACAGGTCTTTCCGCAGGAATGGACGTTCGTGCAAATCTTGACGAACCTGTTATTTTAAAACCCCTCGAAAGAGCATTGATCAAAACCGGATTATTTTTGGAGATTCCGGAGGGATACGAGTGTCAGGTAAGACCGAGAAGTGGTTTAGCCTTCAAAAAGGGGGTCACCGTTTTGAATTCCCCGGGGACCATCGATGCTGACTACAGAGGTGAGGTTGGAGTAATTCTGGTTAATCTTTCATCAGAACCATTTACAGTAGAGCATGGAGAACGCATTGCCCAGCTTGTTTTTGCAAAAGTAAAGCAGGCAAAATGGATCGAAGTTGAGGAACTTTCTGAGACTGAAAGAGGCGCAGGAGGTTTCGGTAGCACAGGTGTTAAATGAGACGATAGACAAGAAAATGAAAGTTATAGTTCCTATGGCGGGACGTGGAAGCCGCCTTCGACCACATACATTAACCATCCCAAAACCATTGGTTCCCGTGGGAGGTAAACCGATTGTTCACCGATTGGTAGAAGATATTGCGTCCGTGTGCAGTGAGAAGATCGATGAAATCGCTTTTGTCGTTGGACAATTTGGAGATGAGGCTGAAAAGGAGCTGATCGAAGTTGCTGCCAGTCTTGGCGCTAAAGGGTCGATCCATTACCAGGATAAACCGCTGGGTACTGCGCATGCAGTGCTTTGCGCAAAAGAAAAATTGGAAGGACCGGTCGTTGTAGCTTTCGCTGACACCCTATTCAAGGCAAACTTTAAGATCGATCCGAATGACGATGGAATTCTCTGGGTCAAGCAGATCGACGATCCAAGTGCATTTGGCGTGATCAAAATGAATGAGCAGGGAGAGATCATCGACTTTGTAGAAAAACCGAAAGAATTTGTTTCTGACCTGGCAATGATCGGAATATACTATTTCAAGGATGGAGCGCGTCTTCGTCAGGAATTAGAATATCTGATCGATAACAACATCATCAAAGGAGGAGAATATCAGCTTCCGGATGGTTTGCGCCGTTTGACTGAGGCTGGCTATAAGTTTAAACCAGGAGAGGTGATCGAATGGCTGGATTGCGGGAACAAAGAAGTTACTGTGCATACCAATAAGCGAGTTCTTGAATACGATGCAGAAAGAAATCGTTCAACGGTATCACCTACTGCAAAAATTATCGACAGTGTAATCATTCAACCTTGCTATATTGGCGAAAACGCTGTGCTCGAAAGGTCAGTGATCGGACCACATGTTTCGGTTGGCGACAACACCAAGATTACCGATTCAAATATTAAAAATTCCATCATTCAGCATAACACGACAATCAAACAACTGGTTGCTAAGGACTCGATGATCGGATCACATGCTGAGTACAAGGGTTTGGCTCGGGATTTGAGTATTAGCGACTATTCACAAATTTCTGAATGAGATTTATTCTAATCATATCATTCTTTTCAATACTTGTTTCATGTGGGACAACAAAGGAGAAGGTAACTAAAGACAGCAAACCGATTGACCCTGCTTACATCACTGCCTTTCATGAGGCGGTGAGATTAAAGACCGTAGGACAGATCAACGAAGCGATTGCTGCTTTTGAAAAATGCCTGACCTTAAAAGAGGATGATGATGCAGTATATTACGCTCTGTCACAACTTTACCTCATCAAGAACGACAGACTAACTTCTGCCAATCATATTCGAAAAGCAGCCGAACTGGATCCAGATAATATCTGGTACACCCAGGAGCTTGCCTACATGTATTTTGAGTCGAGCAATTATAACGAAGCTGTTAAGAATTTTGCAAAACTGATCAAGAAAGAACCAAGGAATGTTGATTGGTTGTACGGCTATGCCGAAGCACTTGTAAAGGCCGGCAAATATGATGAGGCAATCAGTGCCTATAATAAAATGGAAGATCAGCTGGGTGTGTATCCAGAATTAAGTATCCAGAAATTTCAATTGTATGTTCAATTAAAGCAGGATGCGAAAGGGATAGTAGAGATCGAAAACGCCCGTAAGAAATTCCCGCAGGATTCTCAGCTCATTGCAACCTTAGTTGATTATTATTTTCAGCGCGGTAAGGAAACAGAAGCAATCCAAATGCTGGAAGAGTTGTCGATCGCAGATCCAAAAAACGGAAGAGCAAATCTGGCGTTGGCAGATATCTATCGACAAAAAGGAGATCAGAAAAAAGCCTACGTCTTTTTGAAGAAAGCGTTTGAGTGTCCGGATGTAACACTTGACAATAAAATGCAGATCCTGATCAACATTCATGAAACTTCGTACAAAGTCGACCCCGAAGTATATGAATTGGTGGAAATGGTGCTGCGTGATCATCCCACAGATGCAAAATCCTATTCAATTAAAGGTGATTTTCTATTGCGCCAGGAAAAGGAAGATGAAGCACTTGCCGCTTATAAAATGGCATTGAAATATGATAAGACACAGTATCCGATCTGGAATCAGGTTTTAATCATGGAATATCAGGCTTCAGATTTCAATAGCTTGTACAAGGACGCCAATGAATGTCTTGAATATTTTCCGACAATCACTACAGTGTATTTATTAAGTGGAGTTGCTTCAGTTCAGTTAAAACAATACCAGGAGGCGATCACGGTTTTAGAATCAGGCATTGAATTAGTGGTCTCTGATAAGTCAATGGAAGCTGAATTCAATGGTCAACTTGGTGAAGCCTATTTTGGAGTGAAGGATCACATAAAAGGTAAAGCGTTTTACGAGAAAGCCTTGAAGCTTGATCCGAATAGCTCATTGATCAAAAACAATTATGCATTTCGTTTGGCAATGAGCAAAACTGATCTAGAACGGGCGCTTGACATCATCAATGAAGTGGTCGCTCTTAATTCTCAGTCTCCTCATTTCCTTGACACAAAAGGAGTTGTGCTTTTCCAGATGACTCTATTTGAAGAAGCAAAATTATTTTTTGATAAAGCATATAAATTGAATCCCAACGATAAATTAATCGTTGAACATCAGGGCGACGCACTTTACAAAACCGGGCAGAAAACAGAGGCAGTTGAGCTGTGGATCAAAGCGAAGGAGCTTGGCTCAACCAATAAAATGATCGATAAAAAGATCGACAAAAAAGAATTTTATGAACCAGTATATTAAAGGTTTTACTGCTGTTATTTTCGGTCTGGTGCTTCTTAGCTCCTGTGCTAAAAAATTAACGGAAACAGAAAGAGTGAAACTTCCTAAAAAGAAGGCGACTGAATTGGTCAATATTCTTGATAGTATTAGTCATATCAAACCGAAGTACTTCTACACGAAGATCACTACTCACGTTGAGGACACCAATAGAAATGTCAATTTTAAAACGTCCGTAAGAATGACTGCGGACAGTGCGATGAATGCTTTGATCACCTATGCTTCCATTCCCATCGTAAACGCGATGATCACTACGGATAGCGTCATTATCACTAACAAAAGGGAAAAGTGTTACATCCGTCAGTCACTGGATTATATAAAGGAAAACTTCGCTATCGATTTCAATTTTTCAAATCTTGAAGAATTGATCCTGGGAATGCCTCTGGATTTCGATAGCACCCAAAAATACTTTATGGTGCATGATCCGTATAATTATATCATTTCCAGTCACAAGAAAAGAGACTTCAAAAAACTTGACCGCAGCGATAAAGAGGATGTTTTGATCAAATATTACCTGACTGATTCTTTAATGGGATTGAAGGGTATGTACATTGAAAGTCCTTCAGATACAGCAAGCATTAAAGTCGATTATCTTGTTAGAGAGAACGTCGATGGGTATGACGTTCCTCGAGAAGTCTTTATTCAGATCATTTCAGCACGAAATAACATGAGGATCAACATGTCCTACGAAAAGATCGAAGTTGACATTCCAAAAGAAATGATCCTGGTAATTCCTGATACGTATGAGCAGTGTAAATAAGTTCATATTATTTGTTTCAATTCTGATCAGTAGTTCTGTTCTGTACGGGCAGACCAGTGAGAAGCTGAAGAAGGAGCAACAGAAGCTCGAAAAGAAGATCTCCAATACCAAAAGTCTTCTGAGTAAAATGAAGAACAACACTGAAGCTTCGCTTAATGAATTGAAAGTGATCGAAAATCAGATCACCTACCGAGAAGAATTGGTTCGGAATTTCGACAACCAGATCAGAGGCGCCCAGGTCAGGATAGCAGAAAAAGATCAGGAGATCGTTCAGATGAATGAGAAATTGACTCGATTGAAGGATCAATACAAACGTTTACTAATCTATGCTTACAAGCATCGCAACAAATACGGGCAGTTGATGTACATCTTTTCTTCTGATAATTATTACGAAGCTATTAAACGAAATAAGTATCTGGAAAGGGTTTCGGAAATGCAACAGAAACAATTTCTGATCATTCGTCAGCATCAGAAAATGATCAAACAGGAAATTGAAAGTATTGAGAAGGAAAGAACCTTTAAAATGGCACTTCTGAATGAGAAAAAGGTAGAAAAAGAACAGATCTCTCAGGACAAGGTCCGTCAGGAAAAAGTCTATCAAAAATTCAAAAAGGAAGAAGAGAAATTATATGCTCAGCTAAAAGAGGATGAGCGCAAAAAGGAAGTACTCAAAGCTCAGATCTCTGCAGCTATTCAGAAGGAGATCGCTGAGGCTGAAGCGAAAAGAAGAAAAGCTGAGGAAGAAGCGCGAAAAAAGAGTAATTCCGCTTCCACGACAGGAACTTCTACTGCATCAACCAGTAAAACCATCGAGTTTTCAGAAACCAAAGAGAGCATTGCATTGGGCAAGAGTTTTGAAAGTAACAAAGGAAAACTCCCTTGGCCAGTTGAAAAAGGAAGTATTACAGAAGGATTCGGAAAGAACCCACACCCAACATTAGCCAATGTCGTAACGAATAATAACGGGATCGATATCAGTACGTCCAAAAATTCTCAGGTACGTGCTGTGTTTGAAGGTGAAGTGACCAGCGTTCTGAATATTCCGGGTGCAGGTAAAGTGGTGATCATAAAACATGGTAGCTATCGTACTGTTTACAGTAATCTTCAGGACACCTACGTAAAATCAGGCTCCAAGGTAAGTACAAAGCAAGCGATTGGATCTGCTTTGGTGAAGGAAGGGAGTGCTGTATCTGTTGTCCATTTCGAAATACATCAGGTGGTAGGAACCGCGGTTCAATGTCTTAATCCAAGTCTATGGGTAGCCAACTAAAAAGATCAACACTTTTTTGTTTTATCTTGTTCGTTGCATCCTTTTCAATAGCACAGGATACACTGAACATTTGTTCGTTCAACATTCAATTTCTTGGTCATTTTAAGGATAGAAATAATGAATTTCTGGCGGAGGTTCTTTCACCCTTTGACATCGTTGTGATCCAAGAAATGGTAGCTCCACCGATAGATGGAGTTTACCCAAATGGATTAGCCTACAAACAAGATTTGGAGAGTGCTTCTTTCCTTAAGGAAATGACCGAGCAAGGATTCCAGTATTGGCTTTCTGAAGAAGATACAGGTCCTTCCCGAAATCATCTTGCGTCTACTGCCAGTGAATGGTGGATCTCCTTTTATCGACCGGATAAAGTAATTCCGGATTCGAGCAGAGCCTACGGATTTCTAAGTAAAATTAGGGCAGGGAATCCAACTTTCGAGCGTGTTCCTTATGCATTCCCTTTTTCCTCAATTGATGGAAGTTCAAACTTTACGTTGATCTCGACACACTTAAGACCGGGTGATGGTAGTGAGGATATCAAAAAGAGAAATCAGGAGATCAATGGTGTGGTTGACTGGATCAAAAGGCAAACTGAATCAAACCGAGATTACTATTTACTGGGTGATTGCAACATTTATACTCAGAGTGAATTAAAACCCTTTAGTGAAATTGAATTCAATTCATTGAATAGCGATTTTCATAGCACAAATACGAAAATGTACGAGGACATCTCTAAAGGAAAAGCTTATGATCACGTGTTCCATACGAAACACTGTGCCGAAGATATCCTCCCGTCAAGTTTTACTGTGGTCGATCTTTTTGGTTTGGTGCAGAAAGCAGGTATGACATATACTCCCTACAACCATGATCAGTTCAGAACTGCGTTTTCTGATCATGTTCCGATATCTTATCAGATCGTCACCGGGAAGGATTCAGACCTTTGATCTATTTAAACGAAGCTCCAAAGCGATAAATGCCGCACACATTCCCCAAACCGGAATCGCAGCTTTATCCGTATCGAGAAAGTTGTTCAGAAACCCATGCACAAAATAAGTCACCAAAGAAAGGATCATTGACATGATGATTGTCTTGAACTCTATGTCTTCAGAAGGCCATGCATAATAAAGTGAAATTCCTTTGTAAAAGATCATCACCACAATGAGGATCATGGCAAGCATGCCTACCAATCCCATTTCGGCTAATGGTCCAAGATATTCACTGTGAGCATTCCCTAGATCACCGAAGTTGGTGGAGATGATCGTTAAATTCTCGGGTTCTTGAAACGGTGCGTATTCAAAGGCATAGGTTCCAGGACCATACCCAAACACAGGTCTTTCCTGAAACATAGCAATGGCGCAAGACCAGCGATTCAATCGCTCCAGGTTGGAGGCGTCTGTAGTTACATTGGTCGCACTCTGCAAACGCTCGCCAAAATCTTCAGTCGTATGCTCGTACTTGTTTCTGGCAAGCTCCATTTGAATATTATCCCAGGAAAAAAACAGGATCCCTCCTGCAACCATGGCTATTCCTACCACCCAAGAATAGTGAATTCTGATTTTGATCAGCACCCAAACTCCCAATGCAGCCATCACACTTAACCAAGCTGCTCTTGTATAGGAGAAATACAAGCCCAGTAGAATGATTCCTATAAAGGCAATCAGCAGGGCCTGGATCAATGGATTATGCTTTTTCGAGAAATAAAGTCCGAAGACGATCGGTACGATCAAGGCTACAATTGCACCATAGATCGTATGGTCCTTAAAGAATGGCCACATCACCCAGTGCCCCTCTTTTTCTCCAAAACGGTACTGAGCGTGTACGACCAGTGTATAGGTGATCACAATGGTCATTCCAGCCGTGAACAGCCACAAAAAATACTTGATGTGTTCGGCTTTTCTGAAGAAATAAGTCCCCATCACTAAAACAGGAATAAAGAACCACAGACGCGAAACAAAGAACTTTAGAGAAACGACCGGGTGAGAACTCGTTATTAAGGTAACAACCACCCAGAAGAGATAAAAGCCGGCCGCCAATATGATCGGATGATTCCAAACTTGAGGATCAATGATCGGCTTTCGGATCTGCAATAAAATGAACATTAATAGAAACCCAAAAAGGATTGGTTCTGTTGGAATGAATAATCCAAAACTATCCGTAAACTCTTCAATATTGACAGATAGCGGAGTCAATGCTGCGAGGCCCAAAAACGCCCAATCTGTATAGTAAATGGCTAAATACATCGCCAGCAGTGCAATCGGGAAAAGACTCAGATAAGCCTGATCATTCCATGTAAAATAAATGGAAAGAAAAATGTACAAAATGCCCGAAAAGAGCAGAAGGATATTTTCTCTCAGAAAAGTCATCGATTAGGCTACCTGACGTAATTCGTCAATTTTCTCCTTGATCAAAAGACCGAATACCATGAACACCATTGCTCCTATTGTAGATAAAAGAACAATGATCATGCGCTTAGGCTTATCT
Organism: uncultured Bacteroidota bacterium; assembly: GCA_937899625.1. Taxonomy (GTDB): domain Bacteria; phylum Bacteroidota; class Bacteroidia; order Flavobacteriales_D; family Crocinitomicaceae; genus M0103. The sequence goes on from CALCCB010000083.1 coordinate 25,855, forward strand.
TTTTTATCTGCAACAACAGCCCTTTCTACGACGAATTTGTGATTGAAGATGGTGTTCGCGTCTGATTCTGCTTGTTCGTAGGACTCCATGAAATCTTCCAGTTTTACGATTTTCTCATTACGAATGTATTCCAGTCCGTCAAACTCTGCTCCGTGTTGCATATTGATATCGATCGCTTTTTTGATCTCTGCTTTTTCCTGTTGATTCTTCGCATCCACATAGGCCTGGTATAGGTTCGCACGACCATCCAAAGGAACTACTCCAAGGCTTGCTAATGAATCCAGTTTTCTCAAGACTTCAGTCCTGTCGATCTCCATTTGCTCTTTCTTTCTCTTATTGATCTCAAACGCAGGAAGAGTTCGCTCTGCAACCATGTTATTCTTCACTGTATCGATCAAATCAACAATCTTATTGGCCATGTCTGCAGCCATAACCGGATCTTCATCCAATACATCGATCTGAATAGAACCATATCGGGTTCTTACAAAGAAGAAGTGGTTTTCATATTCCTTAACCAGCTTATAATGTTTGTTTTTATCGTCTGGAGCGATGTCATAGTGAGCCATCAGATCGAACTGCTCCACGATCTTATCACGGATCCGTGAAGATGAGAGGATCTGCACCAATTGCTCTGCTTGCTCTTCTTCTCCAAAATCCATCGACGCTGCTTTTGCATTTCTTTGCTCAGAAAAGGAAACGGTACTTGTTGCTGCAGGGAATACAACCGCCGTTGAACGATACAACGGGGTTAATAAAAATGATACGATCACTGAGATCACAGCAGCAACACCGGTAACAATTCCAATGATCTTTCTTCTTTTCCAGATAAAAACCAATAGGTTTTGACGTTGCTCATCCAAAGGATTATTCTGTTCAGTCATTCTGTTCTCAATTTAAGCAGTGCGAATTTACGTTTTTTGGGCGGAACCCGTTGCAATAACTGAAAACTGAGTCGTTTATTTTACTTCTGTGAAGAAGAGTGTTAACAGTTTGCAATCGTGTACCTGAAACCAATTCTCAGGAAAGACTTATTTTTGAGAACAAAGTCTTTTTTATGCGCCACTTTCTATTAGCCATTATCTCTGTTATCTCATTTACTGGATTTTCACAACAGGAACCTTTATTTTCTCAGTTCTGGAATGCAAAGACCTACTACAATCCGGCGACAACGGGTATGTACTACAAGCATTTAAGTACGACAATAGGGAGATGGCAGGATGTAGGAGTAGATGGCGCTCCGGTTACCCAATTGTTAGGATACGCTATTAACCTTAAAAAATTACATGGTGGACTAGGATTTACCTACATGCATGATTACATCGGTAATTCAGTATTTAACAAGACTAAATTCAACTACAGCTATCACATTGCATTAAAGAATGGTGGAACTTTAAGCTTAGGTGCTGCTGCCGGATTCAACTCATTTCAATACGATGGAGAAATAATTCCTCCAACGACTTCTACAGATCCCACAATAAACATCGAAGATGGTATTGGTTTCACAGGTGATCTTGGGATCGTTTACAGCTCTAAAAAAATGAATTTCGCGTTGAGCACAACTCAACTTACTTCATCGCGACTAGGTAGTTTTGAGGAATCACCTCATGTTGTTCTAATGACCGATTATATTTTTGGTAAAGAAGATGGACTGCAGTTAAAACCACAAGTCTTCGTTATCTCCGACTTAGTGAAGGTCAATGCAGATATTAATGCTCAACTACTTTGGAAGCAAAAGATAGGGGCAGGAATCACTTACAAAACCACAGAAAATATCAGTTTTTCAGTGAACTGGGATATTCTAAAGAAATTCAGAGTGGGATATGCGTATGATTTCGCAGCAAGTGCTTTGTCTGGCATATCGAAGGGATCGCACACAGGATTTTTTGGACTAGTGTTTAAAGAAGCAAAAGAAAGAGTCCCTAAAAAGAAGTGATCACTTCTCCATTTTAAGCAGACCAATTAAAGATCGAACATCAAAGATCCTCAACAGCATGAGTAGGATCAAGCCTCCAAAGAATTGAATCAGCATAAACCAGTCATTTTCTTTAAAGACAATGATCATCAGGATCATTGCTGCTCCAAAAGTCAGATAAGAAAGTATAGTTTTCCAACTCAGGGTTACGCTGTACTTGAAATGTACAACTATGATCTGTGCAATCGCTACAGAAACCTGGGTAGCTAAAGTAGCAAGAGCTGCACCGTAGGCTCCTTTGGTTGGTATAAGGATCACATTGAGCACAATATTCACGGCAACACCAATACCAGATATTATATTCAAGGATCTCAGTTCACCTGCTGCCGTTAAAAATGTGCCATAGATCAAGCTGATCGTCATTCCTGAAAAGACCCACATCAGGATCTTAAATGACGGGGCAGTCGCCTCAAGATCATTTCGGTAGATCATGGAGAGAATGTTTTCTCCTTGGCTAAAACAGAAGAATCCAATAAATAATGCCCCCCCAAGTAACATTTCGCGGGAAGTAGAGAACAGAGAAGTGATCTCTGATTCCTTCTGCTTCAGCATCCTCGCAAAAATGGGCAACAATAGGTTGGCAAAGATCATCCCGAACATGAACAACGCGTCCAGAAGTCTAAATCCCTGAGCGTAGATCCCAGCCTCATAAGCTCCATTCTCATGGATGCGTTCCAGCATCACTGAATCTGTTCTGGTATACACCATCATCAACAAAACCAAAAGTGCATACGGAAAGCTTTTCTTCAGAATTGCATATGAAAATGAAGGACTGAATGTAAACTTGGGGATACCTGTTCGCAATACCAACAGGATAACAGCAAGTACAAGGGTGAATCCGTAACAAATGGTTTGAATCCATATGTACCATTCGATTTTGAAATCTCCACCTGCCACCTCTGTAAATAAGAGCGACCCGCAAATTATGATGAGCAATAGCCTGTCCAGAACGGAAATCAACGCATCGGTGCGAAACAAGTGTAGTCCTCCGAAATGACTTCTGAAAAAAGCAATGAACGTGACCAATAGCTGGTTGAAAACCAAAATTCCTAGCATCAGAAATACCTGCAAATCGTATCCGGAAAGAGCCGCCACGCCGAACGTAATGATCGCGTAGAGGATAAACAGAATAAATCTCAAACCGACCAGACGACCCCAATAGTGATTAGCAACTTCAGGATTCTGGGCTATGTTTCGGGTCGTATAATTATTGATCCCCAGGTCAAGAACAATGTTGAATAAAAACGAAAGATTCAGCAAAGAAAAATAAAGCCCATAGGCTTCAGCTCCAACCCTGTTCTGCACCGTAGCATCGATCCCAAAGATCGCCACAGGTTTGACCAACAAGTTCAACAGGATGATCAAAAAAAGATTCGACAGGAATTTCTTTTGCATGCGTCAAATTAACGCAATTCTTAAAGATTAATTGGGAATGAAAATAAAATTCTGCTTGCAATGGGTTTCATTCTGATAGGGAACGATCTCATTATTCACCACCACATGCGCTTTGTATCCAATTGATTCAAGCAGATTGAAACAATTCGAACGGTTTTCATTTTCCCACAGTTCGGCGTAGATCAAGGGATGATTGTTTTCAAGAATCCTCTTCCCTCCCTTAAGGGCGAAATATTCAAAATTTTCAACGTCGATCTTAATTCCCTGTACCGCTTGTCCATTGATCAGCTCATCGATTGTGGTAAGAGGCACTTCAAATTCTTCTCCTTCGTTCCATTCTTTGATTGAATCATGCTTCACATGGGTCAGTCCTTGCATTCTTGCACCACTTTCTTTTGGTAGAATCAGGTTTACTTTCCCAGAGTTTTCGCCAACAGCCGTCTCATGAACAGTGATCTTTGACAGCGAATATCTCGAAATCACTTTTTTCAAGACCGAGATATTATCCGGTAAAGGCTCAATCGCATGAATATGGGTATTCGGAAGGTTCTTCGATAAATGTACTGTCATGATTCCCAGGTTTGCACCTACATCCAACACATCACCGTTACCATCTTTTAGGAGGGATAAAAAGTGAAAAAAGTCCTTTTCCTTTTCATCCGATCGCAATGTTCTGATCTTGAAAATTGCAAACACGTACAAGTAAGTCCGGAATCCCAGAATTTTTTGAAGAATGAATTTAAGCCGGCTTTTCATCACTTGTAAAACGCGGCAAAAGTAGGAAAAGTTGACGGATATCCTCCTTATAAATCGATGAGAACCTACAATTAAGGAAACAATTCTTTATCCTTCCAAGAAAAGACTTAGATTTTACTCCTTAACAACAAGCTTGAAGCCCTTTCCGTGGACATTCATGATCTCAATGTTCTCGTCTTCTTTCAACAACTTTCTCAGCTTGGCAATGTACACATCCATGCTGCGTCCGTTGAAATAATTATCGTCTCCCCAAATTGCTCTCAACGTAGCTTGCCTATCAAGGATCTCATTCTCATTTTTAACGAGCAGCTGAAGTAACTGATTCTCTTTGGTCGTCAGTTTTCGTTCACCATCAGTAAGATGAAGAACTCTCAATTCCGGAACATACTTTATTTTTCCGATGCTGAATTCATTCTTCCCTTTTTCGACATTCTCTCCTACTCGTCTCATGATCGCTGTGATACGAGCAAGTAATTCTTCCATAGAAAATGGTTTGGTCAGATAATCATCGGCACCCACCTGAAACCCCATCAGCTTATCATCCTTCATTGACTTCGCTGTCAAAAACAAAATTGGAATCTGTTTGTCCGTTTCTCTGATCTCCTTTGCCAGCGTAAAACCATCCATTTCAGGCATCATTACATCCAGAATACAAAAATCATATTGGCCTGCAATGAATTTTTCAAAAGCGATCTTACCGTTTCTTGCTAGGTCGACATTAAAATTCTTGGATTGAAGAAATTTATTCAAAAGATCTCCAAGGTTCTCGTCATCTTCAGCGAGTAGAATGTTCAGTTTGCTCATGGTTATTCCTTTATTTCAACGGTGAATTCTGAGCCTTCACCATATTTACTTTTCACAATTATGTTCCATCCGTGAGACTCGGCAATGGCCTTTACGTAGCTCAAACCTAAGCCAAATCCTTTCACATTATGCACATTCCCTGTCGGAACACGGTATAATTTATCAAAGATCTTGGAGATATGCTCCTTTTTGATCCCGATTCCCTTGTCTTTAACGGACAACAGTACTTTCTTATTTTCCTTCCTGACAGAAATAGTAATATCCGGAGCTTCATTACTGTACTTGATGGCATTGTCCACCAAATTGGTAATGATATTTGTCAAGTGCATCTTGTCTCCTTTCACCTCGATCAACTCATTCGGTAAATCAAGGTGGATCTTCCCAGATCTGGAGTTGATCCTCAATTGGGCATTATGAGTTACCTCATGGATAAGTTCATTTAAAACCAGCGTTTCTTCATTCAGATTCACCTCTCCTCTATCCAGAACTGCGCTTTGAAGGATCCTTTCCACCAAAAGTCCCAACCGTTTGTTTTCGTCTTCGATCATTTTGATGTACGGACGGGTATCTTCAACACCATTTTTCGTAAGATCTTCATCATTCATGGCTTCACAAGCCAGGGAAATTGTGGATATGGGCGTTTTAAACTCGTGCGTCATGTTGGAAATGAAATCATTCTTCATGACTGAAAGCTTTTCCTGAGTCAATATGGTTCTGAACATGTAGATCATGGCGCCAATGATCAGGATCATCAAGGCTAAACTTATTGTTAACGAAGCCCACATTTCACTTAACAAGAAGGTTTTTTCACCCGGGAAATGGATATACAGGAATAAGTCATCATCCAAAACATTACTTGGGAATAAAAGCGAACGACCACTATCAAGTGTATCCAGTTTCATGTTATAATTATCCGGGCTGTTCGCGAATTCGATCGGTAAACCGTATTGATCCATGACTACAAATTCATAGGTTGAAGGAAGATCATCATTCGCTATTTCAGTTTGTATCACTGAATCCAGAAAAACAACATCTACTCTCTTCGAAGGACTTTGATATACGTTGTCTCTGAAGGCCTGTACCATCATGTCGTTGACGAACTTGGCCTTTTTGAAGATCTGCTGCATCACTCGCTGGTCCAATTGAATAGCCAGCTTAACAGAATCGTTTGTTGGGATCTTTTTGTGCTGCTTATCAAACAATTCCCTCAATTGTCGTACATCTCTGGCCAAAACCTTCTGCTCTGTGCTCACGCCTGAAATAGAATCAAAGGCTTTCCCCTTGATCACAAGGTAATTCTGTAATTCTCCTTTTTCAAAGATCGCCGTATCCTGTATCGAGATGGATTCCTGAGCAGATAACAATTGCTTGAATTCTTCCTTGAGAATGTCTTTGTATTGTCCACTAAAATCCCTGTCGACGATGTGCATGTATCGTCTGATATCTTCCGCTTTTTCGTGACGGATGGCGATACGCTCCAGCGAAGTATTCAGATTTGTCTTGAATTGTGTGGACTTACGGTCGTACAGCTGGGCAGTTTGAAATGCCTGGATCACAAGCAATGCGATCATTGCAAGTACTACCATTACCCAGATTAAACTAACGCGTATTTTCAACATATGTCACGAATGTAATTGTCACATGATTCGGTGGTATCGTACTTAACTTTTTTTAACAGCAGAAAACCCTCTGCAGACAACGTACGTCTTATCAATGCGTACTTAATTCTAAAATAAGACGTTATAGAGAAATGAGACGGTCTGTTTTGGTCATATTGATCTTATTGGTCACCCTCTTCCCAAAAGCAGGTAGGACTCAGTCTTTCAGATTATTCAGCCGTGATAAGGAGCCCAAGACCTGGGAAGATATGGCTGTTAAGCTAAGCACTGGATCAACCTCAGATTCACTTAAAGTACTCTCTATTTATAAATGGATCACAGAAAACATTAGTTATGATTACTCCGCCTACATGAGTGGTCAACCTATCCGTTATCAGTCACCTGAGCTTGTTTATGCAAGAAGAAAAACAACTTGTACGGGATACTCTAATCTGATGGTTTCAATGCTTGAAATAGTCGGTATTCCTGCCATGGAAGTCGAGGGATTTACCCACGATTTTACATTAGGGCTCGATAGTACAAAACTTTCGGCTGACCATGCCTGGGTAGCTTTTAAGGCTGACGGAAACTGGCATGTTGCCGACCCTACCTGGGATGCTGGAGTAACCGGTATCTATGCTGATTTCAAATCTACAGAAGAAAAAAAGTCCTTCTGGAAAAGGATAAAGAGCTTCAGATTAAAACACCTTCGAAAAAAATATAGGAATTCAAAAACAGTTAAAAAGACCAAGGTAACCTATCGATATGGATTCATCCATAATCCAGGTTTGGATTACATCTTTCAGGATCCTGATCTTTTTTTAAAATCCCATTTACCCAATACTGCTCATTTTCAAATGCGAGGAACTCCTGTTTCTGTTGAACAATTCTGTGATTCCGTTCATTCGATTGGAGAATACATATACAACGATGGTCATCGTAAAATGAATTTCAATGCACTCAACGATTTGTATTGTGGGCTTGAAAAACCCGACCGTTATCTCTGGATTGCTGATTCCAGCTTGAACTATCATCAACTCAATCACGGGGATAAAGCCATCAATGCACACAATTATCTCGCTTACTATTATTCCGACAGAACGAAGCAACCAGCTATGCTGGAAAAATTCATTTCGATCTCTGACACTGTAATCCTTCATGCAGCCATAGCAACAAGAATTAATAAATCAGAATTACTTAAAAAGAAAGCTGACTTCGGTAGTTCATTTCAAAGGGAGAAACAGGAGAATTCCATTCAATTGACACATCTGAACTTCATGAAATCGCATATCTCAAGAAACCCTGAAATATTGAGAAAAGCGAAGGAGAGAATCACCCAGAAAGAGATCCCCTATCTCATAAGGGTAAGAGACAGAGGTAATTCAGCCTCTCGAGTCCACGAATTTCATTCTCCTCCGATTAGTACTCGAACCGACATCGATTCAATGATCAACAGGATTGTAGTTCTTTCTGATTCCGTTCGGAAACTTCAGGACGAAGAGCTGAAGATCGGGGTCGGTTACAGAGAAAAATTCACTGCATTGACATACTCTGTCCTTTTGAAACAACAAAAACAATTTGAGGCCATGTATCAGGGAGAATACCTCAACGAATGGGAAGTGCAACACAACGATCGTGAATTGAGCAGAGCGACTAAGATCCTGAATGACTTCGTCCGTGATAGCCTGAATACAATACTTGGGAATAGAAAAAGCTATCGATATCTTGTCCTTCTTGATAAAGAAATTAAAAAGCAACAGGTGTTGCTCGCTGACTGGCAGAAAAAGGACAGCTGTCTGAACATCGATCGATGGAAGGCATTTACTGGAACCATACTTCGAGACGCTGCTGATCATGAGTTTGAGATCATTGAAAACCGAACAAAAAAAATGGAGGGACTGCAATCCTTTTATCGTTATGAGTTAAACGCTCATGTTCAGATGCTTTCGAAGGAAGCAAAATCACTCAATGATCTTCGTAATTTAAGACAAGGGTATCTCTACAAAATGTTGAACAATAAGTTCAACCGATCAATGCTGGTTTATAAGGCCATCTCAACAAATGCGAAAAACTGGAAAAAGAGGTATCGATCCAGATTGAAAGAGATCGAAAAGAACACCGTTTAAAAGAAATTTCTCACTCTTACGTTGTACCTTCGTGAATATGCCGCTTTTTCTTCGGACTGCAATATTAATTCCATTCCTTTTCATAGGGGTGATCGGTTATGGTCAGCATTCCGTGAACAGAGAAAAGCTTATTCCCTCAAACCAATCCGTGCGGATCGATACCCTCAGTATTTATCCCAATTCTTTTCAACTTTATTGCGGACCTGATATATTGGATAAATCGCACTACGAGCTCGATCATGCCTCATCCACCATTCACGTTCATTTTGACTGCTCAGATTCTTTGATCGCGCAATACCAAGTTTTGCCGATGGACCTGTCAAAAGTTTATGCGGTTCGTGATACTTCCATCCTTTATCAGAGTTATAAAGGAGATCGTGAAAAGTTCCTGATCACCAATAATTATGAGATCAATGATGTCTTCGGTGGTAGCTCCTTGAATAAATCAGGAAGTATCTCAAGAGGGATCAGCTTCGGAAACAATCAGGACCTGGGGATCAACTCATCCCTGAACCTGGAGCTTTCGGGAGAGATAAGTCCAAATTTAAAGATCCTTGCCTCATTGTCAGATGATAATTTGCCGATTCAACCCGATGGCAACACAGCGAAACTTCAGGAATTCGATCAGATCTATATTCAGATCTATAACGACCGTTTAAAGCTGGTGGCTGGTGATTTCTGGTTATACAAGCCAAAAGGCTATTTCATGAGCTATAAGAAAAGAGCACAAGGATTAAGTACCGAATATCAATGGTTATCCGATACTGTTCGAACGTTCAAAACTCAGGTTAGCGGGGCCATTTCTAAAGGAAAATTCAATCGACAGATCATTCAGGGAATTGAAGGTAATCAGGGACCCTACCGTTTGAAGGGCGCAGAAAATGAACCATTCATCACCATCCTTGCCGGAACGGAGCGCGTATACATTGATGGTCGTTTGCTTGATAGAGGACAGGAATACGATTATGTGATCAACTACAATTCGTCTGAACTTGTCTTTACATCAAGGAACATGATCACGAAGGATTCCAGAATCGTTGTTGAATTTCAATATTCTGACCTGAATTATGCCCGTTCATTAATTCAGACATCCAATGTATATACCTCTAAAAAACTTGATGCCTGGATCAATATTTACTCAGAACAGGATGCTAAAAATCAAACCATTCAGCAGGAATTGACCTCAGATCAGAAATTACTGCTGTCATCCATCGGTGACAGTCTTGAGCTCGCACGAACAAACAGCATTGATTCTGTAGGATGGTTTGAGAATCAGATCATGTACAGAATAGTAGACACTTTGGGATACGATTCTGTTCTTGTTTTTTCAGTTAATCCGGATATCGCTTATTACCGTGCTGTTTTCACCTACGTAGGAGCGAACAAAGGGGATTATATCCTGGAACAATACTCTGCTCTTGGAAAGGTATACAAATGGATCGAACCTGTGGCAGGAATACCTCAAGGTGATTACGAACCATCAAGGCTCATCATTGCTCCGAAACAAAAACAAATGGTTTCAACGGGAGTCACCTACCGCTTCAATAAAAACCTACGGATCGAAAATGAAGTTGCCATTACAAACAATGACCTGAATACATTTTCCAATTTAGACAACAGCGATGATCAGGGTCTTTCGAACAGATTCAAGCTTACAGGTATTATTCCGTTATCACGAGACAGTATGTCGTCATGGAACCTTGAAACCAGTCTGGAATCAGAGTTCCTGAGCAGGAATTTCAGTACAATTGAGCAATACAGAACAGTTGAGTTTGATCGAGACTGGAATACCAGAAACAAAGGTTTTACCGGAGATCAGCTGAGCACCATTCTGGGAGCCAATTTCAAGCATCGAGAATATGGTAATTTCAATCTGCAGGGACAACAATATGCCATCGGAAATGATTACGAAGGCTACAGGGGCGCAACGGATGGAAGTTGGAATCACAAAGGAGTAAAAGCCATTTGGGATGGTTCCTATTTGCGATCGGAGAGCAACGGGGCCAATGAATATGTGCGTCACCGTGCTGACATTTCAAAAGATCTGAAATGGTTCAGAATAGGGTACAAAGATGATCATGAATTGAACAGTTTCAGAGATACTTCAGGAAGCTTATCGACGACCAGCTATCAGTTCTTTGATTATCAATTTTACCTTCAGAATGGGGATAGTTTAAAGAATGGTTTTAAACTCTTCTACCGCGAACGATATGATGATCTTTCAAACGGACAAGCACTTTCCCGATCAGCAAAAGGAACCACTGCCGGCGGAGAGATCCAGTTCAAAGAGCTAAGAAATCAAAACCTAACCATTCTTTCCAGCTATCGACAATTAAAAGTTCTGGATACCACTTTGATGAAAATTGCACCGGAAAATACGTTGTTGGGTCGAGTTGAACATGATCTGAAAGTTTGGAAAGGTGCGCTGAGCATGAATACCTTCTACGAAGCAGGCTCAGGACTTGAACAGAAAAGGGAATTCCTCTATATCCAGGTAAATGACGGACAAGGTATCTATACCTGGATCGATTACAACGGTGACGGAGTAAAAGATCTGAATGAATTCGAGATTGCTCAGTTTGTTGACCAGGCAAGCTATATCCGGGTATTTACACCAAGTAGTGAATACACAAAAACGTATTCAAATGAATTAAACTATTCCATTTACTGGCGACCTGAACGCATCTGGTCAAATAAAAAAGGAATCTTGAAATTTGCTTCACGCTTTTCAGATCAAGCCAGATTCAGGATACAGCGTAAAACAAGCGAATCCAATGAGGGAGATTCGTTCAATCCTTTCTCGTCGAACATCAGGGATACCAGCTTAATCTCAACTTCATCAAATATCAGAAACAGTATCTTTTTCAATAGAACCTCATCCATCTTCAATGCGGAATACAACTATCAGGATTCCAAAAGCAAGACGCTCTTAGCCACAGGATTTGACTCAAGAGCAACAACCTCACATGAATTGTTCTTTCGATTCAACATCAAGCGAAAATATTCGATCGAGACAAAAGGATTGAGCGGAGTGAAGATCAGCAATGCTGATTACACTTCCGGCCGAAACTATGAAATCCAGTTCGTTTCCATACAAAAGAGTTTCATCTATCAGCCCAATACTGTTTTCAGAATTACACTTGATACCAAATATTCAGAGAAACGAAACGAGGAAACCCTCGGCAATGAATCTGCATTCCTAAGTGAACTAGGCAGTACCTTCAAGTACAATCAATCCGAAAAAGGAAGTTTCCAGGGGGGTATGAAATATGTGAAGATCAACTTTAACGGAAACTTTAATTCTGCGATCGGATTTGAAATGCTTGAAGCACTTCGACCGGGAAACAATATAACCTGGAATTTATCCTATCAACGATCTGTTTCAAGAAATTTACAGTTATCCATTCAATACCTTGGAAGAAGCTCAGAAACTTCACGCACCATTCACTCAGGAGGAATGGAGTTAAGAGCGTTCTTCTGATCAGAGCACTACGCTCAATGATATTTTTGGAATTATGTTCGACTTCCAGTCTGCAGAAGAATAGTACCCATAGTTATAAAATACGCCGATACCGATACCGCTGAATCCTGAGACAAGGATATTATTCAAGATCAATCCTCCTTCAAAATAACCCTTGTCCATGGATCTGAATTGTGCTCCGTGGACGAACTTATTATTCAATTCACCATACCCAATACCATGATGAAGAGAGATCTGTGGTTCATTCCAAGGGGCTTTTGTTTTAAATGCCTTGATATCAAGTCGAGTAAACAATGAAACGAATTGATCATTATAGAACGTGGCTGGCGGCATTGTTTCAAAAGATCCAGAAACCGACAAATTCCAAGGCTTCCCAGTCGGGTTGGCGTTATGCATCAAAAATAGTGGCACATTCCCCCAGGTTTTACCCGCCTGAACATTGTAAGAGAATTTCCCAAAAGCCCTGATCGAGAGTGTTTGATCCAGCTGAAAATTCATTTTTACATAATCCAGTTGAGTGTTGAACATTCCGGGAAGACTCTTTGAGACCCTCAATTTAAGTTTTGGCCCTTTACCTCCCGTGGCTACGAGCTGATCTCCGAGTTTCATCATTTTTTCCCGAATATGCCAGTTGATCTCAATACCAGCTTCTGCATTTTCAGTTCCGTCCATGAAGTAGCTACCCTCATCTCCCCCAGCAACCTCGAAAAGATAACTATCTGTAAATGTCATTCTTGTGTAAGCACCAAAGATGGAATAATTAAAATTGGCCTTTAACCTTCCTTTAAGGGCTACTTCAGCGAGCCTCTCTTTGTCCATTGAAGTAATGTAGAAATCTCGGTAAAGATCACTTCCAAATGAAAACACAGATGGTTGAAATCCGGTTCCGCCTCTTTCTCGAACATCCTCCTGATACCTGAATTGAAGCTTTAACCCTCTGGGTTCGTAAAGATTGATAGAGGAATAACCTCCATATTTCCATGCCTGATCTTTAAATCCATAAGCAAAATATCCACCGATCATGAAGTGTTTTGAAAGTCGATTAGATGTTTCCAACCCGGCTCCCAATCTAACACCTTCATATTGGTTATAATCCAATAACCTGGCAAGGTCAAGGTTCATTTTACCTATTGGAACTTTTCCAGTACCCAACACCTTCAGTAGCTGGAACTTCTTATCTAGATCATTTGCTTTGGAAAGAGAATCGATCATGGTATAGGTTCTGTCCTCTCTCTTGTTTAGCTCATATTTCCGAAGTTTTTCCCACTCTTGATCGTCCTTCAGGTTCGCGTCGGAAGCGGTCGAGACGGTTATGTTGTCGAAGCCTTTAATTTTCAGATCTTTTGGGTCAATCTCTACGTTTTCGATATAGGCAACTCCTTTCCCGATCAGATATCCATCCTTGATCTTTGGAGTAAGTACAATCCCCTTAAATCTCACCTCTGAGCTCAGTTTTTCAGGGAACCACTTTTTACCTTCTATAAAACGATATTCCTGTAGGATCTTGACCGCGACGCCAGCAGTATCTTCGTAAGGCATTGCACTCACCTTCTCAATTGCGTATCCATTCGTGTTAATGTATAGTCTACCGGTTAAACCTTCAAAGTTCTTTCCTTTTCTGGGTCTGTAAAAAATGGTGAACGTGGTATCCTGATTTACTACAGTAGTATCCTCAAGAAGAAAAAGATATCTTCTCGTTCCCCCGAGTGCAATCGGATTTACATATTCTTTACCCATCAATTCCACCTGATTCTCGTAAAAGCTGAAGGATTGCATTTCCCTGACAAAATTCGAGAACATAGGATCTGAAAATCCTGAAACTTTGTAAGCCGTTACCTCTTCTTTATCCCTTGAAGGAGGAATAAAAGTTCTCGTTGATGAGCTCTCCAACATAAACAGGTATTGCTCATTAAAAAATTTCTTGATCTCGATCAAGGTTGAATCTGCCGTGGAATCTGGGATTGCATCGATCGCATCTCTGTTGGCATCCACATAAAACTTACTATAGCTTTTACATCGGAATGCATCATTTTCCATCGGATGATTTTTTTTCCGGTTTTCGATCACGAGGTCCATGATCCGATGAGCAGGATTCTCGCCTGCTATTACTTTCACTTCCTGTATTTGTTGAAAGACAGGACGAAGAAAAATCAAGTTGTCTTGAATGGAAGTCAAGGTGCAAACCGTGTCAACATAACCGTACACCTTCAACTGTGCAGGAAATTTGTCATCCTCTAGAGAAAAGGCTCCATCGATATCTGCTAAAAATGGTTGACCATTTTGAGGATAAACCTTCACGAAGGGAATAACCTCTAATGTTACTGCGTCTTTAATGAAATAGGTCGTTTGCGAATGCCCCAAAAAACTAAGGAAAATAATTCCGGCCAGACAGATGATCCCTTTCATGATCCAAAAATAACGGAATAAACTGTCAAATAGTATCTTTGAGAAATGTCGAAGAACCGAGATACGATTAATATACTTAAGCATCTGAGTTTACCGAGGATGTTTAATTTGATTGGATTAGGTTCGAGTTATAAGCTCAGTAGACTCTCTACAGGGAAATTCCAATTTGGAAAACCTTTTTCACTTTCCATTGAACCAACCACAGCGTGTAATCTGGGTTGCCCGGAGTGTCCAAGCGGATTAAAGCAATTTTCAAGAGCAACGGGGAAATTGAATATTGAATTGAACGCCAAAATTCTGCGTGAAGTGGCAGGACATGTTTTTTATATCAATTATTACTTTCAAGGAGAACCCTTTCTGCATCCTGATTTCCTTGAATTGATCAAACAAGCGAAGAAACATCGGATCTACACAGCCACTTCAACCAATGCTCATTTCATCGACGAGAAAAAAGCAGAAGAGATCGTAAAATCAGGTCTGGACAGACTGATCATTTCAATTGATGGCATCACACAGAAGAACTATGAACAATACAGGGTTCACGGTGATCTTTCGAAAGTGATCTCAGGGACTGAGCATCTGGTAAAAGCGAAAAAGAGACTGAATTCTTCTACTCCTCACTTGATCTTTCAATGCCTTGCCGTTAAACCGAATGAAGATGAAATTCCTGCAATAATTAACCTCGGTCATGAAATCGGTGTTGACGAAGTACGGATTAAGACAGCGCAGCTTTACGACTATAAACATGGTAATCCTTTGATGCCTTCTAACGAAGAATATTCCAGGTATAAACTTCAAAAAGACGGCACGTATTCTTTAAAATACAAAACTGGAAATAATTGCTGGAGAATGTGGTCGGGAAGCGTGATCACTTGGGATGGAAAGGTAGTTCCGTGTTGTTTTGACAAAGATGCTGTTCATCAATTAGGCGACCTTTCCACCTCAACATTCAGTGAGGTCTGGAAAAATAAAAAGTATCAAATATTCAGACAAAATGTTTTCACATCAAGAAACAGCGTAGACATCTGTCAGAATTGTTCCGAAGGTTCCAAAGTGTGGACCTGAACCAAATAGCATCCTACTTGTTCATCTCAAAAACTTACCTGTATGTTAGGCACCATTTTATTACTCATTTTCACATTGATCGTCGTTCCCATTGTCAGCTTTTATATTGGGACACCTTTAAACGAAATCCAGTTGGATTTACTTCAGGACACTTCTTGGATTGTTGGTGGAGTAATCCTTTATTGTTTCATTGTTGGTGAGCTATCCCGAAATAATTCACAGGTAGATAAGCTTTGGAGTGTCGTGCCCATTGTTTATACATGGTTCATGACCATTGAAGGCGGATTGGCACCCAGAATGATTCTGATGAGCACATTGGTGACTATATGGGGGGTACGTTTGACGTATAATTTCGCCAGAAGGGGTGCGTATCAATGGAAATTCTGGGCAGGAGAAGAAGATTACCGCTGGGAGGAATTAAGAAAACGACCGGGGTTCAATAACAAATTCATTTGGGGACTTTTCAATTTCTTTTTCATTTCTCTCTATCAGAATGGATTGATCTTTCTGTTCACACTTCCAATTCTTACGAGTATAGGAGACAATGCAAACAAATCCATTGGAGCGATCGATATTGTTCTTGGGATTTTATTTGTCTCGGCAGTGGTGATCGAATTTATTGCGGATCAACAACAATATAATTTTCAGACAGAGAAATATAGAAGGATTAATAATAACGAGCCCCTTGATGAATATGCTCACGGTTTTGTGAAATCAGGTCTATGGTCTATGGTTCGTCATCCAAACTATGCAATGGAGCAAACTATCTGGATCATCTTTTATTTGTTTAGTGTCGTGGCCACAGGCGAATGGATCAACTGGTCAATAGCAGGAAGTTTGTTGCTGGTGATCCTTTTCAAAGGAAGCTCAGATTTTTCTGAAGAGCTTTCTGCAAATAAGTATCCTGAGTACAAAGAATATCAGAAAAACGTTCCACGCTTCATTCCATTCCTAAAGTTCAGGAAATAAAAAAAGCCCTCCGAATTGGAAGGCTTCAAATATCTAGGGAACAATTAATGTTCTTCTTTCTCTTCGAAAATTCTTTTCGGACGCATTTGCTCAAATACACCCAATGTAATCCAGTAAGGAAGGATAAAGCCCATTAGAAAAACAAGCATCCAAAATGCCATTCCACCGATCAAAAGAAACAATACGATACCGAAAACACTCATCTTTTCTTCATTTATTACGTTGTAAAAGTAATAAAATATTTAAATGAAAATTCTTTTTTGAACGGTTCAAATAAAAAAGCGGCTGAGCTAATGACTCAACCGCCCTTTTGCTATCGGAACAGATCCGTTATTCCAGAATGAAGTTGATCGGCAAACGAACTCTCGCTCTTACCTTTCCATAGGCCATTTCAGCCGGTTTCCATTCCGGGAACATACGAACCAGTCGCTCCGCTTCGCGATCAATCGATTTGGACACACCACGCTCTACCTGAACACTGGATACTGACCCATCTTTTTCAACGATAAAGGAGATGTATACACGTCCTTGTTCGTTCAATTCGATTGCTTCCTGAGGGTAATTCATGTTTTTCTGAATGAAGTTCATCATTGCAATGTACCCTCCAATGTATTCTGCATCCTTGTCAACGATCTCTAAAACTTCCCCTTTGACATCAACAATGTCTCCATCAGAAATTTTATCATCAAACTTGATCGTCAAGCCGTCTAGACCAACGTCAGAATCCGCTTTTTTCTTCTGATCATCTATTGTTTTGATGTCATCCGAAATTGTTTTCTGAATGTTGATCGTTGGATCAGAGGACTTATCATCTTGAGATTTTTGAGGAAGTTTCACAATAGGTTGTTCCATTTTTGGAATTTCCTTTGGTTCCTCTACTTCAAAACTGATGGATCTTGCGGTGACCTTCTCCTTGTGATACATCATTTCTGTAGGAGAACGATAGGTAAAGGCTGCTAATGTGAAGGAGCCTGCTGTCAGAAGTCCTATCTGAAACAGGACAATTCTCTTGCGCTCGAGGTCGTACCTCGGATTTTTTTTCGCGATCATAATTAAAAATTTAAAAGTTTACAGTTTCTGAATTTTCAAATGCTATGCCAAAATCGTATTTATCTGATTTACTGTTTATTACAGTATTTAAAATTGTTATTTTTTTGTTAATCCAATTTTCATTTGAGATAGGAACATGAAGAAATCGTGAAGTTTTCATTCCATATTCGTTACCACTCATTTTTCCTTAAATTTGTAAGCAAATGGCTAAACCTAAAAAGCACATTCTAACCTTTGAACAAGTCTATGATTTCGAATTGATCGGAATCTGCACTCATCATAGCGATTATCGATTGGCATGGGGTTTAAATGAGTCTTTGCGAACTCAGCTTGTTAAAGCGGACAAAGATTTTGTGGTTCAAGGAAAAAAAGGCCAGGAGGAGACCAGTCATTCGACTTACCATTTTAAAGACGAGGAAAATACGCTTGAATATTATCTCGTCAAAAATAAATCAGCAGGAAAATACTTGATCCCGGAAAAACCGACGATCGATTACTTCCTGTTTTTATACGAAAACCATATCTATGATGTCGCTGACATCGTCGATCGTTTAAGAACAATTCCAAGTGTAATTGGAGCATATCAGTTCGATCCGGAAGAATTCGGTTCAACTGAATACATAATATTTAATTAGAAATGAAAAAAACAAAAATAGTAGCAACGCTTGGGCCTGCATCGACTGACAAAGACACCTTGAGAGAAATGTTCCTTGCGGGATTAAATGTTTGTCGTTTAAATTTCTCGCACGGTGCCTATGAGGATCATCAGGCAGCAATTGAAACTATCCGCGAGCTCAATGAAGAAACAGGGTTGAATGTTGCAATACTTGCTGACCTTCAAGGACCAAAGATCAGAACCGATCTTATGACTGATAATGGAATTGAATTGGTTACTGGAAAAGAAGTTGAAATTGTTACTGAAAAAGTGCTTGGAACCGCAGAACGCTTCTCCATCAATTATTCAAAATTACCACAAGACGTTCAGGCAGGGGAAAGAATTCTACTGGATGATGGGAAAATTGCTTTGGATATTGTTAGTACAAATGGCAAGGATCTCATCAGAGCAAGGGTGGCACATGGCGGAATCCTTTCTTCTAAAAAAGGAGTGAATTTCCCGAACACAAAAATATCTATGCCTTCTCTAACTCCGAAGGATCTGGAAGACTTGAATTTTGCATTGGATCAGAATGTTGACTGGATCGGTCTTTCATTCGTACGTTCAGCAAGAGACATCATTGAACTTCGTCATATTATTGCTTCCAAAAAATGCAAGGCCAAGGTTATCGCCAAGATCGAGAAACCCGAAGCGATTGAAGAAATCGATGAGATCATCAAAGAAAGTGACGGACTTATGGTAGCAAGAGGGGATCTTGGTGTAGA
Organism: uncultured Bacteroidota bacterium; assembly: GCA_937899625.1. GTDB lineage: Bacteria > Bacteroidota > Bacteroidia > Flavobacteriales_D > Crocinitomicaceae > M0103. The sequence goes on from CALCCB010000083.1 coordinate 44,857, forward strand.
AGTTCCCTACCAGAACGTACCACTAATCCAAAAAATGTTGATCAATAAGTGTATCCTAAATGCCAAACCGATCATTGTGGCTACACAGATGATGGAAAGCATGATCTCTAATATCACTCCGACGAGAGCAGAAGTGAATGACGTTGCAAATGCGGTGCTGGACGGTGCTGATGCAGTAATGCTTTCAGGTGAAACTTCTGTTGGTAAGTTCCCTGTTCAGGTCATTAAAACCATGAGCAATATCGTACATGAAATGGAGAACTTTGAAGGTATCTACAACAAAGAAGAGATCCCGGAAAAAAATCAAAACCGATTCATCACCGATTCCATCTGTTTCAACGCATGTCGTTTATCTCAAAGGGTTCAGTCTGATGCGATCATTACCATGACCTTTTCAGGATATACTGCCTATAAGATTGCATCCCAACGTCCGAAAGCTCCGATCTTCGTGTTTACAAGTAACCGTCAGATCTTAACCCAATTAAATCTTGTTTGGGGAGTAAGAGCATTCTACTACGATAAAAGAGTGAGTACCGATCACACTATCGCCGATATTAAATACCTTCTTAAGAAGGATGGCTTACTGAAATCAGGTGACCTGGTGATCAATATTGCCTCAATTCCATTAGAGGATCTTGGAAATTCGAACATGCTTAAACTTAGTTATGTAGACTAGTGAAGACACTCGTTCAACTGATATCATTTCTTCTTCTATCAGGTTCGATATTAGCTTGTAATGTTGATGTTGTGATCAATGAAGGGACGAGTATCACCATTTGTCAGGGTTCAGGAACAACTATCAATGCATCGGCAGGATATGTCAGCTACAGTTGGTCAGGACCATCGACAGGAACTTCTGCTTCACTAACACCGACTCAATCGGGAACATATACCGTGGATGCAGAGGATGCTTTAGGTTGTATTTCTTCAGCAAGTATCTCTGTAACGATTGCTCTGAATCCAACTCCAACGTTGATCTCCTCTGAAGGAAATGTGATCTGTAACGGTCTGTCAACTGCAATTTCAACCATCCAGGGCTATAATAGCTACTTGTGGTCTACGGGAAGTACTCAAGCTTTGATCACTGTGAATCAAGGAGGCGTATATACTGTCGAAGTAGTCGATGCAAACGGATGTCTGGGAAATGCCGCAATCCTGATCAATGAACCCAATTTTTCTTTAACGACCATCACCACAACGGTTTGCCTTGGTGGAACAGCATTACTCACTGCAGGCGGAGGGGGAACTTACTCTTGGTCTACTGGAGAAACAGGAAGTAGTATTGTTGTAGGACCGACCCAAAATACGACTTATTCAGTAACGATAACCAACGGATCCTGCACTGAAACACTTGATCAATTGATCTATGTGCAACAGATTCCATCAGCTTCAATTCAGGATACATTCTATGTACAACCCGGTGTTTCAATAGCGATCTCGGGGCCAGAAGGCTACGATGAATATTCGTGGTTTCCGTACGACAACTTATCCGCCATCAATATACAGAACACCAGTTTTTCAGGGAATCAATCTACTACTTATGCCGTAGTTTCAAGTCTGTCAGAAGGATGTCAACGGATCGATTCAATCTGGGTATTTGTCATCGATCTTATCATACCAACAGGTTTTTCACCAAATGGTGATCAAACGAATGATCGATTTGTTATCCCTGAACTTGAATTTTATTCGGGTGACATCATAATCTGGAATCGATGGGGAGATAAAGTTTTTGAAAGTGACAATTATCAGAACAACTGGGATGGCACATGTAAAGAACCACTCTGTCTAACACAAGGCACATTACCTGAAGGCACATATTATTATCAGATTACAGTGAAGGACTTGGTGTATAATGGTTTTACAACTTTAAAGCGATAATATGAGGACTCTGATCATCACTTCTTTTATTTCGCTGTTGTCTACGTTAATTCTTGGACAAAATACAATCCGATTCTCGAATTTCAATTTCACGAAATCCATCTATAATCCTTCAGCTGTAGCGACGGATGCTCAAGTGAGTGCAGACCTGGTTTATCGTACCCAATGGGTTGGACTTGAAGGAGCACCGACAACGATTGGATTCAATGGGGGTTACGAGATCAATGAGCTTATGGCCGTTGGTATCAACTTCTACAACGATAGGATAGGATTAAATCAAACAAATTCGATCTCGGCCATGTATGCTTATCGCTTGTTATTTGATGATAAACAATATCTGAGCTTTGGTTTAGGTGTTGGAGTTGACAATATTGCCTGGAATCTGAACGAGGCAACTACCATTCAACCAAATGATGCCGCATTTTCGACTGGGTATTCAACTTGGGCATTCAATTCATCCGTTGGATTGTATTATAAAACCAAAAAATTCTATGCTGGAATTTCTGTTCCTCAGATGTTTCAGAATACGCTATTCGGACAAGACAAAGGAATGAAACTCATTCGATTCCATTACCATGCTTTGGCAGGTTACTATTTTTCAGTGAGTGAACGATTTGTTTTTCATCCTTCGTTACAACTGAAGTATACCTGGAATGCACCGATCCAGGAAGATGTGATCCTGAGAGGAATTTGGTCTGACTTAGGTTTTTCATTAGGATATCGATCCCAAAATTCATTGATCGCCGGATTTGATTATACGTTCAGCCAGAAGATTCGTGTTGGATACATGGCAAACTACGATCTTGGTCCTTTTGCAAGGTCAAAGGGATGGTCGCACGAAGTATACTTGGGCTTGGGATTACCTTATTACAATTCCAATGTTGGAATTGACGGTCGTCTTTACGTGAATAAGAAAGGTGGATACAAGACCAACTACAGAAGATCGGCACGCAGAAAACAGTCAAAAAGACCCTACTAATTCGAAAGCTGTTCATAAGTCTTTTCGTTGTTGAAAATTCAACAATTAAACATATTTTAATTTGATTGGTTTTAGAAAGGAATAGCAAAGGCTAATGTATATTTGTAGCCTAATTTGAACAGAATTAAGAATGAGCGTATTTTCTCAACGTCACATTGGACCAAATCAGACAGAAAAGGCCGCAATGTTAGCAAAAGCGGGAGTCTCATCTATTGATGAACTAATCGACAAAACGATCCCAGCACACATTCGTTTGAACAGAGAACTTGTTATTGATAATGCTTTATCAGAACAAGAGTATTTAAATCATATTCAGGAGCTGGGTAAAAAAAATAAGGTCTTTCGTTCATTCATCGGAATGGGGTATAACGAAACCATTGTACCTTCAGTTATTCTGAGAAATGTTCTTGAAAATCCGGGATGGTATACAGCTTATACTCCTTATCAAGCTGAGATCTCTCAGGGAAGATTAGAGGCATTGTTGAATTTTCAGACGATGATCCTTGAGCTGACTGGCCTTGAAATCGCTAATGCATCTCTTCTTGATGAAGGAACTGCGGCTGCTGAAGCCATGATCATGTTCTGGAATTCACGTTCAAGAAATGATGTGAAGGAAGGGAAAAACAAATTCTTTATTTCAGATTCATGTTTTCCTCAAACCATTGATGTTGTTGTAGGTAGAGCAAAGAATCTCGGAATTGATCTAGTGATCGGAGATGCTCAATCTTTCCAGCCAGGAAATGAGTTTTTTGGAGCTTTGATCCAGTATCCTGATGCCAGAGGAGTTGTCACTGATCTGAAGCCTTTCATTTCAAGAATGAAAGAATCAGGAGTTCAGGTTGCCGTTGCAGCGGATATCCTTTCACTTGTGATCCTTAATTCACCTGGATCTATGGGGGCGGATGTTGTTTTCGGAACTTCTCAGCGCTTCGGTGTACCGATGGGCTATGGTGGACCGCATGCAGCTTAATTCGCCGCGAGGGATGAATACAAGAGAACAATGCCGGGTAGAATCATCGGAGTCTCTAAAGATGCTGATGACAATCTTGCTTTGAGAATGGCTCTTCAAACAAGAGAGCAGCACATTAAAAGAGATAAAGCAACATCAAATATTTGTACTGCTCAGGCATTGTTAGCCGTTATGGCAAGTATGTACGCAGTATATCATGGTCCGACAGGAATGAGAGATATCGCTTTGCATTGTCATTCACTTGCTTCAAAATTGGCGGATGGATTAAAAGCACTTGACATTGAAGTTGCATCAGACAATTACTTTGATACAGTTTGGGTAAAAGGGGTTCAATGCTCAGCGATTCAGTCTTATGCTGAGGAATTAGAGATGAACTTTAATTACATCAATGACAGTGAATTGACGATCAGCTTTGGAGAGCCACACACGACAGCAGACGTTGAAAATATCCTGGAGATCTTCGCGAAAATTGATGGAAAAGAAGCTACTGAGGTCACACATGAATTACATGCGAATCTAGTTGGAGCATTTTTAAGAACGGATGGTGTCTTGACCCACGCAACTTTTAACAGCTATCATTCTGAATCAAAAATGATGCGTTACCTGAAGCGTTTGGAGAATAAAGATCTTTCATTGGTACACAGCATGATCCCACTTGGGTCATGTACCATGAAATTAAATGCGGCAAGTGAGTTGATTCCAATCACGAATCCACAATTCGCCAATATGCATCCATTCGCACCGATCAATCAGGCAGAAGGATATCATGAAATGTTCCGTCAATTGGAGAAAGACCTTTGCGAATGCACCGGCTTTGCTGCCATGTCCTTACAACCTAACTCAGGTGCACAAGGAGAGTACGCGGGGTTGATGGTAATCAAAGCGTATCATGAATCCAGAGGTGATTTCCAACGAACTAAGATGATCATTCCTTCTTCAGCTCACGGTACGAATCCAGCATCTGCAGTGATGGCGGGGATGGAAGTGGTTGTTACAGGATGTGATGAGAATGGAAACATTAACATCGATGAATTAAGACAAGTAGCCAATGAGCTAAAAGATACACTTGCTGGATTGATGGTGACTTATCCATCTACTCACGGTGTTTATGAAGAAGGTATTCGTGAGATCACTTCGATCATCCATGAAAATGGGGGACAAGTATACATGGATGGTGCAAATATGAATGCTCAGGTAGGATTAACTAATCCTGGAAACATTGGAGCTGATGTTTGTCACCTGAACCTTCACAAAACATTTGCGATCCCTCATGGTGGTGGTGGACCTGGAATGGGGCCAATCGGAGTTGGTGCTCACCTTGCTCCTTTCCTACCCGGAAATCCTTTGGTAAAAGCAGGAGGAGATCAGGCAATCCATGCGGTTTCTGCCGCACCTTATGGTTCTGCTTTGATCCTTTTGATCTCTTATGGATACATCAAGATGCTTGGGGCAAAAGGATTACGTCATTCAACTGAAATTGCAATCTTGAATGCCAACTACATTGCAGCTTCTTTGAAAGGTCATTATGATGTACTGTATGCAGGTAAGAATGGAACAGTTGCTCACGAAATGATCCTTGACTGCCGTGAATTCAAGAAAACAGCTGACGTTGAAGTTGCAGATATCGCGAAGCGTTTGATCGATTTCGGATTCCATGCTCCTACTGTTTCTTTCCCAGTTGCAGGTACTTTGATGATTGAACCAACCGAATCAGAAGATAAGGAAGAGCTGGACAGATTCATTGAAGCAATGATCAAGATCAGAACTGAGATCAGAGAGATCGAAAATGGACATGCAGACAAAGAGAATAATTTGTTGAAAAATGCCCCACATACTGCAGATTGTATCATCAATAAAAACTGGAACTATCCGTATTCACCTCAAGAAGCAGCCTACCCTGTTTCCTATTTGAAAGATTTCAAATACTGGGTACCGGTTCGAAGAGTGGACAATGCTTATGGTGATCGTAACTTAGTATGTGCATGCCCTAGTATTGAAAGCTACATGATGAGCTAATTCTCATTATCATATAAAAATGAAAGCCTGTAAATACAGGCTTTTTTATTTTGATTAAGTAAATGCTAAAGCATTTATACCATTTTGATCAACATGGATCAATTAGTCGTTCACTTCTTTTTTAATTTTTAATATGAATGGCTCTATTTTTTCTACCAATCTTTTTTCTACCCATGGTTTTTCAATAAACTCAGTGAGCAAACCTGTTTCAATTAACTCACTGACTACAATGCTATTTGACTGACCAGAAAGCATAAAACAAACCAATTCAGGATATTTTGATTTAATCTTTTTTATGAGGGTTGCTCCATTCATTTCAGGCATTTGATAATCAACAATCAAGAACAAAATGTCGACACCATAACTCATTAACTCCTGAATGCATCCTTCAACTTCCATTGGATTAGTCAACGTCTCTATCAAAGTGGTAGACGGTGAAAAATACTTTTTTAATTGGTATGAAAGTACATCAACAATTGTACGATCATCATCAACACAGACAATAGCGTATTTCATAATTATCTAAATGGAAATTTAAATGTAAAAGTAGTTAAATCATCTGTAGAAATTACCTCAACCGCAGCATGATGTTCATCTAGGATTTCTTTTACAATGTTCAGACCTATTCCAGCACCTGATTTTTCTTTTTTTGTTGAAACAAAACGGCTAAAAATATTGGGCAATACATCCTCAGGGATTTTAGGGCCATCATTTGAAATACTAATTTTGGCAAAACCATCTTCTTTGGTTAATCTAATCTGAATGATACCTTTATGATCCATTGCGTCTATTCCGTTCTTTATTATATTCGACCATACCTGATATAGTTTCGCTTGAAATGCCATAATGACAATATCATTTTCGCCTTCATATTCGATCAGCACCCCTCTTTTTATCTCATATTGGAATATTTTAATTACGGTTTGAATTGATTGCTCAAGATTCACTTCCTCCTTAACTATACTTTCGTCACCATCTCTTAAATAAAATCTTAAATTTCGGATTACTTCGGCCGCCCTGTTGACTGATAGTAAAATTGAATCATTGAAAGATCTCATTAAAAGAATTGAATACATTAAGTTAATATAAGGCAATGGATCTTCAATTTGAATGAATTCTTCGAGGTAATCAATATCGCTTATTTCTATTCTGGCATTAATTAGAGCGTTAATGATTTCATCAGATTTTAATGGTGCATATCGCTGATGATTAGAAATAAAATCATTCCATGTTTTTATTTCTTTTAAACGTTGTATCCCACCGACATTAACACTGAAATCACCCTCTCTTTTGTATGCTTTCTTAATTTGATCACTTGAACATTGCAGTAATGATGAAACAAATAACTGTTCAACAGTTGAGTTAACTTGCTCTGCAGATGCTCTAATCGCCCCAATAGGTGTATTCAATTCATGAGTGATGTTTGCGGTCAACTCTCCTATCATGGCAGCTTTATCCAAATTGGAGAGCATTATTGTTAATTCCTGATTTTTGGCTGTTTGCTCAGCTATCTTGATTTCAAGGTTTTGATTCATTTTTGAAATGACCTCATTTTGATGATTAATTTCATTCAAATAATTCACCGATGAAAACCCATTTCCAATAATTTGAGAAAATAATTCGAGTAACAAGGATTCTTTATCAGAGGGTTTTTTATATTCCTCAATAAAATCAATACCAACAAAACCTTGACAGACTTTACCTGACATGCAAGGATACGTGTAAAAAGATTTAATATTTATATTTAGGAGCTTGTCTTTATACTCTCCATCAGGCAACTCACTGATGTTTTCCACATTGAATGGCTTCCCATCAAGATGCGTTAGTAATCTCTTCTTTGGTAAAACATTCATTGATACAATCCGAGAATTTTTTTGAACTTCATCATTTAATACCCATTCACTTTCAAGAATCATTTTTTCCTCATCAAAGTCGTAAGAATAAAAATAAGCTCGATCTGCCCCCATGAACTTGCCTATTTTACTGAGATTAGATCTAACTTTTTTGTTGAAGTCTTTTGGACCTACACCGACGAAGGATGATGCAACTTCTGAAAGTAGTTCCAAGAAAGATAGCTGAGTTGTTAACTCATTTTGAATGGCCTTTAAAGAAGTGATATCAACTCCATAACCGATGATATATTCCAACTTATTTTTTGTGCCTATAATAGGCTCAAATGTTCTTTGAGTAATAATCTTAACCCCTTCTTGACTAATATGCTCATCCTCCCATTGTGCAAATGTTTTTCTCTTTTTTACTTTATTAAAATTTTGACGTCTAAGTAATGCCGGAGTATTTGGAATTCCTTTCAGTTGATAATAATCAAAGTCTGTTTTACCGATAATCCAATTTCTGATTTCATCATTTTTGATCCCTTTTTGGTTAACATAGATATATTCATGTTGTAAATTAAACACTGCGATATCCAAGGGGAATCCATCCAGAATACTTTCGTAAAAATTTTTTAATTTATTATTATTTTCTATGAATTCTGTGATTTCAGATGCATAAAGATTCACATAGTTTTTATCTACTATATTGGCAAGATCAATATTGTAAAATCGAGAGTTTCTCTCTAGTGTTAAGAAAGAATTTTGCCCATTTGATTGCACTAATTCATTAATCGCTGCCAAAAATTCAACGTCATTAATTTTACCCTCAATAACAGAAAAATCTTTTAGAAAAGATTCTTGACTCGCTTTATTGAAATAAATGATTTCCTGATTTTCATTCAAACGAAGTATTGGATTCGGATTTTCATTCGGGAAACGTGCAATCACTTCTATTTCATCTCTAACCAGCTTTAATTCCTTGTTTTTTTGGACAAGATTTTTTTGTATTCTTTTTGAATCCGAGAGAGAGCTATCAGTTGTTTGCTTGAGAAAAATATATTCAATTATGTAATCGAGAGGAGAAAAATCAGAAATTTGAAGATTATAATTCTCTATTGGAAATTCATTGTTCAATACAGGCGAGCAAACTAAAAACTTAAAATCGTTTTTTGTAAAAACCGAGACTTTAAATTTGACTTTCAAGTTTTTGCCTAGGATAAATATCAATTTGTTCTTATAACTTTGAATAAAGTTATTTAGGTCACCGCTTAAAAATCTGTCATCCCAATCAAAATGGTAGTCGAAATGATCGTATAGATTGAGGGTGGGTATTATTTTTTTAAAGCCCTCGCTGTATTTTAATAGTTGAAATTGTTCATTAAAAAGCAGAATAAATGGATTCGTTTTCCGCATCGTTTCATATTCTGATAATATACTGATCAGATTTCCAGATGACTCAATTTTTAAATCAACTAATGCAGTTGAACTCTTTACTAAAGTAGATATTCCTGTTTTTTCAAACTTGGTTAATTCTTGAACAGAATCTGAAAAAATATAAAATGTAAGAACAAATTCATTCCTGGACGAAAGAAGAGAACACTTGATGATAGAATTACATCCCGCTTTACTGAATAATTGAGGTAAGTTTGTCGATGAGATTTCACATTCATCTGCTTTTTTAAAATTGCAATTTTTTAATTCATCGCTAATTTTTTGAGTTCTATTATTCGTAATAGATGCCAATTCAAAATTAGAAATGATTCTACGATCATTGTTTAATTCAATTTCAATACATGCTGAGAATCCATTGGTTAATTTTGAAGCCATATAGGCCATATCATCTAGCTCTGACAAAATTTCAGAATCATCAAATAATATGTCTAATGAGTAATCTTGATTATTCACCCAACTCAAAATTCAATCGTTTTAATTTACCACTTGACAAGAAACACATGGCTATCTTCTGGTAAATCACCTCTGTCTATTTCAACCATAGTTGTTTCAATATTGAATCTTTTTCCAAGCCCCCTTACTAAACCAAACAACATTGGCGTTAACCCTTTTCTATGTGATGTGTAAATTAGCTCTAATGAATTTTCAGCTTTATTACGAACCTGAAACTTTGGTGCCTGAAGATGTGGCATAATATTGTTCATTCTGTAATGAAGCATGTCCAAGTTTTCCAAGAAATCAACAAAGTTGCTTCCTGTTATATTCATAAGGTCATTGTATCCTTCATCTGCTGTATATAAGATCCAGTATTCACCAAAAGCATCTAAAACTACAGAGGCGTCTGCTTTTAAAACGATTGAGGCATTCTTTACAAGAGTATATGTCAATTCATCTGGATATGAATCCATTGCAACAAAATCTCCTTCATCAAAATCACTCAAATCACAGATTACTTCCCATTTATCTTCCCCAAACTTTTCAGTCACTAAATCTTTGATTGCTTTATTTACTAAACCGTACATTTTACACTTATTTTATATATTTGTTATAAAGTACTAATTTACTACCTAAAATTGATAATATACAAATCATGACGAATAAAGAATTTTTCAAAACAATACTTTCTACGGAATTAAAGGCAACGGCAGATATAATTGCTTCAATACCGAATGATCAAATGGGTTATAGGCCGCATGAAAGAAGTAGAAGCGCATACGAGATTGCAGAACATATTATTGCCCATGCTTATGACTTTTCGGTAATCTTAGAGAATGATAAATGTGACGAATGTCTTGTTTATCCATTTTCAAGTGCTGAAGAGGGTTCCGCAAAACTGACAAAGCTTTGGAACGATGCGATAGGTAAGTTGGATACATATGATGAGAATAAATGGTCGAATGAGATGGTAGAACTTTTGGTAGAGGGTAACGTTTTTGGAAGTATGCCCAGAACCAATATGATGTGGTTCTTCCTTTTCGATATTATTCATCATAGAGGTCAATTGTCTTCGTACATTAGACCAATGGGAGGTAAGAATCCTGCAGTATACGGTTACTCCGCTGATACTATTTAACGATTTCCATTATTCAGATTCGGGATCACATTGTGATCCCTTTTTTTGTTTATTATATCTTTACTCAAACCGCTGAAATGAGACTCTATCTTTTAACTGTTTTTGCTTCGTTATTGACCCGTATTGGGTACTCGCAGGATTTTTTTCAGCTGAAGGCTTTTCAACCTCCTTCTGATTTTGAAAACATCCACGTGCAGAAAATTGCAGAAGATTCTCTTCAAAGCTCATTTCTGATCTGGATCAAAAAAGACGTAAAGGGACATTTTCATCAGAAACATACCGAAAATATTGTAGTTCTTGAAGGGAAGGCAGAAATGTTTTTTAATGGAGAAAAGATCATCATTGAAAAAGGAGATTATCTCAATGTCCCAGAAGGAACTCATCACTCTGTAGTAAGAGTTTTATCTAAAAACCCACTTAAAGTTTTGTCTATCCAGTCCCCATATTTCGATGGAAAGGATAGAGAATTTATCACTCAATAATTATGAATAATTTATTCAGCCTGTTTCTTTTTATGCCAACTCATTTGCTCTTAGCACAAAGTCCAACTGTCTTCTGGGAACCGGAAATTCCAGTTTCTGATGGGTCAATATATGGAAACATAAGACCTAGAATTGTTGTTGCCGCCGATAATGTGCCAATGGTCGTGTATGGCAAAGCAGGAGGTGCACTGAATGCATCCCGATGGAACGGAACCGGATTCGATACTCCGGTTTCCCTGTTACCAGCAAACATGAGCTCTTATCTTGCGTCATGGACGGGTCCAGATGCTGCTTCAAAAGGAGATACAGTGGTTATCGTTTTCAAAGCGCAACCCATTGAAGTAGGGAATGTTTATTCTGTTCGATCATTTGATGGCGGGATCACTTTTTCAGACACGATAAGAGTAGATGATCACAATCTGGGGGTTGCCTGGTTACCTTCACTTGATATGGATGAGAATGGTAATCCAAGTGTGATATACATGGCACACGATCCGGTTTGGGTACATCCTCGCTATGTAGTCACCCATTCGACAGATCAGGGTGCAACCTATCAAGGCGAAATGGAGATCGCGTTATCTATTCCTGATGAAGCTTGCGATTGCTGTCCAGCTGAATATGTAATCAATGGAAACCAGCACGCACTGTTGTATCGAAACAATGAATCAAATATCCGAGACATCTATGCAGTTTATTCTACCGATGACGGAATGACTTATCCTTCTTTTGAAAATATAGATCAGCTGTCCTGGGCAGTGACTTCTTGTCCTTCGACCGGGCCTCATGGGATCTTCTCCAATGATAAGCTGATCAGCGTTTATGCAAGCAGAGCAGGTGGAACATACCGTACCTATATATCAGAAACGGATGCTACAACTGGATTGTCGTACGTTTCAACGACCATGATGACACCTCCTGCAAGTGGAGCCGGAAGTCAGAATTACCCAAGAATAGCCGGACAAGGAGATACGCTATTTGTCGCGTGGCAAGAAGCTGAAACTTCCAACAATGAGATCATGTTTGCCTGGACGACGACAGGAAGTATCAGTGAATTATTGTCTTCCAAGCAAATGGTAAATACGACCACGACCAGTGCTCAAACGAATCCTGACATTGCCTACAAGGATGGCTTTATTCATTTGGTATACCAAGATGCATCTGCGGGAGACGTGATCTATCGAAGAGGGATTCTGGGAACTTTATCTGTTGAAGATGAGATGTTAAGTTCCGTTCAAATTTCTCCCAACCCGAGCGTGAACAGTAAATTCTTCCTTAACGCCAGCGACTATTCTTCTATCGAATTGATAGACATCCAGGGAAATATAGTACCTGTAAACATCATTCACCACTCATCCCAAACAGAGATCGATCTGGGGACAAATTACGGTACATTTATTCTAAAAGTCTCCAATGAGAAGGGAGACCAAACGATCAGAATTCAAAATTCAAAATAAAACGCCATGATCTTAACCACAACTGAAACCGTTCCAAACAAAGAGATCGACCAGATCCTTGGAGTTGCAAGAGGAAGTACTGTACGCGCCCGAAATGTTGGCCGTGATATCCTTGCAGGATTGAAAAACATCGTCGGAGGGGAAATCGAAGAATACACAAAACTTCAAGCTGATTCCAGAGAACAAGCGATGAAACGAATGATCCAGGAGGCAGAAAGACTAGGCGCCGATGCGATCGTAAATATTCGATTCAGCACCAGTATGATTGCTCAGGGAGCAGCAGAGATCCTTGCGTATGGAACCGCAGTAAAATTCAAGTAAGATGCCTTTCATTGCAGGACTTATCATTGCAGGCGAAGTATTGTTCTTTGCTGCTTGTGCGGTGATCATTGTGTATTTGATCGTGAAACGATACAACCAAAAAGAAGATTTCGATAAACGAGATAACTAGATATCAAAAAAATCCCCGCTTCTAGCGGGGATTAATCAGTATTTCAGTTCTTCATCCGGATCGTTCGAATCAGTCCTTTTTGACAAACTCTTCAAATGATTTTAATTCGATGAACTTAATTCCAGCCTTTTCTGTTGCGGTCTTGTACTTCGTTACCTGAGCACTTTTGATTGCACTAAAACTCTTTTTCGCTTCTTGCAATTGTTTCTCCAGCATTGCCAGATTTTCCAATTGAGTTTTAGAAGGAGCCCCATAATATGAACCCACGGTACTGTATAGGTCACTCAGTTTTTCTCTTAATTGCTTTTCTCCGGCACCCACATAGTTATCACCTTTAGTGATAACCAATCCGTCCTTGAGTGCATTAAGCTCAGTATTCAACTTTAATGCCTGTTTTTTCAGAGAAGCATTTGTTTTTAGGGTGTTATCTGTATGTGCAATCAGCTCATCAATTTCATACACCATATATGCCAGATCTTCCGTCATTGAAAACATTTTCATTGTCGTTTCATGCTGAAGCTTTCTTTCTTCAGCCGAATACATTGAGTTCTCTGGGTATTTCACATCGATGAATGATTCGAACGTTTCTTTCCCTTTCGTGATCACAATTTTGTATCTACCTTCAACTACTCTTGGTGCGAAGAAACCTCCTGCATCGATCGTTTTACCTGATGCTACTTTTGGAGCCATAGAGACATAATTCCATTCCACAATGTTTATCCCTTTTTGCTTCCCCGGAGATACATTTGAAATTTTATTCGCGTTGTTGTCGAAAATTTCCAGTGTCATTTTGCCAAAAGTATGTCGCTTTGATAGGTAATAGCTGATCTTCGCACTTGTAGATGGATTAGACCCAACAAATTGAGTTTCGCCACTGGCTCCTCCAAAAGAGCTGGTTTCATCCATGTAAACCGTTTGAGGAGTGAAGAAATGAAGTGTTTTGCTCATCACTTCCGTATTCAACTCTCTTAATGGACTAACGTCATCGATGATAATGATCCCTCTACCATGTGTCCCTAAAATCAGATCGTTTGTTTTCGGATGCATCTCGATATAATGCACCGCTGCTGCTGGCACTCCATTGGTGAATTTATACCAGTGTGCACCACCGTCAACAGTTACGTATAAACCAAATTCTGTTCCCAAGTATAGTAATTCAGGGTTTTTATAGTCTTCCTGAATGTTTCTTGTAAATCCTGACACATCAGCAGTGATGATTGATTTCCAGGTCTTTCCGAAATCTGCAGTTTTAAGCACGTACGTCGATTTATCATTGCGTGTGTGTCCATCAAAAACGGCATATGCTGTTCCCTTATTAAATACGCTTGCTTCAATGTGGTAGCACCATGTATTTTTTGGAATCCCTGTCAGATTGGCTGTTACGTTTGCCCAGGTCTTCCCTCCGTCAGTCGTTAGCTGAACATTACCATCATCAGTTCCAATCCATATGACGTTTTGGTCAAGAGGCGACTCTGCAATGGTGAAAATGGTACAATGATTTTCAGCACCTGAATTATCTGCTGAGAGTCCACCGGACTCCACCTGATTTTGCTTAGATGCATCGTTCGTCGTAAGATCCGGAGAGATCTTCGTCCAGTTATCCCCCTTGTCATCGGAACGATGCAAGAATTGACTCCCCATATAAAGTCTGTCAGGAGCATGTTTACTAGTCGTGATGGCAGCATTCCAGTTGAAGCGAAGTTTTGGATCTCCCTGGACCGGCCAAGGTTTAATCACCTTCATTTGCTTCTTTTCCTGGTCGTATCTCCAAACCCCTTCTGCTCCCTGCATTTCTGAGTAAACAATACTAGGATTAGTTGGGTGAGAATACACTCTGAAACCATCTCCCATTCCTACAGATTCCCAATCACGCGCTTCTATTCCACCTGGACTTGCAGATGGGCCGAACCAAGAACCATTATCCTGCAGACCACCATAAATATTGTACGGCGTATGGTTGTCAACACTTACATGATAGAATTGACAGATCGGTAGGTTTTCAATGATCTCCATTGTAGTTCCTCCATTCAAAGAACGATACAAACCACCATCTGTCGCCACGAACATCTTATCTGAATCTTTGATGTCAAACCAGATATCATGAATGTCTGAGTGCATTGATCCGAGATTTTTGAAGGTCTTCCCGCCATCGTGGCTTATTGAACCCCCGAGTCCTGCTTTTGCAACCGTTTCAGGATCTTTCGGATCAACAACAATTCTTGAGAAATAAAACGGACGCACAGTCAATTCAAAATCACTATTCAAATGTTTCCAGGTTTTACCTGCATCATCAGATCGATATAGTCCTTTCTCATTCGCTTTTTCAGCCTCTACAACTGCATAAAGGATCTGCGAGTTTGATGGCGCAACCGTCACGGCAATTCTTCCCAGTTTTCCTGTCGGGAAACCATTGTGGATCTTTGCCCAGGTTTTACCACCATCTGTGGATTTGTACAAAGAGCTATTCATTCCACCGGAATTGAAAGAATAAGCAGTCCTCCTGAATTCCCAAAAGGACGCATAAAGCGTATTTGGGTCATTAGGGTCCATGATCAGATCAGAACATCCAGTAGCAGCATTCACAAATAGAATTTTAGTCCATGTTTGTCCACCATCAGTAGTTTTAAAAACACCTCGATCTTCGCTATCTCCCCACAGTGCGCCAAGTGCACCCACGTAAATTGTATTTTGATCTCTCGGATCTATTTCGATCGCACTGATGCGTTCTGTTTTTTCCAGTCCGAATTTTTTCCAGTTGTTTCCTCCATCATTTGAACGATAGATCCCATCACCGATAGATACACTATTTCTGGTCCAAACCTCTCCTGTCCCAACCCAAAGCGTGTTGTCCGGATCTGATGGATCAATCGCTACAGCACCAATGGATTGTGGAAGATCGTCAAAGATCGAGTTAAATCGAACACCGCCATCTTGAGACTTCCAAACGCCACCTCCGGCAGTTCCAATGTAAATTACTTTATTGTTCGTCGGATGACCTTCAATATCCGAAACTCTACCTGACATCAATGCCGGACCAATTTGACGAGCCTTTAAATCTCCAAAAATTTCTTTTCCAGCAATGACAGACGCCTCCTGTGCATTCACAGAAAATGCAGTCCATAAGATTCCTATAGATACTAATTTCTTCATGGTGTTTAATTGAATTACCGCTTACTCTGCAGGGAAGGCGAACATACTTTCCTCGTAGTTCTTGTTTAGCTCAATAGAATCAATCACGATCGTTTGACCCATGCCATCCTTAATTCTTTGTGTAATTGAAAAGGCAAAATAAGCTCCATCTACTTCCTGATAATCAGAAAATACCGTTTGTGAGATCTGCCCTTTCATTTCACCTTGATTGATCTCCTGCTCTACGACAATTGGCACGTAATTATCCTTATCAATATAATAGAATTCTACATTTGGAACTCCCTCTCCATCCACCAAAAGTGGCTTCTTTGTCAATTTTAATTTAAAGCAATCAACTCCTTCGATCGTCTCATTTGGAAGAAGTTCAACAGAATAACCTTTATCGTTATAATTCAAAAAAGGAGATACTAAATCGCCCACAGAACGCTTTATATTCTCTGTGGATTCGGCGTCTTCCTTTTCCGCTTTCATCGTCATGAAATTAGTCCCCCAGGCCGTTGTACCATCATAAGCTCCTTGGGTAATTTCTTTTCCCTGAAAATTAATTTTGGTAAACTGACGACCATCCTTCATACTTACGATCTGTAAAGGAATGGACATCCCTCCATAGTCAACTTTAGCCTTCATTTCTACACTTGAAATGGTATTTAATTTTTCCAAACCACCAATGGTTTCAAAGTACTGGTTGATGATTTCATCTGCAGTTTGTCCTAATGACAATACTGACATACCTATAAAAGCAATTAACAAAAAAGATCTTTTCATGTGATGTATTTTAAATAAAGATAGAAATCTTGAATGATGACCAATTAAAAGATTGATAAGCGGTTCAGACAGACCATAAAATAAGAAATTAGCCATTTGTCCGAAAAACGCTTCAAAAAAAATCCCCGCTTGTGGCGGGGATCCTTAATTATCTGATAGGATGATTATAATCCGAATGCTTTTTTGATATTATCAACGTAATCTAATTTTTCCCAAGTAAACAATTCTACATCGCGAACTTCTTTTCTTCCGTCCGGAGCAGTAAATGTTTTCTTCACTACTTCATTTTTACGACCCATGTGTCCATAAGCCGCAGTTTCAGCATACATTGGGTTTCTTAATTTCAATCGCTGTTCGATGAAATAAGGTCTCATGTCAAAGATCTCTTCGATCTTCTTCGCGATCTCACCATCCGCCATGTTTACTTTTGAAGTACCGTACGTATTGATGAATAAACCACAAGGTTTCGCAACACCAATTGCATATGAAACCTGCACCAATACCTCATCACATAAACCTGCAGCCACCATGTTCTTCGCGATATGACGAGTTGCATAAGCAGCTGAACGGTCAACCTTAGATGGATCTTTTCCTGAAAACGCGCCACCACCGTGAGCACCCTTACCTCCGTAAGTATCAACGATGATCTTACGACCTGTCAATCCTGTATCTCCGTGTGGTCCACCGATCACGAATTTACCTGTTGGGTTAATGTGGTATTGGATATCATCAGTAAATAACTTCTGAGTTTCTGGTTTCAATTTCGCCTTTACACGAGGGATCACGATATTGATCATATCTTCCTTGATCTTCGCCAACATCTTCTCCTCAGTATCAAAATCATCATGCTGCGTAGAAACTACGATCGTGTCAATACGCTGTGGAACGTTGTCATCTGAATACTCGATCGTCACCTGTGACTTTGCATCCGGTCTTAAATAACCGATCACCTGTGGCTCATTATTTCTGATATGAGATAGCTCCTGAAGGATCTTGTGCGCGATATCCAATGCCAAAGGCATGTAGTTTTCTGTCTCCTTGGTTGCATAACCAAACATCATTCCCTGGTCACCAGCGCCTTGATCTTCTGGATTAGTTCTCTCCACTCCCTGATTGATATCAGAAGACTGCTCATGAAGAGCAGAAAGAATACCACATGAATTCGCATCGAACATGTACTCAGACTTCGTATACCCGATCTTTTTGATCGTTTCACGAGCAATGTGCTGAACATCCAAATAGGTATTTGTCTTGATCTCACCTGCCAAAACCACCTGCCCTGTTGTAACAAGTGTTTCACAAGCCACCTTAGATTGTGGATCGAAGGCCATGAAATGGTCGATCAATGCGTCAGAGATCTGATCTGCTACTTTATCCGGATGTCCTTCGGATACGGATTCTGATGTAAATAAATATGACATTTCTTACTGTTAATTACGTAATTGGACTGCGAAAATAATAAAAAGCTATGGCATGCAAAAACGAAAAACGGACATAAACAAAAAACGCTCTTTCGAGCGTTCCTTTTTCTTTCTTGATTAACGATTTTTCATCCCACCAGGTTGACAACACAATGGTAATTTTTTAACTGCTTCCGGAATAGCTTTTACCTCGTCAGCATCGTAGCCTAACTCACTGATCTTGGTCTTGATCTCGGCTAACGAGATCTTTGAAGGTTTGAATTTTACTGTCAATTTCTTGGTTTCAAGGTCTAACTCAGCAAATGAAACCCCTTTGGTATAGTTCATTAAGTCTTCCAAACGATCTTTACAATCTCCACATTCTGCGGATGTCTGGATCATAACTGTTTTATACTTTGACTTTTTTTCCTGTGCTGATACGTTGAAAGTAAACATTACTAGCATCAGTAAAAACATTGCATTTTTCATTTTTCTTTGTTTTAAGGTTAATTTATTTTTTTCTTTTAATTGCGTATCTGACTCCTGCATAAACATTGATCCCCATCACTGGTCCCCAGATCTGTGTAGCATCGAAATTCGAGCCAAAAGGGTTGGCAGCATCAATGATCGCATCATTCTGACGGTAATTGGTCAGGTTCTCTATACCTAAGTAAAAGTCCCATTTTTTTAAAACATGAGTGATCTGTGTATTAGCTAAGATATATGCTTTTGAAAAATACAGACCATCCGTTGGACCGATCCCCGGTAATCGGGAAACCCCCATCATGGTCACCGTGAGATCATACTCCCATCGCTTGTTTCTGCTGATATAGCCAAGATTGAAGAAGCCTCTGTTTCTCGGAATCATCACTTGTTGTGTAATTCCTTCCACGAATTCAGCTCGCACATCCAGGAACTTATACGCAAATCTTAATTCCAGCACTTTTGACGGTTTGATACTGGCTTCTGCCTGGAAACTATTTGAATAGGATCCTCCCTGCTGGTTCATGAAACGAATGAAACTTCCATCACGGTTAACGATCAGCTGATTTTCAAATAAGGTATGATAGAAATCCACTGACAAGGTCGCTTTTTGCTTGAACAATTTGTACTCATGAACAATTGATCCTCCGACATTCCACGAAATTTCAGGCTTTAATTCATCTAGCATCCACCAAGGAGACGAAGTCGCCAACAGTGAAATGTTGTCAATGATGTAATTCGGTACTCTCCATCCTTTGCCCCCTGTAAATCTCAGGTCTGTATGTTCGGTAAGAATATACTTTGCATGAAGTCTTGGAGAAAACTGAAAGCCGAACAAATTATGGTAGTCCGCTCGGGCACCGGCAACCGCAGTCATTCGCATACCTGTGAAAGTATATTCTCCAAATGCTCCCGGTACGATCTCTACTCGATCAGAACTCAATGTGTCCTGCAAATGCTGCGTGATATCTGTATATACTCCACTTAACCCAAGCTTGATCTTGTGGTCTGTCGTTCCAATGATCCCATCAAAAATGGCGTTGACGTATCCTCTTTTTTCTTCCCCGTTAAAATTACGGTTACCAAAAGCGCCATCCAGATACTGGTATTTCAGATTATAAACCACTCCAATTGAATTGTAAGGTTTCTTCATGAAAAACCCTGTTTTGGCGAAAACATCCACGTGACGAGAATCGATGTCTACATTGTATCGCTGCTGTCCAGGAGCCATGTTCGAGCTCATCTGACCTCCACTCTTCTGGTCCAGATACGCATTGAAACCGAATTGAGATTCCATTTTTTTCCCGGCATATGCCCACCTGTTCATCAACGCAAATGTTTGCCCAATTGGAATATCCCTGAATCCGTCTTTGTTGCTATCCATCTCTGTAAAGATCTTCGCCCCATGTGCAAACCACCCTGTGCTCCACTTTTCATTCAAGATATGCCCGGCATTGAAGTTAAGCTCAGCTCTGGAGAACATGTTCCCGTAAAAATTGAAATAGAATCTCTCCATTTCTGCAGGCTTTTTCAATTCAAGATTGATCAACCCCGCCATCGATTCATAACCGTTTACGACATTCCCTGTTCCTTTGGTGATCTG